>CAMAZB010000040.1 GCA_945862785.1 uncultured Clostridia bacterium | reverse complement strand
GCAGAAGCCCAAGACCAAGGGCAGCGATAACTTAGATGATTACGATTATGGCGCAGATGAAGGGCTCCCGGAGGATGAGACCTGGGAGACCGAGCCGGAGGAAGCCGACGGGGGCGGCGATGAAGAAAGCGAGAACCCGGTCAAATGACCCGGTTCACCGACAGCCCCTTTGAACCCATGATGACGCGCAGGCCGGAGGGCGGGAAGGCAGTTTCCCGTCCTCCCTCTTTATCTCCCGGCCACCCCTGCTATGGCTGTGGAAACTACCGCCCCGGCCAGCCCTGCGTGGGATTCTGCCACAAGGAGCTGACCGCATGGCTGCGCGAAAGGAGGAAACAGAAATGAAATTGGTAATTGCCGAGAAGCCCTCGGTTGCAAATTCGTTGGCAGCTGTACTGGGCGCTACCACCCGAAAGGACGGCTACCTGGAGGGCGGCGGCTGGCTGGTGAGCTGGTGCCTGGGGCATCTGGCCGGGCTGGCCGATGCCTCCGTCTACAATCCCGACTATGCCAAGTGGCGCTACGATGACCTGCCAATCCTGCCGGAGACCTGGCGCTTTACCATCTCCAAGGACAAGCGGGAACAGTTCGATGTGCTGCGTACCCTGTTGCGGCGGGAGGACGTGACCGAAGTGGTCAACGCCTGCGACGCGGGACGCGAGGGTGAATTGATTTTCCGCACCGTTTACTGTCTGGCGGGCTGCACCAAGCCCATGAAACGGTTGTGGATCAGCAGCATGGAGGATTCCGCCATCCGGGAGGGCTTTGCCAACCTGCGCCCCGGTGCGGACTATGACGGTCTGCATCAGGCGGCCCTCTGCCGGGCCAAGGCCGACTGGCTGGTGGGCATCAACGCCACCCGCCTCTTTTCGGTGCTGTACCACCGCACCCTCAACATTGGCCGCGTCATGTCCCCGACGTTGGCGCTCATCGTCCAGCGGGAGGCCGAGATCGACGCCTTCAAGCCGGTGCCGTTTTATACGGTGGCGCTGGAACTGCCCGGCTTTTCCGCTGCCAGCTCTCGGATGGACAATAAAGGCACTGCCGAGCAACTGCGGCAAGCCAGCGAGGGCGGCATGGCCACGGTCAAACAGGTGGAGCGCAAGGACAAAACCGAGAAGCCGCCCGCCCTCTACGACCTGACCACTCTCCAGCGGGATGCCAACCGCTTGCTGGGCTTCACGGCGCAGCAGACATTGGATTACCTGCAAAACCTCTATGAAAAGAAGCTCTGCACCTATCCCCGGACGGACAGCCGCTACCTGACTTCCGACATGGCCGAGGGCCTGCCGGTGCTGGTGAATCTGGTCGCCAACGCCATGCCGTTCCGCAAGGGCATCGCCATTTCCTGCGATGCGGCGGTGGTCATCAACGACAAGAAAGTGACCGATCACCATGCGGTGATCCCCACCCGCAACATCCGGGACGTGGACCTGTCTGCCCTGCCGGTGGGCGAACGGGCAATTCTGGAGCTGGTGGCCCTGCGCCTGTTGTGCGCGGTGGCCCCGCCCTATACCTACGCCGAGACCGCTGTCACGGTGGAGTGCGACGGCGCGGAGTTCACCGCCAAAGGCCGCACGGTGAAGCAGCCCGGCTGGCGGGAACTGGACGCCGCCTACCGCGCCAGCATGAAAAATGCGGAGCCGGATAAGGACACCGAGGACAAGTCGCTGCCGGAATTGGCTGAGGGCCAGGCGCTGCCGGTCGCCGGTGCCGCCGTCAAGGAGGGCAAGACTACCCCGCCCAAACACTTCACCGAGGATACGCTGCTCTCCGCGATGGAGACTGCCGGAAAAGATGATATGCCGGAGGATGCCGAGCGCAAAGGTTTGGGCACCCCCGCCACCCGCGCCGGGATTTTGGAAAAGCTGGTCTCTACCGGCTTTCTGGAACGCAAAAAGAGCAAGAAAACCGTACAGCTCCTGCCGTCCCATGACGCACTTTCCTTGATTACTGTCCTGCCGGAGCAGTTGCAATCCCCGCTGCTGACCGCCGACTGGGAGTACCGGCTGGGTGAGATCGAGCGCGGCGAGCTGGCCCCGGAGGACTTCATGGACGGGATCTGCGCCATGCTGAAAGAACTGGTGGGAACCTATCAGGTCATTAAGGGCAGCGAGTACCTGTTCACCCCACCCCGCGAGGTGGTGGGCAAATGCCCCCGCTGCGGCGGTGAAATTGCAGAAATGCAAAAGGGCTTCTTCTGCCAGGACAAATCTTGCAAATTTGCCATCTGGAAAAACAGCAAGTGGTGGGCCGCGAAGCGCAAACAGCCCACCAAGACTATTGTGGCGGCGCTGCTGAAAGATGGTCGCGCCCGTGTGACCGGGCTGCACTCCGAAAAGAGCGGCAAAACCTACGACGCCACCGTTGTCCTGGAGGATACCGGCCAGTACGTCAATTTCAAGCTGGACTTTGACCGGCAGAAAGGCGGCGGCAAATGAAACTGAGCCTTTATGAACAGGAAACCATTATCCTCTACAACCAAGCCGAGGCCACCGCCGAGGTCTACACCCATGACCCGAAGCTGCTGGAGAAACTGCGGCGGCTGGCGGAGAAATACCCGGACCAGATCGTGAAGAAAGACCGCCAAACCTTTACAGTGCCCAAACGCTGCGTGTCTGTCCGGGAACCGTACAGCGCCGAGCGCCGCAAGGCCGCCAGTGAACGAGCCAAGGCCGCCGGGTACAAACCGCCCGTCCCGAAAGCGGGCAGCAAGTGAGCATGGGCGAGAGTGCCTTTGAAGTCGTAAAACAGTCCGTCACCACCAGGGAGGCGGCGGAGCATTACGGCATCGCGGTGGGACGTGGCGGCATGGCCTGCTGTCCCTTCCACGATGACCGCCACCCCAGCATGAAGGTGGACACACGTTTCCACTGCTTTGGGTGTGGCGCAGACGGCGATGTGATCGACTTCACCGCCCGGCTCTATGACCTGCCTCCCAGGGAGGCCGCCGAAAAGCTGGCCCTGGATTTTGGCCTGGCCTATGACAGTCAGGCCCCTCCCCGGAGGCGTTACGTCCGGCAGAAAACCGAAGCGCAGAAATTAAAGGAAAAACGGGAACATGGGTGGCGTGTTCTGGCGGACTACTACCACTTGCTCCGAAAATGGGAAACCGACTATTCCCCCAAAACGCCGGACGAGGACCCGCATCTCCGTTTTATGGAGGCCATCCAAAAGAAAGATTACATGGGCTATCTGCTGGATACGTTTCTCGACAGCAGCACCGAGGAACAGGACCGGTGGATCGCAGAACACACCGCTGAACTTTCGGCCATAGAAGGGAGAGTGAAAATCATGGCTGACAAACCCACCAACCGGGAGCGGTTGCAGGAAATCACGGCGGGCATTGAACAGGGCATCAAGGAGCTGTTCGAGAGCGAGAAATACAGGCGCTACCTGTCCGTTATGTCCCGCTTCCACCGCTACTCCGTCAACAACACCATGCTCATCTATATGCAGCGCCCGGACGCCACGCTGGTAGCTGGTTACAACAAGTGGAAAAACCAGTTTTCCCGCCATGTGAAGCGGGGTGAACACGGCATTACCATCATTGCCCCGACACCATATAAGAAGAAAATCGAGGAGCAGAAGCTGGACCCGGACACCAAAGCCCCCATGCTGGATAAGGATGGCAAGGTCATCATGGAGGAAAAGGAAATCGAGATCCCGCTGTTCCGCCCGGTGAAGGTGTTCGACATCAGCCAGACGGACGGAAAGCCCCTGCCGGAACTGGCGTCCTCTCTTTCCGGGAATGTCCAGAATTATGAGGTATTTATGGAGGCCCTGCGCCGGTCCGCCCCGGTCCCCATCGAGTTTGAGCCGATGGCAGCCAACATGGACGGATATTTCTCGCCGGACCGGCAGCGCATCGCCATCCGTGCTGGCATGAGCGAGGTACAGACCGTTTCCGCCGCCGTCCATGAGATCGCCCACAGCAAGCTGCACAACTACGCTAAGGCTCAGGAGGAAGCGGTCAGGGCCGGTGACAAGGAGCCGCCCAAGAAGAAAGACCGCAACACCGAGGAGGTGGAGGCCGAGAGCATTTCCTACGCGGTTTGCCAGTATTACAGTATCCAGACCGGCGAGAACAGCTTCGGCTACATCGCCAACTGGAGCCAGGGTAAGGAGCTGCCGGAGTTGCGGGCCAGTTTAGAGACCATCAACAAGGCGGCCGGGGAACTGATCGCGGACATTGACCGGCATTATAAGGTTATCTGCAAGGAGCGCGGCATTGACCTGACTGCCCAGCCGGAACAGGCGGTGCCTCAGTCGGCCGCAGAGGAAACACCCACCACGCCTGAACCCAGCACCGAGTACCGCGAGGCCCTTCTGGTGCTGGACGATACCACCTATCTTCATGTTCAGCTCTGCGACACCGGCTGGGACTACACGCTCTACGATGTGGCGACCATGAAGCAGCTGGACGGCGGCCAGCTGGATGCGCCGGAGCTGCCCCTGTCCACCGCTGCGCTGAAAATCTGTGAGATGCACGACCTGGGCGGTCAGACCATTCAGTATGCGCCGCTGTCCATGATCGAAACCTTGCAGGAGGCGGCTGTCCAGCAGATGCAGGCAGCGGCCAAGGCCGCCGCCTCGGAAACCACCATGCTGCCGGACGCCCCGGAGCAGCACCTGGACGAGTACCCCATGCCGGACCCTACGCTGACCCAGGACGATTTGGAAAAGTGCGGCTATCTGGACGGGGACCTTCTGCCCCTCTCCAAAGAACGCGCCTATGAGCTGATGGAGCGCGACCTGACCGTTTATATCGTTCAGCAGGGCGAGAACCCGGCGATGGCTTTTGATACCGCCGACCTGGATGCTCACGACGGGATCTTCGCCGTTACCCGCGAGGAATGGGAGGAATGCCCGGCTTTCGATGCCCAGGTCAAGGAGCGCATGGACCACCAGCAGGAACGGGAGCAGGCGTTCCTCGACCACAAGGGCGATTGCTTCGCCATCTACCAGGTGAAGCACACCGACGAGCTGCGGGACATCCGCTATGAGGGGCTGGAATGGATCAAGTCCATCGGGCAGACGGTGCAGCGGGACAATTATGATCTGGTCTACACCGCGCCGCTGGCCCCCGGCGACCTGAAAGGCAGCGTGCTGGACAATCTTGAATACCGCTTCAATAACGAACACCCCGCCGACTACCGCCACCCGTCCATGAGTGTCAGCGACATTGTTGCCATCAAGCGGGACGGCAAGGTATCCTGTCACTACTGTGACAGCTTCGGCTTTGCCGAGGTGCCCGGTTTTCTGCCGGACAATCCGCTGAAAAATGCAGAGATGGCCGTGGAGGATGACTACGGCATGATCGACGGGATTCTCAACAACGGTTCCAAGGAACCGACGGTGGCCCAGCTGGAACAGCAGGCCCGCAGCGGCCAGCCTATTTCGCTGATGGACCTGGCTGCCGCCGCTCACCGGGAGGACCGGGATAAGAAGAAGTCCGTTGTGGAGCAGCTGAAAAGCCAGCCCAAAACCGAACATAAAAAGACAGCGCCCAAAAAGAGCGCGGAAAGGGAGATCTGATATGAACGCTTTGACCTTTGAGGAAACCAACCTGCTGTGTATCTACAACCCCGGCACCCGCCAGGGGGCCATCGAGGCCCTGACCGAGATGCGCGGCCACTTGCAGGCGGACGAGACTGAGCTGCTGGCCCTGACCGACAGCACCCTCGCCAAGCTGCGCGCCATGACCGACGCCGAGTTTGACGAGTTGGAGCTGTGCCCGGATTTTGACGAGTAAAAACATCTATGCGATAAAAATAGTTTGTGATAAAATGGGGGCGGTTAATGAAACTAATTTTTCTTTGTGGCGATGGAGGACACACATCATGGATAAATGGATTGAATTATTGTGCAATGGTGGCGGAATTGCAACCGGTGTAATTGCAGGTATTGTTGCTGCTTTTGTACAATTTCTGATTTCTCATTTTGAGCATCGCTTTCTCCAGAAAGCTAAAAAAGAAGAACAGATTTATAGCTTTAACGTATGGAAGAGAGATGAGATTGGAGAACTGATAAAAGATGTCAGCGAAATAAAGATTCCAGCGGTTACAGAAACAAATGGGGATGTTATTGAAAATGCTTATCACCTGATAATGGCGTATTTCGAAAGGGCAAAGCCGTTGTTGTACAAAAAAAGCGATCCTGTTACAATTAGAGGCTTTTTTAATACCCTTAATATACGCTATAGACAAATGCAAGAAATTAAATTGGGATATGAAAAGGGACTTAATCTTGGGGATGCAAAGAGAGTCCTTATAGAGGAAATCAGCGAATGCAAAAAACGGCTACTAACCGTATTACAAGACAAAGAAAAAGAGACTATGTCACAATTGATACAGGACAAATAAAGACCACTTTTGTTGGGATGACCGACCATTGACTGACTAAAAGTTAGGCATTACTGGCAGTACTACGAAGCGGGAAATCTTTCGAGGTTTCCTGCTTTTCTTTTACTCAAAAATCGAAAGGAGGATAGAACCCCATGCCAACCAAAGCAGAACAATATGCGCAGATGGCCGACCAAGTGGCACGGCAGCTCACCGGCAGCTGGCAGGAGTGGGCGGGCTTTCTCACCACCGCCGCCCGGCTTTACAAATATCCGTTCCATGAACAGATGATGATCTACGCCCAGCGCCCGGATGCCACCGCCTGCGCCGAGTACGACCTGTGGAACAACCGCATGGGCCGGTATGTGCGGCGCGGGTCCAAGGGTATCGCCCTGGTGAATGATTCCGGGGACCGGCCCCGGCTGCGGTATGTGTTTGATATTTCCGACACCGGCACTCGTGAACATTCTCGTACGCCCTGGCTGTGGACGATGAACGAGGAACACACCGCGCCGGTCATGGCGATGCTGGAGCGCAACTACGATGTGAGCGGCAGTGACTTGCCCCAGCAGCTGGCCGATGTGGCCGCCGGTCTGGCGGAAGAATACTGGACGGATCACCGGCAGGACATTCTCTACATCGTTGACGGTTCCTTTTTGGAGGAGTACGATGAAGAAAACATCGGGATGCAGTTCAAGTCCGCCGCCGCTGTCAGCATCACCTACGCCCTGATGTCCCGCTGCGGGCTGGAGCCGGAGCAGTATTTCAGCCATGAGGATTTCATGGCGATCTTCGACTTCAACACCCCCGCCACCGTGGGGGCGCTGGGCACGGCGGTCAGCCAGATAAACCAGCAAGTGCTGCGGCAGATCGGCGTCACCATTCAGAACTATGAGCGCGCCAAGAGCGCGGAAAGGAGTGCCACACATGGAGAACAACCTGACTTACACGAGGAACGGCGATTACCTGATTCCCGACCTGAAGCTGTCCGAACAGCCGGAGAAGCCCCTGGGCAAGTACGGCAGGATGAGGAAAGCGTACCTGAAAGAACACCGGCCCATCCTGTACAACCAGCTGCTGATGAGCGAGAAGCTGTACCTGCATCTTCTGGAGATCGACGAGACCGCGAACAGCCGTCTGGAGCAGATGATGCCCCGGTTGGCCGAGGCGGCGGGCGCGACGGAGGAACTGAAAGCCCGCGACCCGATGCAGTGGGTGGGCCTGATGAACACCTGCAAGGCCCAGGCGGAGGAGATCCTGATGGCGGAACTTATCAACAGCTGACCTTAAACCTGTTCCTCTCCGAAGCGGAACAAATCCATAAAATCGACGAAGCAGAGAGTGTTAAAACGCCCTCTGCTTTTTCTATATCCAAACCCGCTGCGCAGGCGGAACCCGTGCGCCGGGCGCTGACCCAGGCCGACATTGACGCCGCCATCCAGGAATGGAACGGCAAAATCGAAAGTAAGCACGCAGTTGTTCGCTACATGAGGGACCATGCCCGTGAAAAGGACACCGCCGCCTGGCTGCGGCAGGAGTACGGCGATGACCTCCCGGCCCTGCCTGTGACGGTGGACAGCGCGGCGGGCGACGTGTCCTGGCCCAAGGTGCAGCGCCGGATCGCCCAGCTCATCAAGGAAGATCGGTTCTACACCGAGGCGGAGCAGGACCGTTTTGACAACATCGACCCCATCGCCATCCGGGAAGCCCTGGCTGAACGCGGCATCGTGAACGGCCAGGTGGTAGACCCGGAAAAACTGGACAACGACCCGTTTATCCAGCAGGTGATGCAGGATGTGGAGGCTGTTTCAGCCGAGGAACAGGCCGAGGCGGAGCCGCCTGCGCCGGACTTATCCGGCCAGCCCGTCACCCGCGAGGGAGACACCCTCACCACCGGCAGCAGTGAACCGACCCATGAGATGGACATTGCCGTATCGGATGAGGAATATGAAGCCATCCGGCAGGCTATCCCGGAAACAGAGGCCCCCACCGCCTATGACCCTGCAACACCCCCTTATCATGTGGGCGATACGGTTTATCTGGACAATCAGAAGTACCAGATCACCGAGCTGCGGGAGGATACGGTACAGCTCCTTCCTTCCGGCATGGCTTATCCCATCTTCCGGGCCGAGAGCCGGGAGCGGTTCGAGACGCTGCTGCGTGCGGACACCCGCAACGAAACCATCAACGAATTTTTGCCTGTAAACCCCGACACGGCTGACCAGGACCTGCGGGACGTGCTGGCCCACGGCCTGATCGGCGCGCCGGACAAGGCGGAGCTGTCCGAATTGATGCGCACCGGCAAGCCCAACAGCGAGATCGCCCAATGGCTGGGCCGGGCCTTCCCCGGCATTGTGGAAACGATGGAGCTGGAGACCGGCGACACCGCCGACTATCGCACCACGTCCGAAGGCATCGAGCTGGAAGTGCTGGACGCGGATGAGAAGCGGCTGGCCATGCTGTATTTTCGCTGGGATGAGGTCGCGCCCCTGCTGCGCGGGCTGTATGCCCGTCAACTGGACGGCTTTGGACAGGAGCAGGCCGAACCGTACATGGAAGCCCCTGCTGCCGTGGAAGAACCTGCCGAAGCTGCCAAGCCCGTCGAGGAACCCGCCGCCGAGGCCCCGGCGTTCCATTCCGAACCGGTGACCGTCTATCCTGGCGAACAGAACCATTTGCCCTATGACGTAGTGGTGGAACGGCTGCACGTTGACCAGCCGGAACCCACGCCGCCCGAACCGACGCCGGAGGAAAAGCCGGAACACTCGGTTTCTATCCCGGTCAACGGCGAGTGGCAGACCTTCCCCAACCAGAGGGCAGCCGAGCAGGCGGCCTATCAGGAGTATCGGGACAACCTGCGCCGTAATGCCGAGAACTTCCGCATCACCGATGACCACTTAGGCGAGGGCGGCCCCAAGGCCAAGTACCAGGCTAATGTGGCGGCAATCAAGCTGCTGAAATACCTGGAGGAAACCACCGGGCAGGCCACGCCGGAACAACAGAAAGTGCTGTCCCGCTATGTGGGCTGGGGCGGCGTGGCGGACGCCTTTGACCCGGACAAACCCGCGTGGGCCGCTGAGTATGCGGAGCTGAAGGAACTGCTGACCCCGGAGGAATATGAAGCGGCCAGGGCCTCCACCCTCAACGCCCACTACACCAGCCCCACTGTGATCCGCGCCATCTACGACGCGGTAGAACAGATGGGCTTCCGCACCGGCAACATTCTGGAACCGTCCTGCGGTGTGGGCAATTTCTTCGGGATGCTGCCGGAGAGCATGGCCGGCAGCCGTCTGTACGGCGTGGAACTGGATTCCATCAGTGGCCGGATTGCAAAGCAGCTCTACCCCAAGGCCGACATCACCGTGGCAGGATTTGAGACCACCGACCGGCGGGACTTCTATGACCTTGCCATCGGTAACGTCCCTTTCGGACAGTATCAGGTGAACGACAAAGCCTACAACAAACTGGGTTTCAACATTCACAACTACTTTTTCGCAAAATCGTTGGACCAGGTGCGGCCGGGCGGCGTGGTGGCCTTTGTGACCTCCCGTTATACAATGGACGCCAAGGATTCCACCGTGCGCCGGTATCTGGCCCAGCGGGCCGAGCTGCTGGGAGCCATCCGCCTGCCCAACAACGCTTTCCGCGCCAATGCCGGGACCGATGTGGTGTCCGACATCCTGTTTCTGCAAAAGCGGGACCGTCCGCTGGACATCGCCCCGGACTGGACCCAAACCGGCCGGACCGAGGAAGGCTTCACGGTCAACCAATATTTTCTGGATCACCCGGAGATGGTGCTGGGCCGCCCTACCGCCGAAAGCACCCAATACGGCAAGCAGGATTACACCGTGGTCCCCATCGAGGGGCTGGAGCTGGCCGACCAGCTGCACGATGCCGTGAAGTATATTCACGGCACCTATCAGGAGGCCGCGCTGCCGGAGCTGGGCGAGGGCGAGGACATCGACGAATCCCTCCCGGCTGACCCCAATGTGAAGAATTACTCCTACACGGTGGTGGACGGCGCGGTGTACTTCCGGGAAAACAGCCGCATGGTGCGCCCTGACCTGAACGCCACCGCCGAGGCCCGCGTCAAAGGGCTGGTGGGGCTGCGGGATTGTGTGCAACGGCTCATCGACCTGGAGATGGACGCCGCCGCGCCGGATGCAGACATCCGGGCGCAGATGGCCGAACTGAACCGCCGCTATGACGATTTCTCCGCTAAATATGGCCTTATCAACGACCGGGCAAACCGGCTGGCCTTTTCCGATGACAGCAGCTATTACCTGCTCTGCGCCCTGGAGGTGCTGGACGAGGACGGCAGGCTGGAACGCAAGGCAGATATGTTCACCAAGCGCACTATCAAACCCCATGAGGCCGTCACCACCGTGGACACGGCCAGCGAGGCGCTGGCGGTCTCCATCTCGGAGAAAGCCTGCGTGGACATGGCCTACATGGAACAGCTTACCGGCAAAACCGGCGAAGAACTGGCGGACGAGCTGCGCGGTGTCATCTTCCGTGTGCCCGGCCAGACTGAGCCGGACGGGACGCCCCATTATGTGACCGCCGATGAATACCTCTCCGGCAACGTGCGCCGGAAGCTGCGCCAGGCCCAGCGGGCGGCGGAACAGAACCCGGCTTTTGCGGTCAACGTGGAGGCTCTGACCGCCGCCCAGCCCAAGGACCTGGACGCTTCCGAGATCGAGGTGCGGCTGGGGGCAACCTGGATTGACAAAGAGTACATTCAGCAATTCATGTACGAAACCTTTGACACGCCTTTTTACCTCCAGCGCAGCATTGAAGTCCACTACACCCCCTTTACGGCGGAGTGGCAGATCTCCGGCAAAAATGTCGTGGGGCAAAACAACGTGGCCGCCTATTCGACCTACGGGACTGGCCGTGCCAACGCCTATAAAATCCTCGAAGATTCCCTCAACCTGCGGGATGTGCGTATCTACGATACTGTTGAAGATGCGGACGGCAAGGAGCGCCGGGTGCTGAACGCCAAGGAGACCACCCTGGCCGCCCAGAAGCAGCAGGCCATCCGGGAGGCGTTCAAGGACTGGATTTGGCGGGACCCGGAGCGGCGGCAGGCGCTGGTGCGCCAGTACAACGAGGAAATGAACGCCACCCGCCCCCGCGAGTATGACGGCAGCCACATTGTTTTTGGCGGCATGAACCCGTCCATCACCCTGCGGGAACACCAGAAAAACGCCATCGCCCATGTGCTGTACGGCGGCAACACGCTGCTGGCCCATGAGGTGGGCGCGGGCAAGACCTTTGAAATGGTGGGGGCCGCGATGGAGGCCAAGCGCCTGGGCCTGTGCCAAAAGAGCTTATTCGTGGTGCCCAACCACCTGACTGAGCAGTGGGCTTCGGAGTTCCTGCGTCTATACCCGTCCGCCAATATCCTGGTGACAACCAAAAAGGACTTTGAGAAACACAACCGCAAGAAGTTTTGTGCCCGCATCGCCACCGGCGACTATGATGCCATCATCATGGGCCACTCCCAGTTCGAGAAAATCCCCATCAGCAAGGAACGCCAGGAGCGGCTGCTGCATGAGCAGATTTGGGAAATCACCGAGGGCATCTCCGAGGTGGAGTCCAGCGGCGGGGAACGCTTCACAGTCAAGCAGTTGGAGCGCACGAAAAAGTCTCTGGAGGCCCGGCTGGAAAAGCTGCAAGCGGAAGGCCGCAAGGACGATGTGGTGACGTTTGAACAGCTGGGCGTGGATCGGCTGTTTGTGGACGAGGCCCACAACTACAAGAACCTCTTTCTCTACACAAAAATGCGCAATGTGGCTGGCCTCTCCACGACGGACGCACAGAAATCTTCGGATATGTTCGCCAAGTGCCGCTACATGGACGAGATCACCGGCAGCCGGGGCGTTATTTTTGCCACCGGCACGCCTGTCAGCAACTCCATGACGGAGCTTTACACCATGCAGCGGTATCTCCAATATGACCGGCTGCAAGAGCTGGGCATGGCACACTTTGACTGCTGGGCCTCCCGGTTTGGCGAGACCGTGACGGCGCTGGAGCTGGCCCCGGAGGGCACCGGCTACCGGGCACGCACACGCTTTTCCAAGTTTTTCAACCTGCCGGAGCTGATGAACCTGTTCAAAGAGGTGGCCGACATCAAGACCGCCGACCAGCTGCACCTGCCCACGCCCCAGGTGGAGTACCACAACGTAGTGGCCCAGCCCACCGAAATCCAGAAAGAGATGGTAAAGACCCTCTCCGAACGTGCGTCCGAAGTACACCGGGGCAGCGTGGACCCATCGGTGGACAATATGCTCAAGATCACGTCGGATGGGCGAAAGCTGGGCCTGGATCAGCGGATCATCAACCAGATGCTGCCGGACGAACCGGGCACCAAGGTCAACCAGTGCGTGGACAACATCATGCAGATCTGGCGGGACGGCGAGGCCGACAAGCTGACCCAGCTGGTGTTCTGCGACATTTCCACGCCCCAGGCCAAACCCGCCAAAAAGGTGGCGAAGGCGCTGGACAACCCGACCCTCCACGCTTTGGAGGACGCGGTGCCGCTGCCGGAGCCGGAACCGGCCTTTACGGTCTATGAGGACATCCGGCAGAAGCTCATCGCGAAAGGTGTGCCCGCCGAGCAGATCGCCTTTATCCATGAGGCCAACACCGAGGTACGCAAAAAGGATCTGTTCTCCAAGGTCCGCACCGGCCAGGTGCGCGTTTTGCTGGGCAGCACCGCCAAGATGGGCGCGGGCACCAACGTCCAGGACCGCCTGGTGGCGCTGCATGATCTGGACTGTCCGTGGCGGCCCGGCGACCTGGCCCAACGAAAGGGCCGCATTGAGCGCCAGGGCAACCAGAACGAGACTGTCCATGTGTACCGCTATGTCACCGAGGGGACGTTTGACGCCTACCTCTGGCAGACGGTGGAAAACAAACAGAAATTCATCAGCCAGATCATGACTTCCAAATCGCCGGTGCGAAGCTGCGATGACGTGGACGAAACCGCGCTGTCCTTTGCCGAGATCAAGGCGCTGTGCGCCGGAGACCCGCGCATCAAGGAGCGTATGGACCTGGATGTGGACGTGGCGCGGTTGAAATTGATGAAGGCCGACCACCAAAGCAAGCAATACCACTTGGAGGACCAGCTGCTCAAAACCTTCCCGGAGGAGATCGAGAAAAACAAGGGGTTTATCGCCGGGCTGGAAACCGATATGAAAACGCTGGCGGAACACCCGCACCCGGAGGACGGTTTTGCCGGAATGGAAGTGCGGGGCGACACCCTCACCGACAAGGAGAACGCCGGGGCGGCGCTGCTGGACGCCTGCAAGGAGGTCAAAGGGGCCGACCCGGTGCCGGTGGGCAGTTACCGGGGCTTCACCATGTCGGTGTCGTTTGACGCTTTCCGGCAGGAGTATATGCTCCTGCTGAAAGGCCAGATGACCCACCGGGCGACGCTGGGCACAGACCCCCGTGGAAACCTCACCCGTATCGACAATGCGCTCAGCCAGATGCCCCAGCGGCTGGAGGCGGTGAAAAATCAGCTGGACAATCTCTACCAGCAGCAGGCCGCCGCCAAGGCGGAGGTGGGCAAGCCCTTCCCCCAGGAACAGGAGCTGCGGGATAAATCCGCCCGGCTGGCCGAGCTGGACGTACTGCTGAACATGGACGGCCGGGGCCGCCCTGCGCCGGAAGCGGTGCTTGCCAAGAGTAGCCGCCCCTCGGTGCTGGAGGGCCTGAAACGCCCGGTGCCGCGCAATCCCGAAAAGAAACCAAAACACCACGAACAGGAGGTGCGATAACATGAATACCGATAAAAACACGGCCCTCTATGAGAAGATGGCCGCCGAACAGGACAAGTTCCGGGACTGGCTGAAAAGCCAGCCCCCGGAGGAAATTCTAAAGCATACCTATGAGTACACAGTCCGGGAGGACATTTTGATGGCGATGGAGGAGCTGGACCTGCCCCAAAGCCGGGCCGCCGCGCTGCTGGCGTCGCCGTCCCCGCTGGCCGATGTCTACAAGGAATTCTCTGACCGGGAGACCTCCTACATGGATGTGGTGCGGGACAGTATCGAGCAGCGGGCTGAGGCGGCGCTGG
>CAMAZB010000039.1 GCA_945862785.1 uncultured Clostridia bacterium | reverse complement strand
TGGAGGCCTCTGTCCAGGAGCCCGGCGTCCTGTCCATGCTGCAGGAGATGGAGCGCAGCTGCGCCAGCTTCAACTTCCTGGGCAGCTATGCCGAAGTTTGACCTATGGCGGAGAAGATTTACGGCCTTCTGGGCCGCAAGCTGGGCCACAGCTGGTCTGTGCCTATCCACACCGCCCTAGGCTGCCAGGGCTACCGGCTGATTGAGCTGGAACCGGACGAATTGGAGGGCTTTCTTCGCCAGCCCAACATCGGCGGGCTGAATGTCACCATCCCCTACAAGCGGGACGTGATGCCCTTCTGCGACGTGATCGATCCCATGGCCCAGGCCATCGGCAGCGTCAACACCCTGACCCGCCGGGCCAACGGGAAACTGTACGCTTTCAACACCGACGCCGCCGGCTTCTGCTGGATGGCAGAGCGGGCGGGCATCTCCTTTGCCGGGAAAAAAGCGGTGGTTCTGGGCAGCGGCGGCGCATCGCTGACCGCTGTGGCCTGCGTCAAAAAGCAGGGTGCCCGGGAGGTGGTGGTCATCTCCCGCAGCGGTGAAAACAACTACGGCAATCTGGCCCGCCATGCCGACGCGGAGATTGTGGTGAACACCACCCCGGTGGGGATGTTCCCTAACACCGGCGTGTCCCCTGTGGACCTGACAGCCTTCCCCCGGTGCTCCGGCGTACTGGACGTGGTGTACAACCCCCGGCGCACCGCCTTGCTGCTTCAGGCAGAGGAGCTGGGTATCCCCTGCTCTGACGGGCTTCCCATGCTGGTGGCCCAGGCCAAGGCGGCGGAAGAACACTTTTTTGAAACACCCATTCCCAACTGCGAGAACGAGCGTATCCTGACCCAGCTGCGACAGGAATGCACCAACATCGTCCTTATCGGCATGCCCGGCTGCGGCAAGACCACCGTGGGGCAGGCCCTGGCGACACTGACGGGCCGAGAGGCCATTGACCTGGACCAATGCATCGTGGAAAAGGCCGGCCGCTCCATCCCCGAGATTTTTGCCGCGGAGGGCGAACCCGCCTTCCGGGCGCTGGAACGGGAGGTGACAGCGGAAGTAGGTAAGCTGTCCGGCAAGATCATTCTCACCGGAGGCGGTGTGGTGAAGGACCGGCGGAACTACGCCCCGCTCCATCAGAACGGCCGCATCTATCAGCTGGTGCGGGACCTGAATGCCCTCCCCACCGACGGCCGCCCCCTGTCCCAGGGAGCCGACCTCGCCGCCATGTGGAAAGAGCGGGCACCGCTGTACGCGGCCTTCCGGGACGCCGCTATGGGCAACAACGGCACGGTGGAGGACACCGCCGCCGACATTTGGAGGGATTTTTGTGAAAATTCTGGTGCTTAACGGCCCTAACATGAACATGCTGGGCATCCGCCAGCCGGAGATCTACGGCAAGGCCACCTATCAGGACCTGTGTGATATGCTCCGGTCGGAGGCAGAAAAACTGGGTGTGGACATCAGCTTCTTCCAGTCCAATCACGAGGGCGCTCTGGTGGACGCTATCCAGCAGGCCTACTTTGACAAGGTAGACGGCATGATTATCAATCCGGCAGCCTACACCCACACCAGCGTGGCCCTTCTGGACGCGGTGAAGGCGGTGGGCATCCCCACGGTGGAGGTCCATGTCTCCGACCCGGACAGCCGGGAGGAGTTCCGTCATGTGTCCTACATCCGGGCAGCCTGTGTGGCGACCATTCGGGGCCATGGCCTGCCGGGGTATGTAGAGGCGCTTCACTTTCTTTGCGAACGGAAGTAAATACGAAAGCACCGCAGTCTGACGGCTGCGGTGCTTTTTACATAAAAAGGACTGCCGCGAAAGCGGCAGTCCTTTATCACAGCGGAGACTGGCAAAACTCCGTCGTTTTTGGTTTTGCAGCAGACAGCTTACTTCGCAGCAGCCTTCTTCTGCTTGCTGATGGTAGAGAAGCCCTCGATGGCCAGAACGACGGCCAGGACCACCAGCAGGACGCCCAGGATAGCCTGGACATAGGGACCCCAGTCAGCACCGCCGGCGGTGATCAGACCGATCTGGGTCTTGGTGTTGATGATCAGAGAGCAGATGGTAACCAGCAGCATGAACACCATGGGGATGAGGAACATCTTGTTGTTCTTGCCGATGTTGCCCAGCCAGGTAGCCACAGCCAGCAGGCCCAGAGCAGCCAGCAGCTGGTTGGCAGAGCCAAACAGAGCCCAGATCTTGCCATAGCCATTCAGGCCCAGCAGCACGCCCAGGATGACGGTGATGCCGGTGGCAACATACATGTTGGACATAACCTTCTTGAAGCCGGTGACGTTCTCAGGAGTCTCACCCTTGGAGCCGTCCAGCCAGAACTCCTGGAACATGAAACGAGCCAGACGGGTGGCGGTGTCCAGAGAGGTCAGGCAGAAGGAGGAATAGGTCAGGACCAGCAGGGTATACAGCACGCTGTACACGGTACCATGGCTGGGATCGATCATGCCGGCAATACCGCCGCCGAACAGGACGGTGGGGCCCACGCCGATGTCGCCGCCGTTGGCATTGGCAAAGCCAGCCACAGCGCAGAGGACCAGAACAGCCAGGACGCACTCCAGCAGCATGCCGCCGTAAGCGATGGGCTTCGCGTCAGTTTCCTTATCCAGCTGCTTGGAGGTGGTACCAGAGGAAACCAGAGAATGGAAACCGGAGATAGCACCGCAGGCGATGGTGGTGAACAGGACGGGGAACACGGGGGTGGTGCAGGTCTCAGCCTGGACCACGGGCAGGCTTGCCATAGAGGGATGGCCGATGAACACGGCGACAACAGCCAGAGCCAGCATGGCATACAGCAGGAAGGAGCTCAGATAGTCACGAGGCTGCAGCAGGATCCACACGGGCGTGACAGAGGCGATGGCGATGTACAGGCCGCAGATCCACATCCAGGCAGTGTTGGACAGATAGATGGGATGGAAGACCATGCCGATGGCAATGATGGCCACGATAGCCAGAACGCCGATCACGGAAGCAACGCCCATAGGAGCATTGCGGCGATAGACGCAGAAACCGAAGATGATGGCGATCACGATGAACAGCAGAGAGACCATGGCCACGCGGGCATTGCTCTCGGAAGCCACCAGATCCACAGCGCCAGTCTCGGTGAAGGTGGCGCCGAAGGTGCCAGCCACGATGGAGGCGAAGGCAGCCACGACCAGGATCAGGGTCAGGTAAGCGAAGGTCAGGAACAGCATCTTGGCCCGCTTGCTCATGTTCTCGGAGATGATCTCACCGATGGAACGGCCGCCGTGACGGACGGAAGCGAACAGGGCGCCGAAGTCATGGACGCCGCCGAAGAAGATACCGCCGATGACGATCCATGCCAGGCAGGGCAGCCAGCCGAAGCCCAGCTTCAGAGCGGAGATGGGGCCGGTGATGGGGCCGGCGCCGGCGATGGAGGAGAAATGATGGCCCATCAGAACGGGGGCCGGAGCAGGAACATAGTCGATACCATCCTGCATGGTATGCGCGGGTGTTTCTTCCTTGTTTTCACCGACGCCCCACTGCTTGCACAACCAGCGGCCATAGAAAATATAACCGCAAGCCAGCAGAGCAACGCCAATGATGAGAACTACTACACCATTCATTGATATACTCTCCCTTCTTATGCTTTCCCGGCGGGGAAATTCCCCTCCAGGAGTTTGCGTGCTCCCTTCCCGGCTGGATTGGAAAGGAAGCTGTTTGTTGAAATTTCCATTGCTGCTATGTGATACTCCATCCAGCCATGGAGTGCCAGCCGAAAGTTTTTGCGGAAGCGGGTCTTTTTGATGAGCTTCTTCGCCTCCGGGTCAATGGTGTCCGCCAGAATCACCAGGGTCACAAAGGAGGACATGTGCTCTCTGTTGGGCTTGATGTTGCCCATACCGGCCTCTCTGGACAGGTCAATCTGCTTTTGCAGCGTTTCGACATCCAGATGCTCCGTCAGATAAAAGTAGACATACTCATGGTTCTCGACGGCATTGAGCACGTGCTTCTTAGTGATGAGGTAATTCTCATCCCGAAGATAATAAAACGCCGTCGCGGGAAAACTGCCGCCTTCCATCGTCACATCCCGGGCAATATCATAGTAATGCGAATAGGCGTTCAGCAGCTTATCCAGCCGTTCCTGCAGGGTCATTTCCATGGGCAGCATTCTCCTCTCCTTCCAAAAAAGGACATATCCTCACTCTTCAACTGGTATTATACACGCTCTGTTCGTTTTTGTTAAGAGGGTTCGTTTAAATTTGTGTACAATTTGTGAATAAGTCAATAAAAATTGTGGATTATAGCAACTATTTTCCCATATTTTGCCAATATTCATGTGCACTGTATCCAAAAATCGCAATCATTTTTTATGCAGTTTGTCTTTATGTTCGTCCATTTTTTATCAACCCTTCCATCAGGGCTCTTTGCGGAAAGCATCGTTTTTTTGCGGTATCTTAATTTATATATAAATGAGCGGGTGCCTTTGCCGCCCGCTCATTGCGCTTTCCCCTTTTCAGTCTTGCAGCGTGTTGATCAGGTGCTTCATATGAATGCTCATTGCGTGACGGGCGCCTGCTTCGTCCCGTTTCAGCAAAAAGTCCAGAATCAGCCGGTTGTCACTGACAGCAATATCCTGCATATGCTGCCGGTTCTTAGAAATCTGCAAGATTTCGTTGACGGCGCTGTTGATAATGGGGTACAGCCGCCGCATATATTCATTGTGGGACGCCTTGATGATGGCCCAGTGGAACTCCTGGTCCGCCAGGGGCCAGTCACCACCCTCCGCAGCAATGCGCTCCATCCGCCGGGCCTTCTTCTCAATCTGGGCCAGCTCATCGTCCGTCGCCCGCAGGCAGGCCAGGGCCACGGTGGCCGGCTCAAAAATCAGCCGCATCTCAAACAGGTCCTTCGCCCGCACCCGGGAGCGGAGTCCCGCCAGGCTGGTCAGGTCCAAACCGGCGGCGGGCAGGTCTTCGCTGACAAAGGTACCCTTGCCCCGGCGAATTTCAAGAACGCCCTGTGCCACTAAGAAGGAGATTGCTTCCCGTAAGGTGGTGCGGCTGACCTTCAAAGCTTCGCTGAGCTCATTCTCATTCGGTAGCTTGCTGCCCGGAGCGTAAAGCTGCTCATCCACGATCATTTCATAAAGGCGGTCGGCAGTCTGCTCCGACAGCTTTGTTTTTCTGATTTCAGCCATAATATGTGCCTCCGTGCTGTAAACTCTTCCTTAATAATATAATTCGTCTTTTACAAAAAAACAAGTGGCTCTTGACATCATACCATCATAGGTATACAATGACATCATACAACATATATAAAAATAATACAACGTTTTTCTGGGAGGTGTTTCCTTGCTTGCTTCAGCGGTTTGTTCCCACCGTGTTTCCATTATTACCGGCCACTACGGCACCGGTAAAACAGAATTCGCGGTGAATCTGGCCCTGGCCATGGCTGGGGAGGGTACCTCCGTGATACTGGCCGACCTGGATATCGTGAATCCTTATTTTCGGTCCAGAGAGCGGAGGAGTCTGCTGGAGGAAGCCGGCGTCCGTCTGATCTCCTCCTCCCAGGCCTGTTCCGACGCCGATGTTCCCGCCCTGCCGGCGGAACTGCTGACCATTCTGGAGGACCGCAGTCTCCGGGGCGTGCTGGATATCGGCGGTGACCCCGTGGGCGCCCGGGTACTGGCCCGGTTCCAGCCTAAGATCGTCCAGGAGGACTATCAGCTGATCTATGTGCTCAACGCCAACCGGCCGGAGGTTCGGGACCCGGAGAAAGCCATCTCCTATCTCCGGGGCATCGAGGCCACCACCGGCCTGGCCTGCACCGGCATCGTGAACAACACCCATCTCTGCGGCGAGACCACCGAGGACGAGATCCGCAAGGGCGCGGCCCTGGCGGCGGAGGTGTCCAAAGAGACCGGTATCCCCGTCCTCTGCCATGTTGCCGAGGAAAAATTTGTTTCAGCCTTGTCCGATTTGCCGGAAACCGTGTTTCCGATCACTATTAAAATGAAAAAACCGTGGGAATGACCACGACAGAAGGGGAAGGAGGATCACACTACTATGTCTGCGAAAGTCACATTCAATTCCGACCGCTGCAAAGGGTGCGAGCTGTGCACCACGGTGTGTCCCAAGCACATCGTCATCATCGACAAGGATACCATCAACCGCAAGGGCTACCACCCCGCCACAGTGTCGGACATGGAGCAGTGCATCGGCTGCGCCAGCTGCGCGAAGATTTGCCCCGATTCCATCATCACCGTTGAAAAATTCTGAGAAGGAGGTCGTTATTCGTGGCAAAGGAACTTTGGAAAGGTAATGAAGCCATCGCCGAGGCTGCTATCCGCGCCGGCTGCGACTGCTTCTTCGGTTATCCCATCACCCCGCAGAGCGAGGTCCCTGAGTACATGTCCGTCCATCTGCCGGAGCACGGCGGCGTATTCGTCCAGTCCGAGTCCGAGGTGGCGGCCATCAACATGGTGTACGGCGCCGCCGGCGCCGGTATGCGGGCCATGACCTCCTCCTCTTCTCCCGGCATCAGCCTGAAGCAGGAGGGCATTACATATCTGGCAGGCGCGGAAGTCCCTGCTGTCATCGTCAACTGCATGCGCGGCGGTCCCGGCCTGGGCACCATCCAGCCCGCTCAGGGTGACTACTACCAGGCCACCCGTGGCGGCGGCAACGGCGACTACCGCACCGTGGTCCTGGCTCCCTCCAACGTGCAGGAGACTGTGGACTTCGTCCAGGAGGCCTTTGATATCGCGGACCAGTACCGCAACCCCGTGGTGATCCTGGCTGACGGTCTGATCGGCCAGATGATGGAGCCCATCGAGTGGAAGCCCATCGCCAAACGGGACCTGCCTCCCAAGGACTGGGCGGCCTGCGGCCGGAAGGGCCGTGACCATCACAACGTCATCAACTCCCTGTTCATTGATCCTGAGGAATGTAACCAGCTCAACAATCACCTGGCGGAAAAGTACGCAGAGATCGCCAAAAACGAGGTTCGCTGGGAAGAAGTGGAGTGCGAGGACGCCGAGCTGGTCATCACCGCCTACGGCACTCCCGCCCGTATTGCCCTGACGGCTCTGGAGACCCTGCGGGCCGATGGCATCAAGGCCGGCCTGTTCCGCCCCATCACCCTGTGGCCCTTCCCCGAGAAGGCGCTGCACGAACTGGCTGCTAAGGAGCACGTCAGAGCATTCCTGGATGTGGAGATGAGCTCCACTGGTCAGATGATCGACGATGTCCGCCTGGGTGTGGAAGGTCAGAAGCCCATTTCCTTCCTGGGCCAGGCCGGCGGCGTGATGCCCACTGTGGAAGAAATCATTGAAGCGGCCAAGAATGCATTAAAGGAGGTCAAGTGATATGGCAATCGTATATGAGAAGTCCAAAGGCTTGACTGATGCCGAACTGCACTATTGCCCCGGCTGTAACCACGGCATCATCCACAAGCTGGTAGCCGAGTCCCTGGTAGAATTGGGCCTGCTGGATGACGCCATCGGCGTCTGCCCCGTGGGCTGCTCCGTGTTCGCTTACAACTATTTCAGCTGCGATATGCTGGAGGCCGCTCACGGCCGCGCTCCCGCCGTGGCCACTGGTATCAAGCGCACCCACCCCAATCAGGCCGTGTTCACCTATCAGGGCGACGGCGACCTGGCCTCCATCGGCGCCGCAGAGATCGTCCACGCCGCCATGCGCGGTGAGAAGTTCACCACCATCTTCGTCAACAACGCCATTTACGGCATGACCGGCGGCCAGATGGCCCCTACCACCCTAATCGGCCAGCGGGCCACCACCTGCCAGTCCGGCCGTACCGTGGAGCAGGCCGGTATGCCCATCCGCATGGCGGAGATGCTGTCCACCCTGGACGGCTGCGTCTACGCCGAGCGTGTCTGCGTCACCGACATCGCCAACATCAACAAGGCCAAGAAGGCCATCAAGAAGGCCTTTGAAAAGCAGATGAACCGGGAGGGCTTCACTTTCATTGAAGTCCTGTCCACCTGCCCCACCAACTGGGGCATGACGCCGCTGAAGGCCACTCAATGGCTGAAGGAGAACATGGCCGCGTATTATCCCCTGGGTGTCATTAAGGATTCCAGTGCGGAGGTGAAATAAGATGAAGAAGGAAATCATTATTTCCGGTTTCGGCGGCCAGGGCGGTCTGGCTATCGGCAAGAACCTGGCGGAGGCCGGCATGGACGAGGGCCTGAACGTCACCTGGGCGCCCTCCTACGGCCCTGAGATGCGGGGCGGCACCGCCAACTGCTCCGTGGTCCTGTCTGACAAGCCTGTGGGCTCTCCCGTATTCGCCCGCTGCACGGAGCTGATTGCTCTGAACGAGCCCTCTCTGGAGAAGTTCGAGGCGGGCGTTCTCCCCGGCGGCACGGTCTTTGTCAACAGCGACGTGGTCACTGACAAGGTGTCCCGTCCCGACCTGAAGGCTTACTATATCCCCTGCGCCCAGATCGCCGAGGAGGTAGGCAATCCCAAGGTGGGCAACATGGTCATGCTGGGCGCCTATGTGGCCGCCACCAAGGTCCTGAAGCCCGAGACCATCGAGAAGATGATCGAGACCATGTTCGCCGGCCCCAAGGCCAAATTTATCCCTCTGAACATTGAGGCTTTCCGCCGCGGCATGGCCTGCGTGCAGTGAGTCCCTCTGAACTCTGAACCTCCCCCCGGAGAGCCGGAAAGCGCCGGCCCTCCGGGGCTCTCTCCCCCGTTTTGGTCATTCTGTGCATTTTACCGCTTGACTTTATTCCGCTATCAGCGTATAAATGGAAGTGCACACGGCGAATATGTCAGCCGCCGGATACGGGACTATATGGAAGTTTGACTTTCGCCTTTTCGCCTTGCGCGAAATCGTGCGAGAGTCTTTTTGTTTATTTGTCGAACTTCAATTCAATTCGTAAGGAGAGTTTGTTATGCTGGATATCAAGATCGTCAAAACCACCGCTCCCAAGGCAAAGCCCGCCGATGAGAGCAAGCTGGGCTTCGGTAAGCTCTTCAGCGACCACATGTTCTTGATGGACTACACCGATGGCGAAGGCTGGCACGACGCCCGCATCGTTCCCTACGCTCCCTTTGAGCTGGACCCCGCATGCGTGGTGTTCCACTATGCCCAGGAGATCTTCGAAGGCATGAAGGCCTACCGCACCGCTGACAACACCATTCAGCTCTTCCGCCCCGACTGCAACGCGAAGCGAATGCAGGATTCTTCCGACCGTCTGTGCATTCCCCAGATCCCCGTTGAGGACTTTGTCCAGGCCGTCAAGGCTCTGGTGGAAGTCGACAAGGACTGGGTCCCCCACACCGACGGCGCTTCCCTGTACATCCGTCCCTTCGTGATCGCCTCTGACGTCGGCCTGGGCGTCCACGCCAGCAAGCACTACATCTTCTGCATCATCTGCGCACCCTCCGGCGCCTATTACGCCGAGGGCATCAACCCCGTGCGTATCTACGTCGAAGACGAGTATATCCGTGCCGCACCCGGCCTGACCGGCTTTACCAAGTGCGGCGGCAACTACGCCGCCTCCATCAAGGCCGGTGAGCTGGCCGAGCAGCAGGGCTTTGCCCAGGTGCTGTGGCTGGACGGCGTGGAGAAAAAGTACGTTGAGGAAGTCGGCAGCATGAACATCATGTTCAAGATCGACGGCAAGATCTACACCGCCGCCTGCACCGGCACCGTTCTGCCCGGCGTCACCCGCCGCAGCTGCATCGAGCTGCTGAAGGACTGGGGCTATGAGGTCATCGAGGGCAAGCTGGCCATCGCTGACATCATGAAGGCCGGCCACGAGGGCAAGCTGGAGGAGGTCTTCGGCACCGGTACCGCCGCCGTGGTCTCTCCCGTCAAGGAGCTGGACTGGAAGGGCGACAAGGTCTTCATCAGCGACGGCAAGATCGGCCCCATCACCCAGAAGCTGTACGATACCATGACCGGTATGCAGTGGGGCAAGATCCCCGATACCAAGGGGTGGATTGTTCCCGTCTGCAAGGGCTGATTCTCAGGTAATAAAAAGCGAGAGACGCGGCGCGTCTCTCGTTTTTTTATGTGCTTGTTAAACTCCCGGGGTGCCCCGAGTGCGGAACGGTATCACTCCGCCGCCTTCCAGGCGGTCTCCAGGGCGATCTCCATCATCTCGTGGAAGGAATCCTGCCGCTCCTCGGCGGACAGGGCTTCGCCGGTGAAGATGTGGTCGGAGATGGTCAGGATGCTCAGGGCCTTCTTGCCCAGCCGCTGGGCCGTCCAGTACAGGCCCGCCGTCTCCATCTCCACCGCCAGGATGCCGAACTTGCGGTAGGTCCCGGCGGCCTCGCTGTTGTCGTTGTAGAACTGGTCGGCGGTGAACACCTGGCCCACGTCCGCCCGGACGCCCATCTTCTCCGCCGCGGCCACGGCATCCCGCAGCATCCCATAGTCCGCGGTGGCGCAGAGCTGGCCGGGGAATCGGTACTGGTCGGCAAAGTGGGAGTTGGTGGACGCGCCCATGGCGATGACCACATCCCGCACCTTTACGTCGTCGCCGATGCCGCCGGCGGAGCCGATGCGGATGATGGACTCCACACCGTAGAAGTTATACAGCTCATAAGTGTACAGGCCGATGGAGGGCACACCCATGCCGTGGCCCATGACGGAGATCTTCTTGCCCTTATAGGTGCCGGTATAGCCCAGCATATTGCGGACGGTGTTGAAGCAGACGGGGTTTTCCAGATAATGCTCCGCCACATACTTGGCCCGCAGGGGGTCGCCGGGCATCAGCATAACCTTGGCAACATCGGCCTCCTCCGCCGCGATGCAGGCAGAGGGGGATTCTTTGACCGCCATTTCCGATTCCTCCTTGTATATTTTTTGTTGGATTTTACTTTTTGTTGTCGAATAATGCCTTCAAACTCTCGGTATACGGCGCCCGGCAGATACCTTTCTCCGTGATGATGCCGGAGATCAGGGTATGGTCGGTCACATCGAAGGCGGGGTTGTAGCACTTCACGGACTGCAGGGCCATGGGCTTTTCATACCACATATTTTTGATCTCATCCGGGTCCCGCTCCTCAATGGGAATATGGGCGCCGTCAGGGCAATCCATGTCAATGGTGCTGGTGGGACCCAGCACATAGAAGGGAATGCCGTAGTGCCTGGCCAGGATGGCCACGCCGCTGGTACCGATCTTGTTGGCGGTGTCACCGTTGGCGGCCACCCGGTCGCATCCCACGAAGCAGGCTTGCACCCAACCGTTTTTCATGACGATAGAGGCCATATTGTCGCAGATGAGCGTCACATCCACGCCAGCCCGCTGCAATTCGTAGCTGGTGAGCCGGGCGCCCTGCAGCAGGGGCCGGGTCTCGTCGGAAAAGACGCGGAACTTCATGCCCCGCTCTGTTCCCAGCAGAATGGGGCCCAGAGCCGTTCCGTACCGGGAGGTGGCAAGGGGACCCGCGTTACAGTGGGTCAGGATGCCGTCGCCGTCCTTTACCACCGTCAGACCGTATTCGGAGATAGCGGTGCACTTGGCGATGTCATCGGCGTGGATGTCCGCCGCCTTCCGGTACAGCACCTCCAGCAATTCCGCCCGGGGCAGGGACAGGTTTTCCTTCGCCGTTTTCAGCATCTCCCGGATGGCCCAACTCAGATTCACCGCCGTGGGGCGGGAGCTGTTGAGATAGGCGGCGTACTCTTTCAGCTTGGTCAGGAAGCCCTCGGAGGTATCCTCCTGAATGGTGCGGGCCAGACTGTAAAGGGAATAGGCCGCACAGATGCCGATGGCCGGGGCGCCCCGGACCCGCAGCAGCTTGATGGCGTTATACATCTCCTCCGCCGTGGTGAGACGAAGGAATTTTTCTTCATTGGGCAGCAAAGTCTGGTCCAGGATGACCAGTTCCTCCGCCGCCTTGTCATAGCGGATGTTCTCCACATGGGTCACTTTCCGCAGCTTTTCATCCATGACGCACCTCCCGCAATGTCTGGTACATGCCCCGCAGGCCTTGGAGGCGGACAACTTCCTCCTCTGTCAGCGGGATGCCGCCGCCCAGCAGCTGGGCGTTCAGTACGATCTTCGCCGTATGCTCCACCGTTTCCAGGCGGTCAAAGGCCTCCCACAAGTCGCCGCCCCAGGCCAGAGCACCGTGGTTTGCCAGCAGCAGGGCGTTGTGGTCCGCCAGATAGGGGCGGACGCTTTGGGGCACCTCCTCGGTGGAGAGCATGGCGAAGGAGGGCGTGCAGGGCACCTGCCCCAGCCCCGTCACCAGTTCAGAGAGATAGGGCGTCTCCAGGCCCCGGCGGCAGACAGCAAACGCCGTGGACACCGGCGGATGGGCATGGACCACAGCGTTTACGTCGGGCCTGCCCCGGTAGACCTCCAGGTGCATCTTGCCCTCGGAGGAGGGATGGCGGTTTCCCTCGATCACGGTGCCGTCCAGGTCCGTCACCAGCAGCATGTCCGGGGTCATCCGTCCCTTGCTGACACCGGAGGGTGTGATGAGCAGGTGGCCCTCGCCTACCCTCACGGAGATGTTGCCGTCGTTGGCGGCCACATAGCCCCGGTCATACAGGAGTTTCCCTACCCGACAGACGGCCTCCCGTTCTTCCTGAAAAGTCATACTCACACCCGGCGGATGTAGTCGGCCTTCCGGGGCTTGGCTGCGGGGACGGGACCGTCGGCATAGCCCAGGACGCAGATGCCCACACCCCGGTATTTCTCGTCCAGGCCCCACTTTTTCAGCACTTCCTTACCGGCGGGCATATCGAAATACTCCTTGGCACGGTTGATCCAGCAGGAGCCCACACCGATGGACGCGGCGGCGATCATCAGATTGCCCATCACCAGGGAGCCGTCCTGGAGCCAGTTGGCGGCCTCGCCGTCGGCCAGCACCACCACCGCCGTGGGCGCCCCGTAGAAGGGGTCCGCGCCGGGCTTGCCCTGGATCTCCGCGTTGGCCTTGGACAGCATGGAGATGGTCTCCTGATCCTGCACCACCACCATGACGGCGGACTGCAGGCCCTTGCCGCTGGCAGCCCAGGTACCGGCCTCCAGAATCGCGTCCAGCTCCTCGTCCTTGATCTGCTCCGCCTTGTACTTGCGGATGCTGCGGCGCTCTTGCAGGACCTTCAATGTTTCATTCATCATTGTCATAAACCCCCTTCGGTTTTTTCTCAGTGTACCGCAATTTCGGCCGCCGTGCAAGAGGTGTGTCCGTGGTTGACATAAAGCAATTGGGGTGGTATCATTTTCTCAAATCGTACAAGGAGGGATCCTTTTGAACACAAAATATCTGTCCTGCCTTTTGACGCTGTGTCTGGTGTTTTTGACCGGGTGCGGGTCAAAGCAGGCAGGGTCTCCTGCGGAGCAGCCGGAAGCTCCTGTTGAGGAAGAGGTAGCCGTCCTCCCCGACGCGCTGCCTCTGGACCTGACGTTCGCCAGCGGCGCGGGCGCCTGGTGCACAGGTCTCACACTGGAGCGGGACGGTTCCTTTACCGGAGTATATCATGACTCCGAAATGGGCGACCAAGGGGAGGGCTATCCCAACGGCTCCTGCTACATCTCCACTTTCAGCGGCGGCTTCGGAGACATCCGCCAGGTAGATGACCATACCTGGGCTATGACGTTGAAGGAGTTGACAGTCCAGGAGACTCCCGGCGAGGAATGGATCGAGGACGGCGTCCGCTACATCGCCTCTGAGGCTTACGGGTTGGATGAGGGTACGGAGTTTCTCCTTTATAGCCCGAAGACTCCCACAGAAGGACTGAACGAGGAGTTTTTGACCTGGCGGCCCAGTTGGAACGTGGAGGACACCGGCACGCTGAACTGCTGGGGCCTTCTGAACCAGGAGATGGGCTACGGCTTCTTCACCTATTCATGACCCTTTTTCCAATTTTTTCTCAAAAAGGGCTGGCTTTTCTCCTATCTTTTCTGTATGATATAGCATCATACCAGTTAAGGAGTTGACCCGCTATGCCCCAGCCCCTCTCCACCCGCACCGCCAGCTTTACCGACTCCGTCATCCGCCGGATGACCCGGGTCTCTTTGCAATATGACGCCGTGAACCTGTCCCAGGGGTTCCCTGACTTCGATCCGCCCCAGGCCATTCTGGACCGTCTGGCAGAGGTGGCCCATGAGGGCCCCCACCAGTATGCCATCACCTGGGGCGCCCAGAACTTCCGGGAGGCACTGGCAAAAAAGCAGAGCCATTATATGGGCCGCTCCATCGATCCCAACAGCGAGATCGTGGCCACCTGCGGCTCCACCGAGGCCATGATGTGCGCCATGATGACTGTCACCAATCCCGGTGACAAGGTCATCGTGTTCTCCCCCTTCTATGAGAACTACGGTGCCGACACCATCCTCTCCGGCGCCGAGCCTATTTACGTCCCCCTGGTACCTCCCACCTTCGCCTTTGACCCGGAGGTGCTGGAGGATGCCTTTCGCCAGCATCCCAAGGCGCTGGTGCTGTGCAACCCCTCCAACCCCTGCGGCCGGGTATTCACCCGGAAGGAGTTGGAGATCATTGCAAACCTTGCGGAGAAGTACGACACCTACGTCATCACCGACGAGGTGTACGAGCACATTGTCTATGTTCCTCATACCCATACCTATTTTGCCACCCTGCCGGGAATGTGGGAGCGGACCATCTCCTGCTCCTCCCTGTCCAAGA
>CAMAZB010000038.1 GCA_945862785.1 uncultured Clostridia bacterium | reverse complement strand
CCAGGCTGATCTGTCCGTTGCTGTAACGATACATAGCCGCCCTCCAAGTGCAAGGTTTTTGCCTGATTCCTGCGTTTTTCGATACTCTTATTATATCACGAATCAGCCTCAACAGCTTGCACTGCAAGGATTTTTCAATTATTCAGGATACATTAACATACTCATCGCCGTCCGCGCAACGCTTCTCTCCTTGCTTTTTTCCACTGCCGCGCTATACTGGATACAAAAAGGAGGGTTGCTTATGGAACGTTTCTCCATCACGGTAGGCGACATTACCCGGTCCGACGCCGAGGCTATCGTCAACGCTGCCAACACCACGCTGCTGGGCGGTAGCGGTGTGGACGGTGCCATCCACCGGGCCGCGGGTCCGAAGCTGCTGGCGGAGTGCCGGACGCTGCACGGCTGTGAGACCGGTAAAGCCAAGCTCACAGCAGGATATGGACTGCCTGCCAGATACATCATACACACTCCCGGCCCCATCTGGCAGGGCGGCGGGGCCGGTGAAGCGCCCCTGCTGGCCTCCTGCTACCGCTCCTGCCTGACGCTGGCGGTAGAGCACAATATCCGTACGGTGGATTTTCCCTCCATCTCCACCGGTGTATACCGCTATCCCCTTCCCCTGGCGGCCACGGTGGCACTGAAAGCCATCATGGACTTCCTGTCGGAGCACGACCTGCCGGAACGGGTCCGCATGGTCTGCCATACGGAGGAGACCGCCCGGGTATACCGCCAGACCTGGAACCTCTGGTTCGCTGGAGACAAAAACAGCCGCATATAAGCAAACGCCTCATGCACAGCACGAGGCGTTTACTCTTCCGTATACATGTGGACGCTTCCTTTTGCGTGCTTTGCCCTGTACAGTGCTACGTCCGCCCGGTCCAGCAGTTGTACCGGCCGCTCCTCCGGCAAATGCTCCGCCACACCGATGCTGACAGAGACGGGACAGCAGATCCCGTGGATGTCCTCCTGGAGGAAACGCTCCTGAATGTCCCGGCAGACAGCCAGCGCCTCCTCCTGTTCACAGTCCCGGAACAGGATGCAGAACTCATCTCCTCCAAAGCGGAAGGGCTGCATCCGGTCCGTTGCCGTCTCCCGCAGCACACGGCCCATGGCCCGCAGGTAGCGGTCTCCCTGGCTGTGCCCATAGGTATCATTCAGCTTCTTGAAATCATCGAGATCCATCATGGCCAGGAAGTATGGCGTTTCCGGAGAGGCGTCCATCTGCTGGAAAGCCGCCCGCAGCGCCTGACGGTTACCCACTTTGGTCAGAGCGTCTGTCACCGCTTCCTCCTGATACCGCTGCCGCTCCCTCTCCAAGTTGATACTGGCTTCATTCTTCTCCTGCTCCATGGTCAGCAGCCGGAAACAAACCACATAAAACAAAAGCAGCAGGACCATCGACAGCGCAAAGTCCACCAGGGTACTCTGGCTGGAGAACACGTGGATCTCCTGGGGATCCCATTGCAGGAACAGGTCCGACACAGCCTTACCCACCAGACACACCGTGCTGGTAATGACCGTCAATTTCCGGTCTCCATATGCCGTAGTCAGCAAGGGGGGAATGGCAAACACCAGAAACAATGCGAAAAACACGGAATGAAACGAGTAGACAAAGAACGCCACCGCCGCGGTAAGCAAGGAAACTGCACAGATCTTCTTTTCCAGGGTCAGGCGGCTGCGCATGAAGCCGGCTGCGGCTCCGCAGGCAGTCAGATTGCAGAGAAGGGGCACCAGCAGGTATTTAACCAGATACATATGGTCGCTGGTACTGATGGCGCCCAGTCTTTTCAGCACAAAGTACATCGCCGTTTCCATGGCCGTGGTGAACGCCACCAGCCAGAGCAGAAGCCGGAAATGCATCCGCAGCCATTTGCTGTTGATACGCCTGTATTCATTTTGGATCCCCTCAATGTGGGAATTGTTAATGCGCTCCACAGGTGCCCTCCTTCCCCGGCTTATCAAAATGTATATTTTGGCATTATATCACAGCTATTTCTCTTTGTCACGGACATTTCCCGCTTTGCGCGTCGATCTTTTCCTTCAGTTCGTTCAGATAGACCCAGCGTTCCGTCTTCTCTTCCAGCTTCGCTTCCAACTCCTCCTGCCGGGTCTGGAGCTCCTGGAGCTTCACATAGTCGCTGCCGCACCGACCCTGAGCCTCCTGGCACTCTGCGATCTCGCTTTCCAACGCGGCGAGGTCATCATCAATGGAATCGAACTCCATCTGCTCCTTAAAGGTGAATTTCAGCTTCCGCTCCCGGGGCCGCTCCGCCGCTTTGGGCTTCTCCGCCTTCGCTGGAGTCTCCTCTTCCCGCCGCTTCCGCTGCCAGTCAGACCAGTTACCGGTGTAGCGCAGGATCTCGCCGTCCCGAACCTCGAACACGGACTCCGCCAGCTTATCCAGGAAAAAGCGGTCGTGGGACACCACCAGAATGGGGCCGGGGAAGCCCTGCAAATAGTCCTCCAAAATAGAGAGGGTCATAACGTCCAGGTCGTTGGTGGGCTCGTCCAGCAGCAGCACATTGGGAGCCTCCATCAGCACCGACAGCAGGTACAGCCGCCGCCGCTCGCCGCCGGACAGCCGCCCGATGGGCACGGACTGCAAATTGCCGGGGAACATGAACCGCTCCATCATCTGGTTGGCGGTGAAGGTGCCCTCGTCGGTCCGCACCTCGTCGGCAATGTCGTGGATAAAATCATAAACCCGCTGGTTCAGGTCCAGTTCCCGTCCCTCCTGGGAGAAATGGCCGATTTTTACCGTGGTGCCGATGTCCACGGTGCCGGAATCCGGCGCCAGCTCTCCGGCCACCAGATGCAGCAGGGTGGATTTGCCGGCTCCGTTGCGTCCCACAATGCCAATGCGGTCATTTCGCAGCAGATTGTAGGAAAAGTGGTTCACGATGGGCCGCCCGTCAAAGGACTTACTCACGTCTTTCAGCTCAATAATTTTTTTCCCCAGACGGCTGGACGCCGCCGCCATCTGGACGGTATCGTCGGTCTCCGGGGCGTCCTGGTTCAGCAGGGCCTCGTACCGCTGGATGCGCTCCTTGGATTTGGTGGTGCGGGCCTTGCAGCCCCGCATGATCCACTCCCGCTCCACCCGCAGGATGGACTGGCGCTTCCGCTCGCTGGCCTCCGCCATCTCGGCCCGCTGCTCTTTCAGTTCCAGGTATTTGGAGTAGTTGGCCTCGTAGTGGTACAGCTTGCCCCGGCTCAGCTCCGTAATGTGGTTCACCACCCGCTCCAGGAAGTAGCGGTCGTGGGTCACCATCACCAATCCGCCCTTGAAGCGGCGGAGCCAGTCCTCCAGCCAGGCGGTCATCTCGGCGTCCAGGTGGTTGGTAGGTTCGTCCAGCATCAGTACATCCGCTGGATGGATGAGGGCCGTCGCCAGGGCAACCCGCTTCCGCTGGCCGCCGGAGAGAGTGCCGACTTTCTGGCTGTGGTCTGTGATACCCAGCTTGTTCAGCATGGACTTGGCCTCGTATTCGTTCAGTTTCCGGAACTCTGCCGGGAAGTGCAGGAACATCTGCTCCAGCACCGTGGCGTTGTCGTCCATCACCGGATTCTGGGGCAGATAGCTGACCTGCACGTTGGGATTTCGGGAAATGCGGCCCTCGTCCGCTTCAATGGCTCCGGCCAGAACCTTCAAAAAGGTGGATTTGCCGGTGCCGTTGATGCCGATGATGCCGGTCTTGTCCCCCTCGTTCAGATAAAAGTTCACATCCTCAAGCAGCTGGCGGCTGCCGAAGTTGATGGAAATGTGTTCCGCGGATAGCAGCATAATGGCCTCCTGATGATAAATTCCATAACGCAAGTATTTTACCACAGCCTTTCCGTTTTGACTATGCAAATCCCGCTTTTTGTGCTATTCTGAAAGCAGAAAGGGGGCCGGGCTTCTGGAGACCATCACAAGAACCATCATAGCCGAGGAGAGCGGCTCCACCGTCCACCACATTTTAAAGGCAAAACTTCACTTTTCCTCTCACGCCATCTCCCGGCTGACCCGGGCGGAAAACGGCATTCTGGTGAACGGCAGTCACGCCCGCACCACCTTTGTCCTCCGCGCCGGAGACGTTCTGACGGTGGAGACCGGGGACCACCGTCCCCCCAAGGTCGAAGTTACCCCCGGCGACTGGCCCCTGCCCATTGTGTGGGAGGATGGCCACCTACTGGTGGTGAACAAGCCTGCCGGGATGACGGCCCACGCCTCCAACTTCCTGCCGGATACCCCCACCGTGGCGGGGGCCCTGGCCTGGCAGCGTGGCACGGACTTCGTGTTCCACTCGGTGAACCGGCTGGACAAGGGCACCACTGGGTTGATGGTGGTGGCGAAAAGCGGCTATGTCCACGACCTGCTGCGCCGCAGCCTCCACACGCCCCGCTTCATCCGGGAATATCGAGCCGTCTGCATCGGCTGCCCGGAGCCGGGAGCCGGAGCCATCGATGCCCCCATTGGCCGGGACGAGTCCTCCACCATTGCAAGAATGGTCCGGCCCGACGGTCAGAGTGCCGTTTCTCATTATGAGGTGCTGTCCTCACAAAACGGTCTGTCCCTGGTGAAACTGCTTCCCGAAACAGGGCGCACCCACCAGCTTCGGGTCCACATGGCATCCATCGGCCATCCTCTGGCGGGAGACTGGCTCTACGGTACCGAGGACCCGGACCTGATCGCCCGCCCCGCCCTTCACTCCTATGCCCTGACATTGACCCATCCGGTCACCGGGGAGGTCCTCCATCTCACCGCGCCCCTGCCGGAGGACATGGCCCGGCTGGTGGCTGAACCGTAATTCCGAAAGAAGAGATAGATTTTATGTTAACTTGGAATGTCACCTACCACTGCAAGCCCGGCCAGCGGGACGAATTCTACAAGGCCCTGTGCGCTCTGGGCGTCCGCGCCAATTCCCTGACCGAGGCGGGCAACGTAAAGTACGACTACTTCTTCGCCGCCGAGGCTCCTGACGACCTGCTGCTGGTGGAAAGCTGGACGGAGCCCGCCCTGCAGAAGGCCCACTGCGAAACGGGGGTTTTCGCCCGGCTCCAGGAGCTGAAAGCCCGGTTCTGTGACAGCGTCACCATCGATAAGTTCAACTTCTGAACTTAAAAACGGTTAAATTTTATTAAGGGAGGTCATTTTATGTGTGCGGCTGATTTTCGGCGTATTGCGAGAGAAGCCCTGGCGGGCAAATGGGGAATTTCCCTGGGCACTGGCCTGGTGGCAGCCCTGCTGGGCGGAACCATTGCCTCCGGCAGTGCCAGCGTGAATATCAATTCCTCCACAGTGCAGCAGCATATCTCCTCGGGTGAGTTGGAGAGTTTCTTTTACAGTGACACTTTCCGCGCTCTGCTGCCCCTCATCTTTATCATCGGCGTCATCGCGGTGGTCTGGTCCCTGGTGATCCTGGTATTGGGCGGCGCCGTATCCCTGGGTTACGCCAAATTCAACCTGAACCTGGTGGACGGCCAGCCGCCCCGGTTCGACGGCCTGTTCTCCGAATTTCACCGCATCTGGCCCGGCTTCTGCCTGAAATTCCTGACGGGCCTGTTCACATTTTTGTGGACGCTGCTGTTCATCATCCCCGGCATCCTGGCGGCATACAGCTATGCCATGGCTCCTTACATTCTGGCAGAAAATCCGGACATGACCGCCCGGGAGGCTATTACCGCCTCCAAGGAGATGATGCGGGGCAACCGCTGGCGGCTGTTTTGCCTGGGCATCAGTTTCATCGGCTGGGCAATTCTGGCCGCCCTGACGCTGGGCATCGGTATTCTCTGGCTGCGGCCCTATGAGGAGGCCGCTCACGCCGCCTTCTACCGGGACCTCTCCGGCACCGCCCAACCTACCATCCAGGAGGACGGCTACCGCTTTGATCCCTCCGGCGACTATCAGCCGCCTCAGTAATACGAAAAGCAGGTGGAAACTCATTCCACCTGCTTTTTTATGCGCCTATTCACAGTTTTTTGCCAGTTTCCTGCTCGTACCATGATACGACCTCTTTCAGATTCTGCATACTGACCCGGTTACCGCCGTTTCGGAACATATCCAGAATCGCATCCTCCTCGGGGGTGCGGTTCTGTTTTGCCATGAGCTGGCGGCCCATGGTTCCGCCCATGCTCTTGAGGATAAGTTTTTTGAAACCGTGGAGCTTATCCATGTTCAATCCGCCCTGGAGCGTAAACACCGGCATATCCGTTCCCAGGCCGTTGACCTGACGCACCACAGAAATCTGGGAACCGGTGGGATTCATGCCCACGCCGCAGACCGCCGCTACCTGGTACTGTTTCAGTGCCGTGATAAAGCCCTGGATCTTTCCGGCCATGATCCAGCCCATGTAGATGACCTCCGTGCCCTTGGGCACTTTTTCGCACGCCTCTTCCAGCGAATAGGCGTGCAGCCCGGTCTTTTTGGACAGCAGCTGGGCATATTGGGCGGTATAGCCTGTGTTGGATGTATAAACGATGGCTTTCGGTCCCATATTGGTTCTCCTTCCGCGGGGGATCCCCGTACTGTTTTTCCTGTTTATTCATCACACATTGTAGCGTATCCCCTTGTCCTTGTCAACTTGCTTCGGGCGGCTCGTACGCCTTGAAAAAGCAGATTGACTATGATACAATACATTATTATCCCAAAAATTGTTGATTCTGTCGAAACAGGAGGCAGTGAACCATGACAAAAGCGGAATTCGCAGCACGCCTGCACCATGCCTGCGCGGCCGTCACCGCCGCGGAAGCGGAGCTGACCGAGATCGACTCCAAATTCGGTGACGCCGACCACGGTCTCACCATGGCCAAGATCGCCGGAGCCATTGCCGCCGCGGTGGATGCTTCCGACGGCGGCATCCAGTCCATGCTGGACAGCGCGGCCATGGCCGTCATGTCCCTGAACGGCGGCAGCGCGGTGCCCCTATGGAACACCTGGCTGGACGGGATGCAGGAGGACGCCCCGGAGGGGGAGGAGATCGACATTGACGGCATCAAGGCCATCTTCGCCAAGGCCTTTGAGGAGATCGACGATATGTCCGGCGCCAAGGTGGGGGACAAGACCATGATGGACGCCCTGATCCCCGCCAGCGAGGCCATCGCCGCCTACGAGGGCGACAGCGAGGACGCGCTGTTTGCCGCCGCCGCCAAGGCCGCCGCCGAGGGCGCGGAGAACTCTAAAAACTTCGCATCCAAGTTCGGTCGGGCGAAGAGCTACGGTACCAAGACCATCGGCACCCCGGACGCTGGCGCCATGTCCATGGCCTGCTTCTTCCGGGGACTGGCCCAGGCATGATGTTCGTTTTCTTTGCCCCGGGGGCGGGGCTTTCGCGGATACTGAAATTTTGACTGGAGGGACCTGCTATGAAAATGAAGAAGTTTATGAACGCCCCTGAGACCGTCACCGATGAGGAGCTGACCGGTCTGGGCCTAGCTTATCCCGACATTGTGGATGTGGATGGCCACCTGGTCATCAGCAAGGACCTGGCCACCGCTGACCGCGTGACCATCGTCACCTACGGCGGCTCCGGCCATGAACCTGCCCAGGCGGGCTTTGTGGGCAAGGGCATGCTGGATGTGCAGGCTGTGGGCGATATTTTCGCCGCTCCCAACGGCCAGCTGGTATTCGACGCCATGAAGCTGGCGGACAAGGGTCACGGTGTGCTGCTGCTGACGTTGAACTACGCGGGCGACCAGCTTGCCGGCAAGCAGGCCATGAAGCTGGCCAAGAAGGCCGGTCTCAACGTCCGCCAGGTGGTCACCGGCGAGGAGATCCAGTTCGACCCCAACGGTGAGGACAACAAGCGTGGCCTGGCAGGCGCGGTGGCCCTGTACCATATCGCCGCCGCTGCTGCCCAGGAGGGCAAGTCTCTGGACGAAGTGGCTGAGATCGCACAGCATTACGCCGACAATATGGCCTCCATCACCGTCAAATCCACCGATGCCACCCATCCCCAGAACGGCATGTCCTTCGGCGACCTGGGCGAGACCGACCTCATGGAGATCGGCGCGGGTCAGCACGGCGAGGGCGGCGGCGTCCGAGTGCCCATGATGTCCTCCAAGGAGACCGTGGCCACCATCGCTGAGGCCCTGTGCAAGAATTTGGAACTGAAGGCCGGGGACAAAACCTTCGTCATGATCAACGGCTGCGGCGCCACCACCATGATGGAGATGCTGGTGCTGTTCAAGGACACCGTGGAATTCCTGAATGCCAAGGGCGTGGAAGTCGTGGCCAACATGGTGGGTGAGATTCTCACCGTCCAGGAGGCCGCCGGCTTCCAGATGAACATCGCCAAGTGGGACGACGAGACGCTTCGCCTGTGGAACACGCCTTGCCGCACCCCCGCGTACAGTAAGGAGTAACGACCATGGCAGACGCGATCGGAAACAAGGCTGCAAAAGACTATCATCTTGACATTCCCGCCCCGGAGCAGGGCTTTTTCGCCAAAGGTTTGGGGCACGGGGACTGGGGCGCGAAAAACCGTCTCTCCCGGCTGTTCAACCCCAAGAGCGGCAACACCGTCATGCTGGCCTTTGACCACGGCTACATCATGGGCTCCACCGCGGGCCTGGAGCGAATGGACGTGACCATCGCTCCCCTGTGCCAGTACGCCGACGTGCTGATGGGCACCCGGGGCGCCATCCGCTCCTGCATCCCGCCCACGGTGCAAAAGCCCATCTGCCTGCGGGCCACCCATGACGCCAGCGTCCTCATTGACGACATGAGCACCGGCAACGGCCTGGGTGCCGACATGGAGGCCGCCATCCGCATGAACGCCTCCGCCGTGGCCATCCAGTGCTTCATCGGCGGCGCCGGCGAGACCCAGTCCCTGGAGACCCTCTGCCGGGCTGTGGACGCCGGAGAGCGCTACGGCATTCCTGTCCTGGGCGTCACCGCCGTGGGTAAGGAGATGGCCCGCACCACCCAGTATTTCCTGCTGGCGACCCGTATCCTGGCGGAGCTGGGTGCCTCTTTCGTCAAGACGTATTACTGCGATGATTTTGAAAAGGTTGTCGCCGCCTGCCCCGTGCCCATCGTCATTGCCGGCGGCAAGAAGTTGCCGGAGGATGAGGCGCTGACCATGGCCTACCGCGCCATCTCCGACGGCGCCCGGGGCGTGGACATGGGCCGCAACATCTTCCAGAGCGAGCATCCCGCCGCCATGTGCCAGGCGGTGTCCAAGATCGTACACGAGAAGTTTACCGACAAGGAAGCCTATCAGTTCTATCAGGAGTTGGCTTCCAAATAACAATGACAGGAGGGTCCCCTATGGCAGCTACATACATGCACATCGGTATCCCCGTCCTCAACAAGAAGCCCAACATGGTCTACAACGAGTGGGGCAAGTTCTGGGTCAACGAAAGCGTGGATGCCTACGACTACAAGATCGAATACCTGAAATTTGAAGAGGGCACCTGCTTCCCGGAGATCCTCTCCAAGCAGCCCCATGTGGCCTACAAGGTGGACAACATGGATCCCTACATCGCTCAGGCCCAGCAGGTCATCTTCGGGCCGGAGGTTCTCAGCGGCTCCGTCCGCCTGGCCTTCGTCATCCAGGATGACGCCATTATTGAGCTTTACGAAGAAAAATAAGGACCGGCTCCGGCGAGGCGCCCTCCGCGCCGGGGCTTTTTCCCGGGACTTCCGTCCCAACCGAACATGCATGCCACGAAAGGAGCCCAACATTCATTATGTATACCCAGGAATTCTACGAAGCCCTGAAGCAGCAGGAGACGGACCTGCGTTTTTCCTTCTTTGACCTGGAGGACGCCTATGCCCTGGGCACCATGCTCCGGGAAGCCGGTAAGCGAGAGCCGGAGCCCATCGCCGTCCGCATCGTGCTGGACGATTTGATCGTGTACCAATCCTTCCTTCCCGGTACGGGACTGTCCAACTCCCGGTGGATGGACCGCAAATATGCCACGGTCTGCCACAGCCGCCACTCCTCCCTGCTGGCTGCCGTAGACCGGGAGCTGAACGGCATCCGGGAGCCTTGGCAGTCCGATGAGGAACAATTCGCCTTCTGCGGCGGTGGATTCCCCTTGGTGGTAAACGGCCAGTTCCGGGGCGCCGCCATCGTGTCCGGTCTGCCCCATCTGGACGACCACCGCTGCCTGACCCAGGCCATTGCGGAATATCTGCATACCGGCCAGTAAGCGCCTCTTTGGGCATGAATACAGCAGAGGAAAAAGTAATCAGGACGGACCGGCAATGCCGGTCCGTTTCGTTTTTTGCCTGCTTTCGGAAAGGCATTGGCGCAGGCAGAAAAGCGCTGCTGGGTGCTGTTTTTCAATAAAGCTCACAGGCCGCGTTAGCGCGGAGGCAGGCATAGTCCCAACGGAGCAATTGCAGGTTTCACATTTTATATGCAACAGAGTGTATTTTCGTTTTTTGTATCCGCCAAAATGCTGGAAAAGAATTGAATTTTGAAAAAATAAATGTTAGACTGAAACTGTATCACATTATGTAAAACTGTGTCTTGAATCAGCCAATACGAATTTGTGGTTAAACGAGCCAATTCAAGTCTTTGGGGAAACACGGAGGCTGCGTACCGGTATTCGTGTGCAGCCCCGGATTCGAAACGGGAGGGACCATGCTTTCACTGACTCTGGGTATCGCGGGTTTTGTCCTGTATATCCTGTATGACATCAACAGTATCACCCTCCGGTCCAGACTCCTGCACGCCGCCTTCGCGGTGGGCACGCTGCTGGTCGCCACGGCCACAGTCCTGGATATACTGGTGGCATGGAGGCTGGGGGCCTTTTCAGGTGCGGCGGACACGGCATTGATTGCCGCTGCGGTGGTGTGCTTCGGCGCACTGGTGTACAGTCTTTTTTTTGCTCTGCCCTTCCAGGCGACCTATGGGGCCGGCAGTGCCGGTCGGCACGTGTGCTCCCGGGGAATCTATGGGCTGTGTCGCCACCCGGGCATTCTGTGCTTCTTCGGCATGTTCCTGTTTCTGGGCATTGCGGCGCTGCCGGGAAGACTGCTGGTCAACGGCATAGTATTTTCCCTGCTGGATCTCGCCTACGCCTGGTTCCAGGACCGCGTTACCTTTCCCAAAACCTTCTGCGATTATGAAGACTATCAAAAAAAAGTCCCGTTCCTGATCCCCACCGGGGACTGTATCCGTCTGGCACGGCAGACCCGGAGCCGCTCCGTCAGCGAGGAGGATGAAACATGAGATTTCAGGAAAAACTCCACGAATACTCGAAGGAAGAAATCTGGGAGGAATACTGCGGATTTCTGACCCTCAGCAAGGAAGGTTTCATGGACATCCAGAAGCGGCTGCTGATGGAGCAGATTGAGCTTTGGTCCTCCTGCGGCCTAGGGCAGAGCATCCTGAAGGGGAAACATCCCCGCACCATTGAGGAATTCCGGGAAATGGTGCCGCTAACCACCTATGAGGACTATGCCCCCACTCTGCTCTCCAAGCAGACGGGCGACCTGCCGGGAGAGCCGGTGCTCTGGGTCCAGACCACCTGGGAGGGCGGCGTCCATCCCATCAAGGTAGCGCCTTATACCAAGGGAATGCTGGATACCTTCAAGCACAACGTCATGAGCTGCCTGATCTTGGCCACCAGCCGGAAAAAAGGCGATTTTGATATCAGCGTAACAGACCATATGCTCTACGCCTTGGCTCCGCTGCCCTATGTCACCGGCCTGCTGCCGCTGCTGTTCAAGGACGAAATCGACATCGAGTTCCTGCCTTCGGTGCGGGATGCTGTTAATATGTCCTTCAAGGAGCGGAACGTGCAGGGCTTTAAGCTGGGCATGAAGAAGGGCATCGAATACTTCTTCGGTCTGGGCAGCGTGCTGTACTATGTGAGTCAGAGCATTACCTCCATGCCATTGGGACGGAAAAAGAGCCTGAAGGACCGGCTGTCCAGCATCTCTCCCAAGATGATGGCCCGGTACATGGTGGCAAAGAAGAAATGCCGGAAAGAGAACCGCGAGCTGCTGCCCAAAGACCTGTTCCAACTCAAGGGCTTCATGTGCGCCGGTACGGACAACCGCTGCTACAAGGAGGATCTGGAGCGGATGTGGGGCATCCCCCCTATGGAAATTTTCGCCGGGACAGAATCCACCTGCATCGGCTGCGAGACCTGGAGCCGCGAGGGCGTGTATTTCCTGCCGGATGCCTGCTTCTATGAATTCATCCCGGAAAACGAGCTGGATAAAAATCTGGCGGACCCGGAATACCAGCCCCGCACCATCCTCTGGGACGAGGTCGTGCCCGGCGGCGTCTATGAGATCGTGCTGACAGTGCTGAAAGGCGGCGCCTTTGCCCGTTACCGCATAGGGGACATGTTCCGCTGCACCGGCATCGGCAGTCAGTTGGAAAACAACCAGATTCCCCGTTTCCAGTACATCGACCGTGTTCCGCAGGTCATCGATATCGCGGGCTTCACCCGCATCACGGAAAATTCCATCAATCAGGCCATCGAGCTGTCCAGTCTGCCCATCGCGGCCTGGACGGCAAAGAAGGAATTTACCGACAATAACCGCCCCTATCTCCATCTGTATGTGGAGCTGGAGCGAGACAACCTGGCCGGCAGTGCCGTCAGCATTCGTATTCTGCAGGATCAGCTCGGTATCTACTTCCGGTATCTGGATCAGGACTACGAGGACCTGAAAAAGATCCTGGGCGTGGACCCGCTGAAGATCACCCTGCTAAAATGCGGCACATTCGAAACGTACCGGCGCAGATTCGGCACGCCGATACGGTCCATGAACCCGGGCAGCCGTGAAATCAGCGACCTCCTGGGATGCCACCAGGGCGGCGTGGGAAAGGAGGTATTCCGGAATGAGTGGGTATAGCTGGATTTCTGTCCTCTCCCTGTTCTGTTACCTGTTCCTATTTCTGACATTTCTGGTGGCTGAAAAGTCCAAGAAGGTCATTTATACCTTCATGATGCTGCTGGTGGTGATGATCCTCTGGAACGGCGGATCCTTCTGCATGCGGATGCAGCTATGGCCGTCCGTCAATTTCTGGCACCATGTATCTTTGCTGGGTATGCTGATGCTGCCGGTGGGATACTACCACTTCGTTCTGGACTTTTTGGAAGAGCGCGGACACGGCGGTAAAATCTTTTGGGGTGTCTTTTACCTGCTGGTGTTTGCCGTCAATTATGCGACCGGTTTCTTCGTCCCGCTTCCGGAGGTCGTTCTCCAAAACGGCAAAGCTCAGTTCCTCTACCACTATAACTGGCATATCTATCTGCTGGTTTTCTTCATCGTGCTGACACTGCTGCAGCTCTCCCTCATCATCCGCCGGCACTGCTTGGGCAACCGGGGTGCGCTGCGGCACCTGCTCCCGGTGATATGGGGCGTCGTGATCCTGCTGCTGGGACACATTCTCTCCACTCTGACGATGTTTACCGGCCTCCCGCTGGACATCATCTCCGGCGTTGCCAATGCCCTGTGTCTGTTCTACGCGCTGTATAAAAAGCGGCTTTTCCGGCTGACGTTGCTGCTGTCCAAAACCAATTACTGCGTCCTGGCCATGGTTCTGGGCGCCGCGATTTTCTCAAACTTTGCCCTGTCTTTTCAGCGCTTTCTCGTGGACAACATCGGCATGGAATACGCCCATGCGGAAGCCATCATCGTCACAGTGCTGGTGGTGATGATCGCCGTGCTGTATGTGGTCATCAATTCGTCCTTCGACGCCATCTTTGAGCGAGCGGGGCAACAGCAGAATGAGCTGATTGCCCGCTTCGGCGAGGAAATCACCCACAAGCTCAACGTTACCGACATTTTGCAGGGTGCGTCCGATACGGTCCAGAAGGCCGTTGAGGTCAGTCGCGTTTTTGTGTGCCTCCGCGGTCCGGATGGACAGTATCACATCAGCCACACCACAAATCCGCTGGATGAAAAGAATTTTTATATCTGCGCCGATCATCCTCTGGTCTCCTATTTCAAAAACCATACCGGTTGCTTGACGCTGCGGGAATTTTCCCGTATGACGATCTACCGCGGTATGTGGGAGAAGGAAAAGCAGCTTCTGAATACACTGAACATTGCCGTCTTTGTGCCGCTGGTATCAGAGGGCGACCTGGTGGGCATGGTGCTGCTGGCGGAAAAGGAAAACGGCGACGACTACCAGCCCAATGAACTCCGCTTTTTGCAGTCAGTTTCCTCGATCTGCGCCGCCGCGGTGAAAAACGCCCATACCTATGAAAAAGCCGTCACTGAGGCCAGGAAGGACGAGCTGACAGGCCTTGCCAACCGAAAATACTTCTTTGAACTGCTGGATCGGGAATTCGAAACGCACAAGGATACCGCCCTTTCCCTGTGTCTGATCAACATTGACGATTTCAAGCTCTATAATCAGCTATACGGGACCCAGGAGGGCAACTTGGCCCTTCAGCGTGTGGCTGACATCCTGTCGTCCAGCGTTAGCGGAAACGGCTGGGCCGCCCGGATAGACGGCAAGGAATTTGCGCTGATTCTGCCCGGATACGACATCTATTCCGCCAAATGTCTGACGGAAAATGTAGCAGCACAGATTGGTGAGATCAATAGCCGCATCAGCGGCTCGCTCAGCCGTCTGACAGTCAGCGCCGGCATCTGCGCGGCGCCTTACATGGCCTCCTCTCCCAGAGAGCTGCTCAATAATGCGGATACCGCCGTGCGTATGGTGAAGCACTCTGGTAAAAACGCGGTCCTGATGTATTCCGCGGAGATCCACCGCCGCGAGGTCAGGCGGGTCAAATATAAGAGCGGATACAACGAGCACGCCAGCACCATCTACGCCCTGACCGCCGCCATTGATACCAAGGATCATTACACCTTCCGCCATTCGCAAAACGTTGCCTATTACGCCACCGAGCTGGCGAAAGCTGCTGGCATGGAGGCGGATCTGGTGGAGATCGTCAAGGAGGCCGGTCTGCTCCACGATATCGGCAAGATTGGCATACGGGAGGATATCCTCAATAAACCCGGCAAGCTGACATCTGATGAATACGACATTATGAAAGGGCATGTGGAAAACGCGGTGAATATCATCCGTTATCTGCCTTCCCTGGATTATGTCATCCCCACTGTGCTCTCTCATCACGAGCGTTATGACGGAACCGGGTATCCCCGCAAACTGGCAGGGGAAGAGATCCCCGTCATGGGCCGTATTCTCTCCATTGCGGACGCATTTGACGCCATCACCTCCACCCGCTCCTACAAAAACGCCACTCCACTTGAGAAGGCTCTGCGGATCCTGCGTGAGGAGGCCGGCCGGCAGTTCGACCCCAATCTGGTCTCCATTTTCATAGCGCTGGTGGAGGACGGAAAGATTGAGATTCGGTCACAGGCTCCCGGCGTGTCCACCCCGCCGCCGGCTCCTATTCCGAGCAAAGATCCTCTTAACCAGTGGGAAAACGCCCCGAAATACCGGGATCTTAGATCCCAGGATGTGTCATAAGCACATCTCCCTCTGAGAATACTGCCGGGCGGCCCTGATGCTGTCTCTTATACACATCTGACGCTGCCGACGATATGCAGTGTGT
>CAMAZB010000037.1 GCA_945862785.1 uncultured Clostridia bacterium | reverse complement strand
AACTCCCACCCGCTTTTCCTTTGCCTGTCTATTGGTCCACGAAGATATACGGCTCACTGATGTCCACCGTGCCGTACTGCTTTGCGAACTCACCGTCCACCAGGAACCGGACTTCGCTCACCGTATCCAGGGAACACAGGGACTTCGCCAAGGAATACACCGCTGTTTGAAGCTCTGTCTTCTGCGGCAATCCCTCCAGCATGGCGGAGGACAGGTTCATATAGCACACATCCTCCTCCAGCCATACGGACTTCACCCGGAAGCCCTCCGGCATCACAGCAGACAGTTCCTTGCTCTCCGGTCCGTTTTCCAGCGCCCTGGCCACGGCATACACCTGGGTGTCGCCCTCATACAGGTCCAGCGTCCGCTCCTCGGGCGTCAGCGCCCCCTCTCCGTTCAGGAAATACAGCACCGCCGTCACCGTGCTCACCACGTCCTCCTCCGGCACCAACAAAACGTCCCGGGAGAGGAATATCTGCCGGTCCCGATAGGCCAGTTCCTGCCCCCGGACCGTGATCTTCACCGAGCCGATTTCCGGCACTTGGGTCAAGGTCAGCGCCACGGCATAATCCGCCAGGGTCAGGCCCACGCCGGACAGGCTACCGTAAGACGCGGTCAGGTCCACCACGGCCCGGCCGCCCTCCAGCTTCAGAGAGAGCAGGTTGGTGCCCACCGGAATCGGGCTCGTCAGCGTTCCATCCAGCGGTCCCTGCAAAAGCGCCTCCATCAGGCCCTTTGCGGTTTCCTCCGGGTCCGCGCCCTCCAACTCCGGCAGATATGCCGTCTCCGCCCGGAGAGCGCCCCTGCCGGTTGCTTCTTTCAGATCGGCCTCCATGAAGTAGAGGTCATAGGAGGGTGTCTCCTCCGGCTGGGTCCGGCCGCAGGCCGCCATGGACAGCAGCATCAAGCCGCACAGCAGCAGTGTGATCATCCGTTTCATCCCGCGCCGCCCCCTTTCACCGCAGGCCAGCGGACAGTGAACACCGCGCCGCCCTGGGGGCGGTTGGCGGCCTCCACGGTACCTCCCCGGCGCTTCACCGTATCGCTGACGATGGACAGTCCCAGTCCCGTGCCGCCGGCGGCGCGGGAGCGCGCCTTGTCCACCCGGTAGAACCGCTCGAAAATGCGGGGCAGGTCAGCCTCGGGGATGCCGGCGCCGTTATCGGCCACGGACAAGACCACCTGTCCCTTCTCCTGTTCCAGGGACACCTGGACAGCGCCGCCGGCAGGCGTGTATTTCACCGCGTTGTCCACCAGGTTATAGATGACCTGATGGAGCTCATCCTTGGAGGAGAGAACCGTACAACCCTCTGCCGCGTCATAGGTCAGGTCCACGCCCTTTTCCTGTGCCACCAGACTCATCATCCGCAGCACCTGTTCCAGCACCGGCAGTACGTCCACCTCGGACGGTGCGTCCAGCACGCTGCTATCCAGCCGGGTCAGCCGCAACAGGTCCTCCGTTATGCGGGAAAGCCGCTCCGCCTCCCGCCCGATGTCGGACACGAATTCCCGGGTGGTGGCCGGGTCGATGTTGTCGGTCTGCAAGATGGAGTCCGTCAGCAGCCGGATGGCTGCCAGGGGCGTTTTCAGCTCGTGGGAGGCGTCGGACACAAAGCGCCGCCGGGCATTCTCCGTGGTCTGGAGCCGGTCCGTCAGGCTGTTGAACTCCTCGCCGATCTGGGCGATCTCATCATGGCCGGCGATTTCCGCCCGGTGGCTGTACGCGCCCTCCCGCACCTGGCGGATGGCGGTCAGGAGCTTCCCGATCTTCTTCGTCAGCGCCATGGACAGCACCAGGCTCAATGCCAGTACCACCACGCCGATCACAGCGGACAGTTTCAGCAGGTTTTCCTGGAGGCCTTCCAGCAGCGCCGCCTGCTCCGTATCGTATTCATAGGCGTACACCGCACCAATGATCTGATTCTGATACAGTACCGGCGAGGACGCCCGGCTGCGGAAAGCGCCATTATGATAGGCGCAGGAAAACGCGTCGTTGCCCATCAGGGCCTGGACGATCTCCGTGTATAGGATATACCGCCCCACAGCGCCGCCGGTCTCGCGGGTATCATAAAGGGCCTTTCCGGTGCTGTCCGTCACCAAAATACGGCTCAGGCCCGTCTCCTCCACCACCGCCATGGCGGCCGTCACGTTCTCCTCGTTCAGCTTGTCCAGGCCGGACAGGGAGTAGACCATGACGGACACACTGCTCTGCATGGTGGTCTCCTTGGAACGGAACACCATGTTCTCGGACACCAGCAGCGGATAGGTGTTCAGCAGGATCAGCACCGCCGCGATGATGAGGATGTAGCTCAGGCCGAATTTGACCCGGAGGCTGCTCCGCAGCCTTCGCTTATCCCTTGAAATAGTACCCCACTCCCCACTTGGTCATGATGTGGTCCGGCTCCGCCGGGTTTTTCTCCAGCTTTTCCCGCAGGCGGCGGATATGGACGTCCACCGTCCGGTAATCGCCGGCATAGGAGTAGCCCCACACCACGTTCATCAGATTTTCCCGGCTGTACACCCGCCGGGGGTTCCGCATCAGAAGCTCGATCAGGTCGTACTCCTTGGCGGTCAGCTCCACGGTCTCCCCGTCCCGGATGGCCACCCGCTCCTCGGTGTTCAGCGACAGCTCCCCCGCCGTGAGAATGGCTCCCTGGCTCCGCTGGACGCCGGCGGCCCGGCGCAGCAGCGCCCGGACCCGGGCCTTCAGCTCCAGGATATTGAAGGGCTTGGTCAGGTAGTCGTCCGCGCCGCACTCAAAGCCTATCAGCTTGTCCGCGTCCTCGCTCTTGGCCGTCAGCATGATGATGGGCACGTTGGAAAACTCCCGGATCCGCATACAGGCCTCCAGGCCGTCCACCTCCGGCATCATCACATCCAGGATCAGCAGGTCGAACTTGTTGTTCCGGGCCAGCTCCACGGCAGCGGCGCCGTCGTAGGCGCATTCCACGTGATAGCCCTCGTTCTCCAGGTTGAATTTAATCCCCTTCACCAGGGTTTTTTCGTCGTCTACCACCAAAATTTTCATTCTGTATCCTCCACCGTGATCCGGCCCTTCAGCGCGGCAAATTTGCCCTCCCCGATGCCGGATACCTCCATGATCTCCTCAATGCTTCCAAAACCGCCCTGCTCCTCCCGATAGGCCACAATGCGGCCCGCCAGTTCCGGGCCGATGCCCGGCAGCGTCGCCAGCTCCTCCGCCGTGGCCGTGTTCAGATCCAGGGGTGAGAGATCCGGCAGGACTGCCTCCTGCGGCACCTGCCGCTCCGTTTCCACCGGCGGCACCGTCCGCCGGTCATGGGCGAACATTCCCAGGAGCACGCACAGGAACAGCCCGGTCAGTCCCAGAAGCATCCATTCTGTTTTCGTGATTTTTCCAGCTTCCATTCCTGTTGAACTCCCGCGATTTTTTTGTTATACTATATGTATCTGTCGAAACCCGGTGTTTTCCGCCGGTTTCCATAGTCCCTTTGAAAGGGTCTTTTGTTGATTATAACATAGTTTTTCAGGAGATGTACATGAAAACGAAACGCTTTTTCCCTGTTTTTTTGCTGGTAGCCCTGGTGATGAGCCTGTGGGCCGTGCCCTTCGCCTCCGCCGACGGTGCGGAGAGCGCCCCTGTTCTGCCGGAGGACCCCAATATCCTTGCGAAGGCCGCGCTGCTGGTGGACTACAATACCGGCGAGGTAATCTACGCGAAAAACGAACATGAGGAGCTGTATCCCGCCAGTCTGACGAAGATCATGACCGCTCTTCTGACCCTGGAGGCCATCGACGCCGGGAAGCTGACCATGGACCAGCCCCTGACCGCCACCGCCACGGCGCTGGAGGGCCTGTCCTCCGACGGCAGCTCCGCCGGCATCAAGGTGGGTGAGACCATGCCGGTGCGGGACCTGCTGTACTGTATGCTGGTGGTGTCCGCCAACGAGGCCTGCGACATTCTGGCGGAGGCGGTCTCCGGCTCCGTGCAGGCTTTTGTGACCGCCATGAACGAAAAAGCCCAGGCCCTGGGTTGTGAGAACACCCACTTTGTCAACCCCAACGGCCTCCATGACCCCCAGCACTACACCTCCGCCTGGGATATGTACCTCATCACCCGGGCCGCCATGGAATACCCCGACTTCATGACCATCTGCAATACCGCTTCCACCACCATCCCCGCCACCAATCTCAGTAAGGAGCGGACCCTGTACACCACCAACAACCTGCTGTCCAACTGGAGAGTCATCGGCTACCGGGACACCCGCGCCCAGGGCATCAAGACCGGCTCCACCGACGCGGCGGGCCACTGTCTGGTGTCCTCCGCCATCCAGGGCAGTCTCCATTTCGTCAGCGTCATCCTGGGTGCCGACCGGGTAGAGGAAAACGGCCGGGGCAATATCCGCAGCTTCTCTGAAACCTCCCGGATGTTTGATTACGGCTTTAACAATTTCACCTACAAAACTGTCATCGACCCCAACGAGCCCATTCAGGAAGTACCCGTCACGCTGTCCAAGCTGGACCACGTCACCGTCCACCCCGCCAAAGAGCTGGAAATCCTGATGCCCAAAGGTCTGAGCGAGGCAGACCTGCAGCGGACCATCACGCTGAACCAGGAATCCGTGGAGGCCCCGGTGGCCGCCGGGGATGTGCTGGGCTCCCTGGTCCTGAGCTATGACGGTAAGGTCTACGCCACCGTGGACCTGCTGGCCATGCACGATGTGGAAGCCGACCGCCTGCTGACCTTCTGGCGGGATGTGAAGGACTTTTTCGCCAAGACCTCCGTCCGGGTGGTTGGTATCATCCTGGTGGTACTGCTGGCGGCTTTCCTGGTGTGGAAGCTGCTGCTGAGCCGCCGCCGTTACCGCTACGGCCGCAGCGTGGGATATAGCCGCAGCCGCAACTACCGGGGGCGCCGGAGATAAAAGCCCGTAAAAAACGGAGACTGCCGTTCGGCAGTCTCCGTTTTTTTACAGGTACTTCACCAGCTCCCCGATGGGCTTGCGGTCACTGTGGAGCCGGGCGGGATGGGCGCCTTCCGCGGGATAACCCAGAGTCAGCAAAGCCGTGATCTCCAGTCCCTCCATCTCCGGGAAGGCCGCTTTCAGCTCCTCCGGCCGGAACATCCCCACATAGGTGGTTCCAAGCCCCAGGTCCGCCGCCTGAAGCATCATCTGTGTGGCAGCAATGGCGGCATCGATCTCTCCGTGGTCTTTTCCGTCGGTCTCCCGGTGCCAGGACACCGCCGGGTCATAGGCCACTGCCACGATTACCGGGGGATGGAAGTGGGAGCCCATGCAGGCATCCGCCTTCTCCAGCGCCTCAGGACTTTGGAGTACGAAGATGCGCTGGGGCTGGAAATTGTGGGCGGTAGGCGCGTTGCGGCCGCTTTCCAGGATGAGGGACAGCTTCTCCTCCTCCACGGGGCGATTGCTGTACTTGCGGAGGGAATATCGTTCCGCAGACAGTTGTGCAAAATCCATGGAAATATCTCCTTTTTTGTGATACCCGGATTTTAGCACACTTTCCGCCGCTTCGCAATCCCCGTCAGCGCCGGGTCATTCCGCCCATACCGCTGTTCATCCCACCGTTCATGCTGCCGGTCATATTGCCCCTGCCGCCTCTCATGCCGTCGGCCATATTGCTCTCCCAGCCGTCCTCCCGGAGCAGTTCGGCGCACCGTCTCCGCCGCTCGACATCATAGAACTCAATAAACTTCAGGGAGTAGTAATCACTGACGATATAGCGGTCCCGTGCCTCCTGATAGATGGTGAGATAATCGTTTCCCACATCGAACAAAATGCCCTCCCAGGACACCGTGTTCTGGGTGCCCACCAGGAAAGTGGCCACCACGTAGCTCCCCTCGTAGCGGGACAGCAGGGCTTTCCAGGAGCCCAGATAGGCCTCGCCCACGGAGGTGGGTGCCTGGATGACCTCCACAGGCAGGTCATTCTGCATATCTGACAGTGCGGGAGGCGTGACCGTCATTGGAGCGGTCATCCCGGTGTTGTTCCGGTTTGCCTCCGTCCCCACCATGACCGGGGGGCGGCGCTGGCCGGGCGGAGTGATCTCTGTGCTCCAATCCTGCATCCGGGGTGCCCCCGGCGTATACGTATCCTGAAAATGAACCATATTGACACCTCTCAAGTCTTGTAATAAGCATTCGTCGGATTGTAGAAGCAATGGTCGCCGATGCGCGTCTGCCAGTATCCCACATCCGACGGAAAAAAGGACCGGCAGGTCGGGCCGAAGGGGTTGTAAAACCAGAGGGATTCCGCCACATCCGGCAGCCGATTTCCCGCAATGGCCCAGTCGGCGATGTCATAATGTATTTGTTCGGGACGCATATTGTAGATATTCTGGGGGTTGTAGGCCCCGCCCTCCGTCTCGCTGGCACAGACGAACTGATACGGCTGGAAGATGATCTTGCGGATGCTGCCCTGACCCACCCGGGCGTATTCGCCGCCCTTGGCATGGACCCGGTTCATCACCACACCCGCCACCGCCTTCATGCCGTTCTCTCCCTCTCCGCCGGCTTCGCACTGGATCAGGCGTGCCAACAGCTCCCGGTCAGAAAAAGCCATTGTGGATCGCCTCACTTCCTTTGCTGTGCCAGTATACGCAAAACCACGGCCACCCGTGAAAGGCGGCCGTGGTTTCATTTCGATTCACTTTTTCCCGTTCAGTTCTTTCTGCTCCTCGATGGCCTGACGGAACATCTCCTCCGTCAGCTCGATGGATCGCTCCAGCGTGTACTGCTTGGCGTGTTCAGCGTACCGAAGCTCCATCTCATGGCGCTCCTCGGAATGCTCGATCCACCAGTCGATACGCTCCGCCAGAGCGTCGCTGTCCCCGCCGGGGAACAGGCTCCGCTCGTCCAGGGCGAACTGAGAAGTAGCCGACCGGGGTGCCACGGCGATGACGGGCACCAGGCCGCAGGCAAAGGCCTCCGTGCAGCTCATACCCTCGATCTCCGCGTCGGAGGTGTGGACATACAGGTCCGCCATATGGAGAATATTCAGCAGCCGCTCCGGCTCGTAGAAGCCCATCACCACAGGGTTGGGCAGCTTCTCCGCCAGCTGGCGGTACTTCTTCTCCAGCGGCCCCTTGCCCGCCAGAATGACCTGGATCTCCTTGGCGTGGCGGCACTTGGCGGCGGCCTCGATCAAAACGTCCTGCCGCTTCTCTCCGGCGTACCGGCCCACCATCAGCACATTGAAGTAGCCCTGCATCCAATCCTCCTTGGGCAGCTTGCCGTAGGTATACTGGGGGCTGATGCCGTTGGAGATCACGTGGAGCTGGGCGGTATAGCCGTGCTGGCGGAGCTGGTTTGCGATCATCTCGCTGGGGCAGTGGATATGGTTGAAGCGGTTGTAAAACTTGTCCCGAAACTCGTCGTACACAAAATCGTTGGCCCGCTTGCTGTTGCCCATGTGGAAGGTAAACGTGATGTTCTCAGGCTGGCAGTGGAAGGCCGCCGTGTGGGGGATACCCAGCCGTTCCACATGCTTCAGGCCCATCACCGCAAGCGGCGAAGGCATCATGAAATGCACCACGTCCGCCCAGGCGGCCGCCTTTTCAAAAACGTGCTTGTTGGGGATGGCCAGCCGCATTCCCTGGCTGGTGACCAGATGCTCCACCACCGGAGGGAACTTCATCTGCCGCACCACATACTTATAGTCGGCGGGCTTGCCAATGGCAATGACGCGCACCTCGTTGCCATGCTCCTTCAGTGCGGCGGCGAATCGCCGTCCGCTGATGGTGGTGCCGTTGTTGGCGTCGTCGAACTGGTCGATGACCAATACGATCTTCATGCCTGACCCTCCGCCATGATCTTCTCCAGATTCCGGGCGAGCTGGTCCGGGCAGGAGGTGTCCTTGAAGCCGCAGCGGATGCCCTTCAGGCGCTCTACGGCTTCGGCGGCGGGCATCCCCTTCACCAAAGCGGCGATGCCCTGGAGGTTGCCGCTGCAGCCGCCCAGGACCTGCAGTTCCCGGATGACGCCCTGCTCGTCCACCTCCACCTGCATCTGCTGGGAGCAAACGCCCCGGGGCCGGAATGTATATGTCATAGATATTCTCCTCTTTCGTATGTTCTGTGGAATGTGCATGATATTCCTATATTAGAGTACCATAAAATCAGAAAAAAGCAACCCCATCTCACCGCCGCTCTTGACAATAACGATATTCGATAATATACTGGTCTCAGAAATAGCGATATTCGATATAAGGGGGAGGAAATCCTATGGCCCGTGAAAAATTCCAGACTCTGACGGAGCAGATGTTCTACATCTTGCTGTGCCTGCGGCAGGAATGCTGCGGCACAGATATCATGGCACAGGTCTCCACTCTGACGAAAGGCCGGGTCAGCGTAGGCCCCGGCACGCTGTACAACCTGCTGGAGAGCTTTCTCTCCGCCGGCTATATCGCGGAAACGAAGGTAGAGGGCCGGAAGCGGAGCTATCTTATCACGAAAGCGGGCAAAAAGGCCCTGGAGGACGAATACCGCCGCCTGCGGACCCTGGTGGCGGACTATGAAGCACTGACAGGAGGCGCAGACGCATGAAGCACACTAAATTTGAATGGATGCCCCTATACAGCTACCTGGACCGGACCGCCATCACCGCCCACCTTTCGGACATGGCCGCCCAGGGCTGGATGCTGGAGAAGATCGGCGGCTGGAACTGGCGCTACCGCCGGACGGAGCCGAAGAAGCTGCGGTTCGCCCTCGTTTTCTTCCCCGCCTCCCAGTTCGACCCCGGCCCCTCCGAGGGCTTGGAGACCTACCGGGACTACTGCGCCGCCGCGGGCTGGCAGTTGGCGGCGGAAGCCTCGCAGGTACAGATTTTCTGCACCGGGGACGAAACCGCCGTCCCCATTGAGACGGACCCGGCGGTGGAGCTCGCCAACATCCGGCGGTGCGTGAAGCGGGGCTTTGTCGGCAGCTATTGGGCGCTGCTGGCCCTGTCCCTGTTCCAAATTCTTTTTCAGTTTTATCAAATCTGGACAAACCCCGTAGACACCCTGTCCAGCACCGCCAGCCTTGCCTCCGTTTTGAACTGGCTGCCCCTGGACCTGCTTATCATCGCGGAGCTGACGCGGTACTACCGCTGGCAGCAGCGGGCCAAAGCGGCAGCGGAAGACGGCGCTCCCCTGCCGGACCTCAAGAGTGCCCGGTGGCTGAATATGCTGGTGATGGTGTGGTCCTGCGTCATCGTCCTGTGGCTGCTGACCTCCTATTGGGATTCCCGTGGCATGTTCCTGCTGATGGCGGGAATGCTCCTCTACATGGGTCTGATGGTCCTGCTGGCGAATACTGCCAAAGACGCCATGAAGCACCTGAAAGCTCCCAGCTGGGTGAACATCGCCGTCACCTACGGCATCCTCATCGCCCTCACCGTTGGCTTCATATCGGGCCTGACAGCCCTCATCCTGCGCAATTCCGGCTCCGGCTGGCTGGAGGACCACCCGCCGACGGAGACCTATGAATACCGTGGCATGACCTGGCGGGTCTACCGGGATGACATCCCCCTGTGCATCGAGGACCTGATGGAAACGGACTACACCCAATGGAGCACCGAGGCCCGGATGAACAGTTCCTTCCTCCTGACCCACGGAACCTACACCCAGCGGCCCCGGATGGACGCCCTGGACCAGCCGGACCTGGAATACGAAACCGTCACCGTAAAGTCCGGGTTCCTCTACGGCCTGTGCAAAAAGGACTTCATCTCCTGGGTAGAGCGGCACAATCATGGACTTCCCCGGGAAAATTGGGACGAATACCGCCTCATCGATGCCCCCGCCTGGGGCGCGGACGAGGTCTACCGGCTCTACTGCTCCGGAAAGCCCTCCAATCAGTTCCTGATTTGCTGGCCGGACCGCATCGCAGAAATCAAATTCGACTGGGACTGGACCGTCACAGAGGACATGATGTCCACCGCCGCCAGAGCCCTGAGAGGAGGTATCTGAGCCATGCCGCACAAGAAACGGGAGTACATCCTCTACTCCTTCTATGACCGCACTGGCATTGAACGCCATCTGGAACAGATGGCCGCCAAGGGCTGGATGCTGGAAAAGATGGGCCGCTCTTTCTGGACCTATCACCGAATGGAGCCCAGAGCCATGCACTTCTCTATTGTTTACTTCGCTCCCGCCTCGGAGTTCGACTGCACCCCCGGCGAGGAACAGCAGACCTTCCAGGACTACTGCGCCGAAGCCGGCTGGACCCTGGCCGCCAGCTGGTCCCAAATGCTGATATTCGCCAGTGACGCGGAAGCCCCTACCCCCATTGAGACCGACGCCGCGGTGCAGGTGGAAACCGTCCACCAGGCCATGAAGAAGAACTTTCTCCTCAGCTACGGTCTCCTGCTGGCCCTGTCGCTGTTTCAGTTTGTCCGGAATCTCTCCGACCTCTGGCATCACCCCACGGATACCCTGGCCAATCCCGCTGGTCTGAGTTCGCTGGCTCTCTGGCTCCTGCTGGCCCTCCTCTGCGCCACGGAGATCGCCTCCTACTTCCTCTGGCGCCGCAAGGCCAGGCGGATCGCGGACGAGGAGGGCCGCTTCACTCCTACCCGGGGCCATCGCCGCCTGCGGCTGGCCTATGAGCTGCTGACGACCGCCTGCCTGATCTCCCTCTTCTTTTCCTTGAGTACCCGGTTCTCTCTCCTCCTGGTGGGCGTCCTTGTGGTAGTGATTGCCCTTCAGGGGCTGCTGGCCGGGCTGCGGTATCTGCTGCGGCGCACCGGCTGGACCACGGAGGTCAACCGCCTGGTGACGCAGATCCTCAGCTTTCTGGTGGCCTTCGCTGTCATCGGCGGCGTATATTGGGGTGCCGTCCGGCTGATGCGGGATACACCGTGGCGGGAGACCTACACCTGGCAGGGTGACAAGTACGACGTCCACCCCATCGGCCTGCCCCTGACCCTGGAGGACCTGATGGGCCAGCCCTACGAGCACATCTCCCGGGACCGTCTGGATGCCCGGACGTACTTTCTCTCCCGTCTGAGCTGCCGGGAAGTCATTGGCCAGCCCCAGAAGCAGATTACCCTGTACTACTCCGTCACGGACATCCGCCGGCCCTGGCTGCGGGACACGGTCATCCGGGATTACCTGGAAAATACTGACCTTGTTGGCTACATCGGCACCCACAAGCTCACGATCCACCGAAGCTGGGAGCCGGAGGACCCTGCCGCCTGGGGTGCCGATGCCGCCTACCGCAGATATTACATCGATGATGAGAATGGCCACCGGAAGCCTGTCAACACCTATCTGCTCTTCTACGGCGACCGCATTGTGGAACTCACCCTGCCGGACGAGCCCACCAATGCCCAACGGGCCGTTGTGAGGGCAACACTCTATCCCGGCGCATAAGAAAAAGGAGAGGCAATGCCTCTCCTTTCAGCTTGTCGAAAAAGTCTTTTCGACAAGCTGCTTAAGATTTCAGAACTTTCAAAAAGTTCTGAAATCTATTGATTTAAATGGCGCAGGGCACCCTTCCTGGGTTCCCCGCGCACACCCTTCCTTCCCGTTTTCCTTCATTTCCGGGTTTATCGACAGCCTGAAAGGAGAGGCAATGCCTCTCCTTTTTGCATTCTTCTCAGACCGTCAGTCCACGACCGTTCTTCTGCTCCAGTACCAGCCGGTCGGCGATCATGGCGATAAACTCGCTATTGGTGGAAAACCAATATTCAGAATCCATTGTAGCGCAATGATTTTAACTCATGTCGGTTCCTGATTGATTGCTTTGTTTATAGTTACACGCTCTTACATTTATTGGGTTATTGATTTTATTATAATCTATGTTTTTTGTTTGTCAACCTCTACTTCAAACGCTATCCTTCTGAAAGCATTATGTAAGCACAATTAACGTAAACGCCCATAATCACCACACCAGCCACATTCCCACTGTTTGCCATTAAGTTTTGCAGGACTGCCACAATTGGGGCAACGAATTGTTGTGCTTGTCTTGGGGATAGTATCACCACTTTGTTTCGGCTTGCCTTGCTGTTTATCTGCTTTGAATAGCCTTACGATTATAAAGATAGCAAATACAGCCACTATGATAGCCAACACAATAACCGCTCCTTCCTCAATCCTTGTTTTCCATCATACCCACCAGTTTATAAAAGCTGGTTCTCTTCGTTCCTGTCTGCTCCATGGCAGTCTTTGCGGTGATTTCTCCCGCTTTCCAAGAGGTATAAGCCTCATTCCAGTTTGTGGGGAAAGTGAGTGCGGGACGGCCTAGCTTCTTACCGTTAGCCTTTGCGGCTTCGATACCTTCGGCCTGACGCTGTCTGATATTTGCTTGTTGCTTTATCGCAAATTTTGGACAGGGTTGAAATTCTGATAACGATGGGCGAGGTCGCGATCTGTTAAATCTAAGTATGCCTTTTCCGTAACCGACACACTGCTATGACCCAAAATACGGCTCAGCGTATAGACATCCATTCCCGCCATCAAGCAACGTTTTGCAAAATTGTTCCGCAACGCATGGGGTGATATAGCTTTATCGATACCAGCCCTATTCATGTAGTTTTTAAAGTTTGTTTCAAATGTCCCAATGCAAACTGGGAGTCCCGTTGCTTTCGTTGGAAATAAATACTTGGTTTCAATGTACCTGTCCTTAAATCTTATCCATCGTTGTAATGCCCTTGCCGATTTCATAGAGAAAAATACAGCGCGTCCCTTTCTACCCTTTGTTACCTCAGCAGGGATTTGTATGATTCTCTGGTTCAAATCAATATCATCTATTGAAAGCGAAAGACACTCTCCTAGTCGCATACCAGAATCCAATATCAACGTGATAACCGTAGCATCCCTACACTCTGGAAAATAACTCTTATCAAAGCTGTCAAGCAATTTTCTAACTTCACTATCTTCCATATAGTCCCGTGCTTTACGTTCGTTTTCCAGTAGATGAATTTTTTTCATAGGGTTTTTTGTCCCCGGATATTCCTCCTCAAACCAATTAAAAAATGCTCTCAAATTACGAATATAATTGTTAATTGTAGTAATGCTGATTGGCTCACGAAAATCCCGGCGGCGGTCAGGGCAATTCGTACACATGCGTTCTTCTTTTGCGTAGAAGCTGTACTTGCCTCTATTTTGCAAATCGCAGATATAATGGCGAATAGTCTGTTCCCTCACTTCCAGAGGGCTTGCTATGCCCTCCTGTTCCTTTGTCCAGCGTTCAAAAAGGCGCAAGGTCTGTTCATAGCTGTTCAAGGTCTTAGGGCGCAGACGCCGACTTTGACAATAATAGAGGTATTCGTCAATGAAGAAATCAAAATCTCTTTTGGCTTGTTCCTTTCCTCGCATAAAAACACTCCTAACTTATTGGTTTTTTCAGCCCAATAAATTAGGAGTGTTTATCGCTATAAGCAAAATAGTTTATCGGCATAGCAGGGCTGATTCATCGGTACTTTCACAGTGTTTATCGCTATGAGTCCAATTTCTTCCAGCCCTGTATCCCTTGCGGTGCAATCAGCCCAGCATGCCCGTGCCGTTCTTCTGCTCCAGTACCAGCCGGTCGGCGATCATGGCGATGAACTCGCTATTGGTGGGCTTTCCCTTGGTGTTGCTGACAGTATAGCCGAAATACTTTTGCAGGGTCTCCAGGTCGCCCCGGTCCCAGGCCACCTCAATGGCGTGGCGGATGGCCCGCTCCACCCGGGAGGGCGTGGTCCCGAACCGCTTCGCCACCGCCGGATACAGCACCTTCGTCACAGCGTTGATGACCTCCATGTCGTCCACGGCGATCATGATAGCCTCCCGCAGGTACTGGTAGCCCTTGATGTGGGCGGGTACACCGATCTCATGGATGACAGAGGTGACCAGGTTCTTCAGCGCGGCGGTCCGCTCCTCCGGTGTCGCCGCCTGCCCGAACACGCTCTGCATCCGGTCCAGCAGCGCCCCGATCTCACAGGGCTTGGGCAGGAAATATCCGACGCCCAGCGCCATGGCGTCGCTTACCACCCGGTCCGTGCAGAAAGCGGAAGTGACGACCACCTTGGGCAACTGTCCCTGAGTCTGCGCCTGGCGCAGCAGGGTAAGGCCGTCCATCCCCGGTAGCATCAGATCCAGCACCAACAGGTCGGGACGGCGCTGGGCCAGAAGTGCCAGTGCCTCCGTTCCGTCTCCCACAGAACCCACCACCGTAAATTCCTCTGATCTCTCTATCTCCTCCCGCAGCATGGTGCGGAATTCTTCATTCGCGTCTGCCAGTAAAACCGTTTTCCTGTTGTCCATGTTACACTGTCCTTTTTCCGAATTTTCCGCTTTGTGACGGATTCATGACCCTTCACATCCGCTTTTCTATAAACTAGCATAAAGCTACAGTTTTTTCAATATGGAACTGTAAATTAATTCCAAAAATCATTCGACAACTTTTTCACATTTTTCCACGAACCCATTGCCGCCCAATGCTTTCAATTCCTGAACAGGCACCAGATGCCGTCAAAAGCCTTCCAGTTTGGCATTGAGCTTGCGGTAGATCCGTTCCCGCATCCATGGCTCCGAGGACACCGCCAGGGCCTCCTCCAGGCCAAACCAGGCCACGCGGCTGTTCTCGTCCGGCTTGCACCGCACCGGCGCCGCCGGGTCCGCCTCCAGCAGATAGGTGATGTTCAGGTGAAGGTGGGAAGGTATGTAAACGCCCCGTTTTTCGTGTCCGTCCACTGTCAGAATCTCCACAGAGCAGATATCCGGCGACAGAGGCCGGACGGACGTCAGCCCGCTCTCCTCCCTTGTTTCCCGAACCGCCACCGCCAGCAGATCCCTCTCGCCGTCGGCGTGGCCGCCCAGCCACGCCCAGGAATCATAGAGGTTGTGATAGGCCAGCAGCACCTGCCGCCGGTCGGGGCTTGTCACCCAGGCCGACGCGGTCAAATGGGCAGACAGGTTTTCCCGGCTGTACAGCTCCTCGCCGCTCCGCAGACGCCGCAGCAGCTCCGCCAGGTCCCGCTCCTCCTGCTCGTTCCATGGGCGGAAGCGTTCCAGTTCTGTGATGAGGTCCATGTCTCTCCCTCCTACCGGCGCAAAACGCCGCTGATGTAAGCGGTGTCCACCCGCTCCGCGCACCACACGCCATTGTCTGCCACACCGAAAACGCCTCCGTCCCGGTGCATTCTCCCAGCGTCAATGACCAGCACCACCGGTTCCTTCCGCCACCGGCGGGCGGATTTCCATGCCAGTTCCCGGTCCGCCTGCATATGTACCGCGTGACGGGCCATCCTGCTGATGTATCCGCCGGCTTGGATGGCCGCCCACGCCTCTGCCGTGGTACCGTGGTACAGAGTCTCCGGCGGCGGGCCGTAGGTCAGTTCCGGCTCCACCCACGGGATGGAATGGCCCTGGCAGGCCTTGATGCGGCTTTTATCCTCGTTGAAGCGGTAGCGGCCCTTGTCGTCCTCCGCCACGATGCGCTCCAGCCGCTCCATGGGCAGCCCTGTGTTGTTCAGAAGCTGCGCCACGGACACCCAGCCATGGCGGTCCATGTCCAGTCCGGCTGTCTCCGGGTGATGGCGCAGCAAAAAGCTCAGATAAACGGAGACCTCCCGGTCACTTTGTGCCTCTTTCAAGCCAAACGCCTCTTTCCGTTTTCAGCATTTATTATAATGCATACTGAACAAAGCCGCAGCGCGCCAGTGGAAATACGCATTGTAACAATGGCTGAATTCCATAAAAGTGGCCTCTTTGAGCCGTTTTTATGGAATTGCGCGGCTACCGCCGCGCGAATAAACCACCAAGCGGTTTATTCAGTAGACATTATTATACACATAGTTTTGATGTTTGTCCACAGAGCGCCCCTTCTCGCTGTGCCAGTCTTGCGGGTTTATCGACAATGGGGCTGTAAAAAAACAGCCTGAAGAAAGATAGCGAGTCTCATCCGAGAGGCTCGCCATCTTTTTTAGCCCGCAGCAGCAGATTGTGGAAAACTTTGGATGAAAACAGGTATACCAAACCAGGTCCAGGGAATTTTGTGAATTTCCTGGACCACTATTCAGCGAAAATTAAGCGGCTTTTTGCACCGTTTTCCTTTTCAGGTGGTATTTGTGGAGATTAAAACCGCAGGAAATGAGGCCAAGCTCTAAAATCACACCTTCCATCCCTCTTCGGCGCAGCCGT
>CAMAZB010000036.1 GCA_945862785.1 uncultured Clostridia bacterium | reverse complement strand
GGCCCGCAGGCCCCCTGGTCTGGCCGTTTTAAGGGGGCGTGGGGGGAAACAGGCAAAACGCCGCCAGTGGCGGATGAAGCGAGCCTGTTTCGAGGAAGCGGCGCGATTGGTGGACCCGAAGGGGCCGGGAATCGCAATGCCGCGACGGTGTTGAAATCGAAATCCCCGCGGGCGGATGATATCCGCCCCTACGGCATTATGGAGGAAAGGCAGCACTAATGTTCCGCGTCACTTTAGCATCTTTTTCAGATACTGGCCCGTGTAGCTCTGTTCGCAGGCGGCCACAGTCTCCGGCGTGCCCGTGCAGACGATGGTACCGCCGCCGTCACCGCCCTCCGGGCCCAGGTCGATGAGCCAGTCGGCGCACTTGATGACGTCCAGGTTGTGCTCGATGACCACCACGGTGTTGCCGGTGTCCACCAGCCGCTGGAGGACCTCCAGGAGCTTGCGCACGTCGTCGGTGTGGAGGCCCGTGGTGGGCTCGTCCAGGATATAGATGGTCCTGCCCGTAGCCTGCTTGGAAAGCTCTGTGGCCAGTTTCACCCGCTGGGCCTCGCCGCCGGACAGCTCCGTGGAGGGCTGTCCCAGCTTCACGTAGCCCAGGCCCACGTCCTGTAAGGTTTGCAGCTTCTTCCGGATCTTCGGCAGAGCGGAGAAGAAGTCCAGCGCCTCGTCCACGGTCATGTCCAGCACTTCCGCGATGTTTTTGCCCTTGTAGTGGACCTCCAGGGTCTCCCGGTTGTACCGCTTGCCCTTGCAGACCTCACAGGGGACGAAGATGTCCGGCAGGAAGTGCATCTCGATTTTCAGTACGCCGTCACCGGAGCAGGCCTCGCACCGTCCGCCCCGGACGTTGAAGCTGAACCGGCCCGGACCGTAGCCCCGGCTCTTGGCCTCCTGCGTGGAAGCAAACAGGTCCCGGATGTCGTTGAACAGCCCCGTGTAGGTGGCGGGGTTGGAACGGGGGGTGCGGCCGATGGGGCTCTGGTCAATATTGACCACCTTGTCCAGGTACTCGATGCCCTCGATACGGTCGCACTTGCCGGGATGGACTTTCATGCGCATCAGGTCCGCGCCCAGTCTCTTGAACAAAATCTCATTCACCAGGGAGCTTTTGCCGCTGCCGGAGACGCCGGTGACCACGGTGAAGGTCCCCAGGGGAAAGTCCACGTCGATGTGCCGCAGGTTGTTCTCCGCCGCGCCGATCACTTCCAGGAACTTGCCGTTCCCGGGGCGGCGCTCTGCGGGAACGGGGATTTTCTTCTTGCCGGAGAGGTATTGGCCCGTCAGGGAGTTGGGGTTGGCCATGACCTCCTCCGGCGTACCGGCGGCCACTACTTCACCGCCGTGGATACCGGCGCCGGGGCCGATGTCGATGAGGTAGTCCGCAGCCCGCATGGTGTCCTCGTCGTGCTCCACCACCAGCAACGTATTGCCCATGTCCCGCAGGCTGCAGAGGGTGGCAAGGAGCTTATCGTTGTCCCGCTGGTGCAGGCCGATGGAGGGCTCGTCCAGGATATAGAGGACGCCCATCAGGGAGGAGCCGATCTGGGTCGCCAGACGGATGCGCTGGCTCTCGCCGCCGGAGAGGGTCCCGGCGGCCCGGCTCAGCGTCAGGTAGCCCAGGCCCACGGACTTCAGAAAGCCCAGTCGGGATTTGATCTCCTTCAAAATGCGGTCGGCGATCAGGTGCTGCTGGTCTGTCAGTCCCAGCTTGTCCACCCAGTCCAACTCGTCCAGCACGGACAGCCGGGTCAGGGCGTCGATGTCCTTGTCCCCCACCGTCACCGCCAGGGATTCCTTTTTCAGACGGCGGCCCTTACACTCCGGGCAGGGACACGCCGCCATCATCTCCTCCAGCTCCCGTTTGCTGGCATCGGACTGAGTCTCAGTGTAGCGGCGCTCGATGTTGTTGCAGATGCCCTCGAAGGGCTGGTACAGGACGCCCTTGCCCCGGGGCTGGTCGTAGTGCAGCTCCAGCTTTTCCCCATCGGTGCCGTAGAAGATGATCTGCTTCACCTCGTCGGTCAGGTCCGCCCAGGGGGTGGTCAGGGAGAAGTGGTATTTCTTCGCCAGGGCGTCAAAGTACATCCGTGAAATGCCGTCGGACCGGATGTTGCCCCAGCCGCTGGCCTGGATGGCGCCGTCCAGAATGGACAGGCTCTCGTCAGGTACCACCAGGGCGGTGTCCACCTTCAGCTGGGTGCCCAGGCCGGTGCAGGTGGGGCAGGCGCCGTAGGGGTTATTGAAAGAGAACATGCGGGGGGTCAGCTCCTCGATGGAGATGCCGCAGTCCTCGCAGGCGTAATTCTGGGAGAACATCAGGTCCTGCTCCTCCCGCAGGAGGTTCACCACCACCAATCCCCCGGACAGGTTGGAGGCGGTCTCCACGCTGTCCGTCAGCCGCTGCTGGATGTCGGGGCGGATGATGAGGCGGTCCACGATGATTTCGATGTTGTGCTTCTTGTTTTTCTCCAGCTTGATCTCCTCGTCCAGCTCGTACAGGTTCCCGTCCACCCGGGCACGGACGTAGCCGGAGCGCTTTGCGTCCTCAAACACCTTGGTGTGCTCGCCCTTCTTGCCCCGGATGACGGGGGCCATGACCTGGATACGGGTGCCCTCCGGCAGGGAGAGCACCTGGTCGATGATCTGGTCGATGGTCTGCTGGCGGATCTCCTTGCCGCATTTGGGACAGTGGGGCGTGCCCACCCGGGCCCAAAGGAGGCGGAGGTAGTCGTAAATTTCGGTGACCGTACCCACGGTGGACCGGGGGTTCTTGCTGGTAGTCTTCTGATCGATGGAAATGGCGGGGCTGAGGCCTTCGATATAGTCCACGTCGGGCTTGTCCATTTGGCCCAGGAACATGCGGGCGTAGGAACTAAGGCTCTCCACATAGCGGCGCTGGCCCTCGGCGTAGATGGTGTCAAACGCCAGAGAGGACTTGCCGGAGCCGGAGAGGCCCGTCATCACCACCAGCTTGTCCCGGGGGATGGTGACGTCGATATTTTTCAGATTGTTGGCGCGGGCGCCTTTAACGATGATCTTGTCCTGCATGGGGTGATACTCCTTTTTACAGACATGCGGGGTCGGCCCGCCCACGGGGCGGGGGTTGCACCGCTTTGCGGTGCGGGCATGGACCCCCCATTTTCTTTTCGACGGCGCCGAAAAGAAAACGGCCGTCCACGGTCAAAAGAAAAGGCGCTTGGGCGGCTCAAATCGACACATCCGTGTCGATTTGGCCGCGGAACGGGGGCGTCGTGGTCGGTGCGGTGCAAGCTTGCGGGCTGGTGCCGGGTGCGCCGGACATAGGCAAAACAGGGATAGAACGCCGCCGCAAGCTGAGACTTCCGACATGCTTTCGGGGTGATAGACGGATGGGCCTGCGCTACTTTCCGCGCTCCCCGCTTCGCTCAGCGCTGGCCGGGCAGTTACGGTAGAACACCTCGGGGGTGTAGTCCAGAATAGGGGGCCCGCAGGCCCCCTGGTCTGTGTCGTTCAGGAGGGGGTGTGGGGGAACCCAATCGAAAGGGTTCCCCTGCGTCTCTCTTTGACCGGGCGCAGCCGTTTCTCTCTTCAAGAGAGAAATGGGGGCGCATTCCCGCGCCACAAGGCGGCGCCGTCCCCGGTCCCCGCCCGCGGCGGAAAACATCTGTCACTGCTCCACCACGATGTCTGCCGTTTCCGCTCCCAGGAGGTCCAGCAGCGCCTGGGGCGGTACTTCCACCTGGGCGCCGATCTTTCCGGCGGAGACGCATATGGTATCAAACAGAATGACCGTTTCATGGAATACGGTGGGAAACTGCTTTTTCATGCCCACCGGGCTGCAGCCGCCGTGGACATAGCCGGTGAGGGGCAGCAGCTCCTTTTGGTGGATCATGGCGATGGACTTCTCCCCCACCGCTTTGGCGGCTTTCTTCAGGTCCAGGTTTTCCGCCACGGGGATATCAAATACATAGTATTCCCCGCTGGCGCCCTTCGTCACCAGGGTTTTAAACACCTGCTCCACATCCTGGCCCAGATAGCCCGCCACGCTGACACCGTCAACGGGGCCGTCCGCCGGGTAGGTGTGGGCTGTGTAGGGGATATTTTTTTGCTCCAGCACCCGCATCACATTGGTTTTTTCCTCTTTTTTCTTTGCCATGGTTTCACCTCAAAATCACTACGCCAGCCAGGACGCACAGGATGCCCGCCCCGGTGGCGGCGCTCATGGGCTCGCCGAAAACCAGGATGCCCGCCAGGGCAGCCACCACCGGCTCCAAACTGGCCATGATGGAGGCCTGTCCCGCCTCCACACGGCTCAGGCCTTTCGTATAAAAGATGTAGGGCAGAACGGTGGAGAATACCACCAGTCCCGCCGCCGTCAGCCACATGTCCGGCCGGGACAGGGCGGGTCCCAGGGTCCGGGAGCCGGGCGCCAGCATCAGAGACGCAGGCCCCGCGAACAGGAAGGTCCAGACCGTGACGGTCATGGAGTCATAGTGGGCCAGGGCATAGCGGCCGAAGACGCTGTACAGCGCGTAGAAGAATCCAGCCCCCAGGCCCAGCAGAATACCAGTCAGGGTGACGGTCAGGCCGCCGGAGAAAACGCCGCACACCAGGGCGCAGCCCACCAGGGTCAACAGCAGGGCCAGGAGCTTCTTTTTTGTCACCGGCTCTTTCCACAAAACAGCAGACAGAACCACCACAAAGGAGGGCGCCGTATATAACAAAATAGACGCTACCGCCAGGGAGCAGAGTTTCTGGCAGGTGAAGTAGCACATGGTGAACAGCACCACGCTGATGACGCCGGTGCCGAAAAAGTATTTCAGATGCTCCCGCTTCACCCGGAACACGGAGCGGTTCTTCACGGCGAAGATGACTGCCAGCAGCGCCATGCCGCCGAAGTTCCGCACCACCACGATATCCGTGGGCGAAAAGCCGCCCGCCATCAGGCGGCGGTTCCACAGTCCGATGATGCCCCATAGGGTGGCCGCCAGCAGGATGCTGGCACAAGCCCCCAGCGGGGCCTTTTTTTGTGTTTCTGTGATCTCACTCATAGCTTTTGATCTTTCTTTGCACGTATTGGGGGAGCTTTTCAAGCACCAGACGGTGAGAGTCGGCGCACAGCTCCCGCAGCAGATCATCGGGCAGCTCCCCGTCCAGGAAGCAGGCGATCCAGGTGCGCTTGTCGGAATAGAAGCCCGGCAGGATGTCCGGGTATTCGGCCCGGAGCAGTTCTGCCCTGGCCGGGTCGCATTTCAGGTTTACAAGGTCATGGCCGCCGTAGGTCTTGTGCTCCGGGCCGGGAGAACAGACGGCGGCAAACAGCTTGCCCCGGAGCATATAGCGGAACCAGCCCCACTCGGGCTTGTAGTCCTTTTCCGCGCCGGGGAGGGACAGCAGATAATCGTCCAGCCATTCGTAACGCATTACTTTTCCCCTCTCAACTCAATAATGCGGTCACGCAGCACTGCCGCGTATTCGAATTCCAGCATTTTCGCCGCTTCCTTCATTTCCTTTTCCAGCTTGGCGATCTCGGCGGCACGCTCCTGGTCGGAGAGCTTGCGCCGTTTGCCCTTGCCGCCGGTATCGCCCTCCGCGGTCTTGGAAATTTCCAGTACCTCCCGGACACCCTTGATGATGGTCTTGGGGACAATGCCGTGTTCCTTGTTGAAGTTATCCTGGATGGTCCGGCGGCGCTCCGTCTCGTCGATAGCCGCCCGCATGGAGGGGGTCACTTCATCAGCGTACATGATGACGAGGCCCTCGGCGTTTCGGGCGGCGCGACCGATGGTCTGGATCAGGCTGGTCTCGCTGCGGAGGAAGCCCTCCTTGTCGGCGTCCAGAATGGCGACAAGAGACACCTCCGGCAAGTCCAGGCCCTCCCGCAGGAGGTTGATGCCCACCAGCACGTCGAACTCACCCAGGCGCAGGTCCCGGATGATCTCCATGCGCTCGATGGTCTGGACATCGGAGTGCATATACCGCACCCGGATGCCCGCGTTTTTGAAGAACTCCGTCAGGTCCTCCGCCATTTTCTTGGTCAGGGTGGTGACCAGCACCCGCTCGTTCTTGGCGGCACGCTGGTTGATCTCGTCCATCAGATCGTCAATCTGGCCGGTGACGGGCCGGACCTCTACCCTGGGATCCAGCAGGCCCGTGGGGCGGATGACCTGCTCCACCACCTGGTCCGCCCGCTCCCGCTCGTAGGGGCCGGGGGTGGCGGAGACGAACACCGCCTGGCCGATGCGCTCCTCGAATTCCTCGAATTTCAGGGGGCGGTTGTCGTAGGCGCAGGGCAGGCGGAAGCCGTACTTGACTAAGCTGTCCTTCCGGGCGCGGTCGCCGTTGTACATGGCCCGCACCTGGGGCAGGGTCACATGGCTCTCGTCCACGAACAGCAGGAAATCGTCGGGGAAGAAGTCCAGCAGAGTCATGGGGGCAGACCCGGCGGGGCGTTCGGAGATGATGCGGGAGTAGTTCTCGATGCCGGAGCAATAGCCCAGCTCCGCCATCATCTCCATGTCGTACTCGGTGCGCTGGCGAATGCGCTGGGCCTCCACCAGCTGGTCGTTGTCCGTAAAGACCTTGACCTGCTCCTCCATCTCTTTCCGGATCTCTCCGATGGCCCGATCCATCTTGTCTTTGGTGGTGACGTAATGGCTGGCGGGATAGATGGCGATATGGTTCAGCACCCGGTTCACAGAGCCGGTGATGGGGTTGAAGTCGGAAATGCGGTCGATCTCATCGCCGAAAAACTCCACCCGGATGGCGTGGTCCTTATAATAGGCGGGGTACAGCTCCACGGTGTCACCCCGGACCCGGAACATATTGCGCTCAAAGGCGATGTCGTTGCGCTCGTAGCGAATTTCCACCAGACGGCGCAGCAGCTCGTCCCGGTCCCACTCCGCGCCCACCCGCAGGGACACCACCATCTTGGCGAAGTCGTCCGGCTCGCCCAGGCCGTAGATGCAGGAAACGGAGGACACCACAATCACGTCCCGCCGCTCCAGCAGGGCGCAGGTGGCGCTGAGCCGCAGGCGGTCGATCTCCTCGTTGGTGGAGGCGTCCTTGGCGATATAGGTGTCCGTGTGGGGGATATAGGCCTCGGGCTGGTAGTAGTCATAGTAGCTGACGAAGTATTCCACGGCGTTGTTGGGGAAAAACTCCTTGAACTCCGCGCAGAGCTGGGCCGCCAGGGTCTTGTTATGGGCCAGCACCAAGGTGGGCCGCTGGACCCGCTCGATGACCTTGGCCATGGTGAAGGTCTTGCCGGAGCCGGTGACGCCCAGCAGCACCTGCTCCTTCAGTCCGTTCTCGATGCCCTCCGCCAGGGACGCGATGGCCTGGGGCTGGTCGCCGGAGGGTTTATATTCAGAAACGACTTCAAATTTCGGCATATCGTTTGTTCTCCATGATCTCTCACAAATTTTGCCCGCCGCCCGAAAGCGGCGTCAAGTGTTTTGGCGCAGCCAAAACCTTGAAATGGGCGGGCTCAGCCTGCCCATTTGAGTCAAATCAAGGGGCCCCCGCAAAAGCGCAGCTTCTGTGGGACTCGCCGGAAGGCTTGTATTCAGAAACGACTTCAAATTTCGGCATATTGTACTCCGTTAATCCGTGAGATAACCTGAGTCGGCCATGGACACGAAATCCCCGTCGGCTACGATGATATGGTCCGTCAGCGCCACGCCCACCACGGCCAAAGCTGCCTTCGCCCGGTCCGTGGCGGCGTAGTCATCCCGGGAGGGCAGCGCCACGCCGCTGGGGTGATTGTGGGCCAGAATAACGGCGCTGGCGCCGGTGAGCAGCGCATTTTCCACCAGACGGCGGATATCCAGATCCGCCGAGGCAATGCCGCCCTCCCCCAGCTTCTTACAGGCCAGGAACTTCCCCTTACGGTCCAGGCAGAGCTGGTAGACTACCTCATTTTTCTCTCCCGCGAACCGCTCCAGCAGATATGCCCCCGCCCGCTGGGCGGAGTTCAGCACCAGTTCCTGTCCGGCATCCGACAGGCGGGCCTTGCGGTAGAGCTGCGGCGCCAGCTTCAGCAAAATGGCGGCGCTCTCCCCGATGCCCTCCACCTTTTTCAGGTCCTCCACCGGGGCGGAAAAGACGGCGGACAGGGAGCCATACCGCTCTATCAGAGCGTGGGCGATGGGGTTGGTATCCCGCCGGGGGATGGCGTAATACAGTAGCAGCTCCAGGGCCTCGTGGTCCGCGAAGGAGTCCAGGCCGCTTTTCAAAAAGCGCTGCCGCATCTTCTCTCTGTGTCCGTCATGGATACCCACCGGGTGCTCCCTCCTCCGGCCTGGGGCCGTGTGATTTTCGGAATGTTGTATTATATCATAAAACCATATTCCCTCACAAGGTATTTTTGCAATTACCATTTGCTTTTATGATACCACCCGCTCCGAGAAAATACAACATTTGTTCTATGGCTTTTGCTTAGAAATTCACTGTCCGGCCGGGCTGTTTCCTCCATGTCGAAAATCCTCCTTTACGGGTTGACATGTTAAAAAAATTGGCATAATATAAATATCAAGCTATGAAAAACTAAACACGTCCGGTAGGTAAGGCTACCACAAGGATACGGGTTGCTGCCGCGAAGTGATGGAGACATCACAAGATGGTTTGAACAGGCGATATCGAACACGAAGGTATCATCTAACGCAACTACACCGCCTTGTGATGCTAAAGCTTGAACGGTCGGGAAAGCGGTGCGCCGCTTTCCGGCGAGGAAGGGTTCTTCATTCGTACCGGGCAGGACGATTGGAGAGCTTTATTTTTTGATTATGCCAGGAAAGGAGGTCCCGCACTGTGTTTGAACTGGAAAATGAACGGACGGAGCTGTTGGAACAAATCGAGGAGCTGATCCAGCGAAAACGGTATGCCCAGCTGCGGGACATGCTGCTGCCCCTGGAGGCCGCGGACATCGCGTCCATCTGTGCCGATCTGGACGAGGAGCGGCTGCCCCTGGTGTTCCGCCTGCTGCCCAAGGAACTGGCGGCGGAGGTATTCGTGGAGCTGGACTCCGACGAGCAGGAAATGCTGATCCGGGGCTTTTCCAACACCGAACTGAAAGAGGTGCTGGACGAGCTGTACCTGGACGACACCGTGGACATCGTGGAAGAAATGCCCGCCAATGTGGTCAAGCGCATTCTGAAGCACTCCGATCCCGAGACCCGTAAGAGCATCAACGAGATCCTGAAATACCCCGACGACTCCGCTGGCAGCATCATGACCACGGAGTTCGTGGACCTGAGAGAAACCATGACAGTGGAGGACGCCCTCAAGCGCATCCGCCGCACCGGTCCCGACAAGGAGACCATCAATATCTGCTATGTCATCGATGATCGCCGCCACCTCATCGGCCTGTTGTCCATCCGGACGCTGCTGCTGGCAGAGGACGACGACATCATCGGCGACATCATGGAGCGGAACTTTATCGCCGTCCAGACGCTGGACGACCAGGAGGCCGTAGCCCGGGCGCTGAGCAAATATGACTTTCTGGCCCTGCCTGTGGTGGACACGGAGGAGCGCCTGGTGGGTATCGTCACCGTCGACGACGCCATGGATGTTCTGCAGGAGGAGGTCACCGAGGATATCGAGAAGATGGCGGCCATTCTGCCCTCCGACAAGCCGTACCTGAAAACCAGCACGCTGGAGACCTACAAGGCCCGTATCCCCTGGCTGCTGCTGCTGATGATCTCCGCCACCTTCACCGGCCAGATCATCTCCAGCTTTGAGGACGCTCTGGCTGCCGCTACCATTCTGACAGCATATATCCCCATGCTGATGGACACCGGCGGCAACTGCGGCTCTCAGGCCAGCGTTACTGTCATCCGCGGTATCTCCCTGAACGAAATCGAGTTCTCTGACATCTTCCGGGTCATCTGGAAGGAAATTCGCGTGGCAGTGGTCTGCGGTGCCACACTGGCGGCGGCCAACTTCGTCAAACTGATGTTGGTAGACCGGCTGCTGTTCCACAACGCTGCGATGACGATCCCCGTAGCGGCGGTCATCTGCTGCACCATGGTATGTACGGTACTGTGCGCCAAGCTGGTTGGTTGCTCGCTGCCCCTGCTGGCGAAAAAGATCGGTTTTGACCCGGCGGTCATGGCCTCGCCCTTCATTACCACTATCGTGGATGCCCTGTCCCTGCTGATCTACTTCCGGTTTGCCACACTGCTGCTTGGCATCTGAACCATATTTTTTCAAAAACAGAGCCGCTCACGCGGCTCTGTTTTTTGCATAGTTTTATACCTCCGGCGCACACTAGCTACCGGCGAAAGCCAAAATTCTTTCAACCGGGAGGTCTTTGACCATGATGAAGGACTGCACCAACGGCGGCTGCGAATGCACCCCTAACCAGAGCATCAAGTGCACGGTCAACAACTGCGCCCACCACTGCCAGGATTCCAACTACTGCGGTCTGGATACCATCACCGTGGGTACCCACGAGGCCAACCCCACCGAGATCAAGTGCACCGACTGCGAGAGCTTCAAGCTGAAATAATCCCTTGAAGCGCGGGGACGGCCCGGGGCCGTCCCTACATATCCTCTGGGGGGTGGTGCCATGGATTCCAGATGGCCGGCGCGGATCGCCGGGGGCGCAGCGGGGCTGGCCAATGGGTTGTTCGGGGGCGGCGGCGGGATGGTGTTCCTGCCGATCTTGTCCCGGTTCGGCAAGCTGGAGCAGAGAAAGCTGTACGCCACCTGCGTGGGCGTCATTTTCCCCGTGTGCGCGGTGTCCGCGGGGGTATACCTCTGGCGGGGCGGGGTGTCCCTTTCGACGGCGCTGCCATATCTGGCCGGCGGACTCATCGGCGGGTGGCTGGGCGGAAAGCTGTACGGCAAAGTCCCGACCAAATTTCTGAAATGGCTGTTTGCCGCCTTTCTCTTTTACGCGGGGGTGAAGTATCTGCTGTGACGGAATGGCTCCTTCCCTTTCTCTGCGGCCTGGGGGCCAGCATCATCTCCGCCTGGGGCGTAGGCGGCGGGACTCTTTTGCTGCTGGTGATGACGCTGTTCCTGGGGGTGGACCAGCGGACCGCCCAGGGCATAAACCTGTTGTTTTTCCTCCCTACCGCCGCCAGCGCCCTGGTGTGCCACTGGCGGAGCGGCTATCTGGACAAGCCCACGCTGAAAAGCGCCGTACCCTGGGCCGTCATCGCCGCGCTGCTGGGCGCCTGGGTGTCCACCGCTCTGGATGTGGAGGTCCTGCGAAAGCCCTTTGGCATCTATTTGCTGCTCTCCGGCGCCAGTCTGGTCTGGCCCGGGAAAGGGCAATAAAACACGCCTGCCGCGTTTGCGGCAGGCGTGTTCGTTATTCCGTTTCTTCCATGGATTCCTGCAGGGAGAGGGTCACTTCCACGATCTCTCCATCCCTCCAAAGGGTCATATCCAACTCATCACCCAGGCGCTTCTGGCGCCGGACCCACAGAAGATCCTCACTGGTCTCCAGAGGGTGGCCGGCGGCGGAGAGGACATAGTCGCCCACCTGAACGCCCGCCCGGTCCGCGGCGCCGCCCGGTGTGATCTCCACGACCTCCAGCCCCTGTGACCTGTCGGAGAGCTGAGTGGCCTCCAGGCGAACGGACAGGCCTAAAACCGGCTGGGGCTGCGGCTCGCCGGTGGCCAGCAGGTCGTCCACCACCCGGTCCATGGTGGCGGAGGGGATGGCGAAGCCCAGGCCCTCGATGCTGAAATAGCTGGAGCTCATTTTGATGACGTTCAGGCCCACTACCTGCCCATATTCGTTGATGAGGGGTCCGCCGGAGTTGCCGGAGTTCAGGGCGGCGTTGGTCTGGATCAGGGTCATGGTACGGCCGTCCACCTGGACGTCCCGGTCCACGGCGGACACGATGCCGTCGGTCATGGTGCCCCACAGCTCATAGCCCAGGGGATTGCCGATGGCGTATACCTTGTCGCCCACCGTCAGCAGGTCGGACTCACCGAATTCGGCGGCGGGAAGGCCCCGACCGTCCACTTTCAGCACCGCCAGGTCGCTGACCGGGTCCCCGGCCACATAGCTGGCCTGATAGCTCTTTCCCGTGTCCAGGGCAATGTAGCAGTCGGAGCCGCCCTCCACCACGTGGTAATTGGTCAAAATGTAGCCGTCCTCCGTAAAGATGACGCCGGTACCCAGGGACATTTTATTTCCGACCTCTACCATCACCTGTACCACCGAGGGATTCACCAGGCGGTAGATCTCCTGAGCGGTCAAGGGTTCGCCATGCTCCCGCAGGACGGTCAGCTCCACGCCCCGGCCGGTGGGCCAGGTGGGGATGGTGACCTCTTTCGGCTCCAGTTCCTCAAAGATTTCGCCGTAATACTCCTCAAAACGGTCCCGGTCATGGGCGCGGTTCTGCGCCCGGCTCAGTACAAAGGCTGCCACCGCCAGAACCAGTGCCACGCACAGGCAGCCCATGAATATCCACAAGCCCTTGCGTTTCTTCCGTTTGGCAGGCAGCGGGGACTCCTGCCGTTTTGGCAGGTAAACACCGGGCAGGGGGCGGGTATAGACCTCCACCACCTCCCGGGGGTCCGGCTGGCGGTAGGTCTCCACGACCTCGCCGGGCAGCTCCGCCCGCATATCTTCACGTTCGCTCATCGTTCCTCATTCCGTGGTCAGCGAGAAGGTGAACGCCGTCACTCCATTCTCACTGGTCACTCTGATAGTCTCCCGGTGCTGTTCCAGGATCGTCTTAACAATATACAGTCCCAGGCCCACACCGTCCTTGTCCTCACTGCGGGATTTGTCGCTCTTGTGGAACCGTTCAAACAGCAGGGGCAGTTCCTCCGCGGGAATGGTGTCGCCTACGTTCCGCACGGTGACCCGGGCCTTGCCGTCGATGGTGGTCACACCCAGGTACAGCGTGGAGCCCTCCCGGGCGAATTTCGCCGCGTTTTCCAGCAGGTTGTAAATGACCTGGGTGATCATGTCGTTGTCGCCCAGGACCAGGATGGGTTCCTCGGGAATGTCGGCGTCCACATCCAAATGCCGGTCGTTGATCTTCTTCTCCATGGAGATCAACACCCGGCGCATACTCTCGCAGATGTCGAAGTGGTTGCCGCCGCGCAGCGGGTCCATGACCTGGAGCTGGCTGACGTCCAGCATCCGCCGAACCATGCGGCTGAGGCGACGGCTTTCATTGGAGATGATTTGGAGGTACTGCCGCTCGTTCTCCGGCGGAATCGTTCCGTCCAGAATGCCGTCGGTATAGCCGGCAATAGTGGTCATAGGGGTCTTCAGCTCGTGGGAGATATTAGCGATGAACTCCCGGCGCTGGCGCTCCGTCTGCTGAAGGCTCTCCGCCATATTATTGAAAGAGGCCGCCAGTTCGCCGATCTCATCGTCCCGGCCGTAGTCGTTCATGCGGATGTCAAAATTGCCCTCGGCATACTGCCGGGTGGCCGCCGCCATTTCCCGGATAGGCTGGATCTGCCGCATGGTGGTAACAGAGGATGCCATGAAGGAGATCATCAGCACCACCAGGGCCGTCATGAAAAACAGGCCCACGAAGCCCTGCCACATGGCGTCCAACGAGGCGCTGGTGGACACGGCGAACACCTCGCCCACCACCTCGCCGCTGGTGGGATTCACGGCGGGCACGCCCACCACGAACCGCTTGTTTTCATACAGGCCGCCCAGATCGTCCCGGGCGGAGGTCTCGCCCTGCTCCATGATCTCCCGGGTCATCTTTGCCGGCATGGTCACCGTCATGCCGGTCAGGTCCTTGTCCGTAGAGAGCAGCACATGGCCTTCCCGGTCGCAGATCATAAAGTGCACATCGGACACCGTGGCGGCAAAGGAGGCCAGCTGCCGGAAGTCCCGGTCATTCTGCAGCTCCTCAATCGTGAGGAAGCGGCCGCTCTCCAGGTAATTCACGGAAAGCTGGCTCATGACCACGGCTTTCGTCCGGATCTCCCCGCTCTTCTGGCTGCGGGCATAGTTATAGCTCAGGGAGCCGAAGGAAGCGCCCAGCAGCATCAGTGTCAGCAGAACCATGCCTACGGTGATGAACATCTGCCGCCAATACAGTCCCTGAAAACGGTGAAATCTGCTCATTCGTCCGCCTTCTCCGCCTGTTTGCCGCCGGTCAGTTCAAACTTATAGCCAACGCCCCACACCGTTTTCAGCGCCCACTGGTCGGAGATATTCTCCACCTTTTCCCGCAGGCGCTTGATGTGCACGTCCACGGTGCGGCTGTCGCCGAAATAGTCGAAGCCCCATACCTCGTCCAGAAGCTGGTTGCGGGTATAGACCCGGTTGGGCGTGGAGGCCAGGTGATACAGCAGCTCCAGCTCCTTAGGCGGCGTATCCACCTTTTTCCCGTCTACGATCAGTTCGTAAGAGTCCAGGTCAATGACCAGCTTGTCGAAAGTCAGGCGCTTGCTGGTGTCGTTAGGGATCTCCGTCCGCCGCAGCACCGCGTTGATGCGGGCGATGAGCTCCTTCATCTCAAAGGGCTTGACGATGTAATCGTCCGCGCCCATCTCCAGGCCCTGGATGCGGTCGAACACCTCGCTCTTGGCAGTCAGCATGATAATGGGCACCTTGCTGGTCTCCCGGATCTTGGCGCACACCGCCCAGCCGTCCATGACGGGCAGCATGATGTCCAGCAGGATCAGGTCCGGCACTTCCTTTTGAAATTCCTCAATGGCCTTTCCGCCGTCTCCCGCGATGCGGACATCGAAGCCCTCTTTCACCAGATACATATGGATCAGATCGGAGATATTGTGATCGTCCTCTACCACCAAAATCTTGCGGCCCATGACGTTCCCTCCCAGTTTTACTTATCTGTGTTTTCCATTATACCCGCTTGTGAAACGGGATGTTGAATTTTCTGTAAATAGTGCCATGCTCCCGGTCACGAGGTCTCCGTCAGGGCCAGGCAGCGTCCGTCGGCATCCTCGATGGCGGAGAGAAACGTCCGCAGGCCCGCGGGAGTGGCACTGTCCGCCAGCCAGACTATCGTGCTGTTCCGGGAGGCGGAGAGCTTTTTCAACAGGCTCGTGGCGTTGGAGGAAGACTTCAACTCGTATTTCGACCGGTCCAGATCCGGATGCAGGCAGTGGTAGCCCGCCGCCCGTGCCTCCTGAAGTACCTCATCATTGCCGTTTTGAACCATAACCAGCCGCGTACCGCCGCAGGTGGCCCGCTCCAGCGCCCGCCGGCCGGCCTCCAGCTGCTCCGGCACCGTGTGCGCGGAGTCTGCTGCGTCCGCCAGAATACCGATGCTGTGGCCCGTGGCGGTCATCCGCCGCAGCAGTCCGCCCTGGGTCTCCAGAAAATCCGGGGCGCAGAAAAAGGCCGCCTGCGCGTCATATCGATCCAACGCGTCCAGCATGGCGGAGGTATTTCCGTCCGCTTTCAGGCAGAGATAAGCCACCTTGCCACTGATCTCCACACCCTCGCTGCTGACAGCAGGCTGCTCCGGCAGCGGCTGGGTCTCCTTGCTTTTTACATAATCATTGTACCGCGTCGCCATGGGGTAGGCGGCGGCGTTGACAAAATCCTGCTCCGGCAGGCCAAAGCCCGGCAGCCGCAGCCATACCAAATAGCCGTGCTTCACCTCCAGCACGGAGTAGCTCAGGTTGAAATACCGCGCCACCAAATATGCCGGCACATAGGGGATTCCGTTTCGCAGGAGGCCTCCCGGATAGCTGATATTGCCGTCTCTGTCCAGCGTATAGCTCTCGTTCAGATAGAAGATCAGCGAATGGTCGCCCATGCCGTTATACAGGATCGCCGTCTGGCTGGACGGGTTATAGTTGTATGTGATGCCGAAATACTGGCGAACGCTCCCTGTGAATATGGAGGCCGGGATATACAGATAGCCGTTGTTCCAGAAAGGCATGGTGCTGTCCGACAGCGGCAGGACATTTCCGCCCGCCGCCACAAAATAGACGTTCTCCGCTGCGGACGCCACCGGGACCACCGTTCGCAGCACCAGCAGCAGGCACAACACCAGCGCCGCCCACCTGCGCTTTTTCATCTCCGCAGCCCCCTTTCAGCTTTTGTATAGAATAGTTTATTTTATCACGTTTCCCGTCTTTTTGTAAAGTGCGGCATCAGCCGGGAACATAGGGTTCCACAGTCACGCCGGTATAGTAATGGGTCAGGA
>CAMAZB010000035.1 GCA_945862785.1 uncultured Clostridia bacterium | reverse complement strand
CCTCCTCCGCGTCCCGGAGCTGGTTTACCGCCCCCGCGCTCTCATCATCGCCGGACAGACAGTAATCTGCCCCGGACAGGGCGGCCATGAACTTCTCGCTGTTGCGCAGGATATTGCGTCTCTGAGTCAGCTCCTCCTCCTCCCCGGGCACCAGTTCCGCCCGCTCCAGCTCGTCGATCTGAAACCGCAGGCTGTCCATACGGCGGGCCTTCTCCGCCTCGTCCATCTGCAGGGCACGAATCTGGGCTTTCAGGTCCGCCATGGCGTCGTATTCCTTCCCGTACGCCGCCAGCACGGGCTCCGTCCGCCCGAAGCGGTCCAGATAAGCCCCGTGCTGCTCCTCATCCAAAAGCTGCTGGCCGTCGTGCTGGCCGTGGATGTTCAGCAATTCGGCACCGATCTGCCGCAGCTGGCTGACTGTGATGGGGCGGCCATTGGCCCGACAGGTATTCTTGCCGTCACTGAAAATCTCCCGCTGCAGAAGCAGCGTCCCGTCCTCATCCGGGGCCACACCGTTGGCGGCTAATCCCGGCAGTTCCGGGGATACACCGGAAAACTCCGCACTGACAAAAGCCTTATCGGCCCCGGTGCGGATCAGCTCCCGGGAAGTACGGCTGCCCAGCACCGCGCCCATGGCGTCGATGACGATGGACTTACCGGCGCCGGTCTCGCCGGTAAGGGCGTTAAAGCCCGGGCGAAACTGAATGTCCGCCGTCTCAATGACCGCGATATTCTCAATGTGCAGCAGTTCCAGCATGGTCTGGCACTCCCTTTCTCCAATCCGGGAAGTCTATGTTTTCTCCCGGTGGAATCCCCTGTTTATAGCATTGCCTTGATCTCTTCACAGAAAATAGCGGCAGACTCTGTATCCTGCATCAGCAAAAACGCCGTGTCATCCCCCGCCAGGGAGCCCAGCATATAAGCGATATCCATGTTATCCAGTGCTGAGCAGGCAGCGCTGGCCAACCCTGGTACGGTTTTGAGGACCACAATGTTTTGGGAATAGGTAAAGCTGGTGACACTCTCCCGAAAGATGGTGCGCAGCTTTTCCGCAAAGTTCAGCTTGGTGCGGTTGCCGGAAACGGTGTACTTGTACACGCCCTGCTCCACCGGCTCCTTCACAAGGTGCATCTGCTTGATGTCACGGGAGATCGTAGCCTGGGTGCTGGTGACGCCCCGCTCCCGGAGCCTGGCCAAGAGCTGCTCCTGGGTCTCAATATTTTCCTGGGAAATGATCTCCAGGATCATGGCCTGACGGTCATTTTTCATCATTCAATCCTCCCGGCAGCATTTTTTGAGCGAAGATCTCGCAGAAGCTCCGCTCCGACAAGCGCACCAATCTGGTGGAATACTTGCTCCGGCGGACCAGTACCTGGTCATCGGACCGAAGGGCGAATGCCCGGCTTTCATCTACGAACAGGTATACCGGCTTCCGGCCGTTTCGTTCCAGTTCAATGGTCAGAACATGCTCCGGTGACAAGACGTAGGAGGAAAAGCGCATATTGTGGGTACAGATGGGACAGACCACCATGGTCTGCGCCACCGGCTCCACCACAGGGCCGCCGGCAGACAGAGAATAAGCCGTAGAACCCGTGGGCGTCGCCACGATAACGCCATCGCCGGCAATATCGGCCAGATGGCGTCCATCGGACGAGATCTTCAGGTGGATAACGTGTGAGATCGGTCCTTCACGAATGACCGCGTCATTGAGGCCCAGGTTTGTATAAACCTGTTTCCCTTCACGGATAACGGATACGTCCAGCATCATCCGTTCTTCCGTCTTAAAATCCCAGTCTTTCAGGCAGTACAGAGCATCCAGCTCCCCGGCCTCCAGTTCTGCCACGAAGCCCAGGCCGCCCATATTGATGCCAAGCACCGGGGTCTTGTGGAGGGCTACCAGCTTGGCAAGATGCAGGATGGTCCCATCGCCTCCGAAGGTAATGAGCAGGTCGGCGGAACGCAGTTCCTGAGGCAGGGGGCGCACATCGTAATCAGCAAACGCTCCCTCCTTCTGGTCACGAAAGGGGGAACACACCACCGTCCGGAATCCCATCTCACGGAGGATGGATTCCCCCCTCCGGGTAGCCACCATACCCCGGTCGCGGTTGGGGTTGGGACACAAAATGATCTTTTTCTGGCTCATACGGCTCCCTCCCCGTGTTCCTTCAACGCCTGGTGAGATTCCTCCACCAACGCCTTCAGATCAAACTCCGCGGGCTGTCCGCCGCCTTTTTCCAGATATCCAAGGTACTCAATATTCCCCTCGGGGCCACGGATGGGAGAATACGTCAAACCAAGAACTGTAAAGCCGGAATCCCTTGCATGGATCAAGAAGTGTTCCAATACTTCCTGATGGACGGCGGGGTCCCGGACAACGCCCTTCTTCCCCACCTTTTCCTTGCCAGCCTCAAACTGCGGCTTCACCAGGCAGGCCACGTGGCCGCCGTCCTTCAGAATCCCACAAACAGCGGGCAGGATCAGCTTCAGGGAGATGAAGCTGACGTCAATGGATGCAAAATCCAGCTCGTCGGGAATCTGCTCATGAGTGAGATACCGGGCATTGGTCCGCTCCATGCAGACCACTCTGGGGTCCTCCCGCAGCTTCCATGCAAGCTGCCCATAGCCCACATCCACAGCGTAGACCTTCGCCGCGCCATTTTGCAGCATGCAGTCGGTAAAGCCGCCGGTAGAGGCGCCGATGTCGCCACAGACAGCACCCTCCAGCACCACCGGAAAAGAGGCCATTGCCTTCTCCAGCTTCAAGCCCCCCCGGCTCACATATTTCAGAGCATTGCCCCGGACCTCGATGGCCGCTTCATTGGGGACGGCGGTACCGGGCTTATCCACCCGCTGGCCGTTCACAAACACCAGGCCGCTCATAATGGTGGCCTGTGCCTTCTGCCGCGTCTCCTGAAGCCCACGCTCCACCAACAGCACATCCAGCCGCGTTTTATTCGCCATCTTCCATCACCTCCCGTACCGCTGCCGCCACACCGGCGGCATCCAGACCGAAGCTGTGATCCAGCTCCGCCACACTGCCCTCCGGGGCAAACCTCTTTCCAAGATTCTTCAAAATCAGTTTTTTCGGGGCCGCGCCATGCTCCGCCAGAATGGCGGCCAGACGCTGACCTACGCAGCCGGCACCGAAGGAATCCTCCAGCACCAGCAGACGCTTCCGCCCGCCCAGGGCACCGCAGACTATCTGATGGTCCAGCGGTGAAATGCGGTTCAGCTTCACCACTTCCGCCCGGATCCCCTTCTCCCCCAGGATGTCGGCGGCTTCCAGCAGGTGGTTCACCAAAATGCCGTAGGAGACCAGCGTCACATCTGCGCCCTCCCGCAGACACACGGCGGGCTTGTCCGACGTATCCTCCCGGAAGCGGCCCTCGCCGCCTCTGGGGTAGCGGACAGCCACCGGGCCGTCCAACTCAAACACAGCCTGCCGCAACATGGACCGCAGTTCCGCGAAACTGGTCGGACACAACACCGTATATCCGGGAATGGTCGGCAGGAACAATGCGTCAAAGCAGCCGTGGTGGGTCTCTCCATCGGCTCCCACCAGGCCCGCACGGTCCACCGCAAGCACCACATGAAGGTGCTCCAGCGCAATGTCGTGGATTAGCTGGTCATATGACCGCTGGAGGAACGTGGAATACACCGCAAACACCGGGAGCATCCCCTGGCTGGCCAAACCCGCGGACATGGCGGCGCCATGTCCCTCCGCAATAGCCACATCAAAAAAGCGGTCCGGAAACTCTTTTGCAAAGCCAGAAAGCCCGGTGCCGTCTGCCATGGCGGCGGTAATGGCGCAGACTCGTTCATCCCGGGCGGCGCAATCCGCCAGCGCCTTGCCGAACACAGAGGAAAAGCTCTCCCCCGACGGCTTTTTCACCAGGCCGGTCTCTGGGTCAAAGGGACTGATGCCATGGAATTTGCCGGGGTCTTTTTCGGCAAACGGATATCCCTTACCCTTTACAGTTTTTACATGGATCACCACGGGGCCGTTCAGTTCCCGGGCCCACTGAAGGACGTCACACAGCCGGGGCAGGTCGTGGCCGTCGATGGGTCCCAGGTAAGTGAAGCCCATGTCCTCGAACAAAGTACTCCCCGGCCAGAGCGTCTTTTTCAAAGAAGTCTTGACCTTGTGGTTAAAGCGGTAAAGCCGGTTTTCCATCGGCTGCTTGCCAAACAGTCCACGGTACCATTTTTTAAAGTGATAGTACGCCGGTTTGGACCGCAAACGGGCCAAATGTCCCGGCATGGCACCCACATTGGGGTTAATGGACATTCCGTTGTCATTGAGAATGACGATCAGCGGTTCTTTTGAGGCTCCGGCGTTGTTCAAGCCCTCATAAGCCAGTCCTCCGGTAAGAGCGCCATCACCGATAAGCGCCAAAACACTGTAATCTTTTCCTTGTAAAGTTCTTGCCCTTGCCATTCCAAGAGCAACCGATACAGAGTTGGAAGCATGGCCTGCGATGAAAGCGTCATGCTCGCTCTCGTAGGGCTTGGGGAAACCGGACAGTCCGCCGAACTGGCGGAGGGTAGAAAACAGCTCCTGCCGGCCCGTCAGTGCCTTATGGACATAGCACTGGTGACCCACATCGAACACCAGCCGGTCCGATGCGGTATCGAACACCCGGTGGATGGCCACGGTCAGCTCCACCACCCCCAAATTGGAGGCCAGGTGGCCGCCGGTCCGGGATACGTTATTCACCAAAAATGCCCGCAGTTCTTCGCAGAGCTGGGGCAGTTGTTCTTTCCCCAGTGCCCTGACATCGGCGGGAGAATGGATTGTTTCCAATATCATCGTTCTTTGCCTCTCTTAACGGTGGAACAGGTGGAGGAACCGGCCCACCAGATAAACCACCCGTTTGCTCTGGTTCATGGCGAAGGGCTTGCCCATGGCCTTGCCGCCGATGGTCATGCCGGAAACGACAGCGGTCACGCCTACGGAGACCAGGACACTTTGCAAATTCAGCCCCTTTTGTAGCTGGGTGACAATTACTGCGCTGGTAGCGCCGGAGACGATGCCGCAGATATCACCTACCACATCGTTGCAGACGCTGGATACCCGGTCGGCATTCCGCAGCAGCATCAGTGCCTCTTTGGCGCCCTTCTCTTTGTGGGCGGCCATGGAGTGAAAGGGCCTCGGGTCCGCCGCCGTGACAGCCACGCCGATGATATCGAACACGATGCCCAAGCCAATAAACAGCAATAAAATCAAAAGGGCGACTGCCATGCCCGCTCCGTCCAGCATCGATTCCGATGCCAACGTCAATATTGCAGACAAGACCACCGCCATCAAAAACGCAGTCAGAGCCCACCGGTACGGTGAACTGCTCTTTTTTTCCTGTTTTGTTTTTTTCAAAAGTCTTTCCTCCAATGAGAAGACAGCATATTTAAATCGCTAAGCTGGCGGCAACAGAAAAGGTAAATCTTACGGCTTAGGTACGGGTTGGTTTTCCCCGCGGCGCACCTCTCGTTGCCGATGGAGGCGGTTCCCCCTTTGTCGCCGCGGCGTGACGTCGCCCGAACACGCTACCCGATTGCCACTTAGTCCGCACTGCAATCCCTTTTCTGCCTCGATGGAACAGCCTAGGTGATTTCCACCACAGTCCATCCGCTTCTTTAGCCTCTTTTGCAGACATGGTTTCAAAGAGCAAGGGGCCGTTCGCTCCGGCCGGGAGCAAAACGGCCTGGCCTCTCATCCGCCATATCCACGCAAGGCAGGCTACATCTGCACACAGCGTTACGGCCCCGCAGGGCCGATGCACCGCATTGCAGGTTCACATCTGCTTCGTACACAGCTCGGAAATACCACGATGGGAGTACGACTGTGCACAAGAACAGGTCTCCACGGAAACAGGGTCGGGTTAACCATGCCATTGGAAAGCGCCCTGAGTCCGCAAGCGCGCGTGGCGCACTTCCCCCCAGCACCCACCCAAAACTGGGCGTATCAAGCAGGCACCAGAGGTTTCATCGGTGTGCCCTTCAGAGGATTTTTAGGCCCTCCCTAGGAAACAGAGGATCTGACTAGAATACTGCGCCGCCACTTAGCGAGGATTAGTATAGCACACCTTTTATAAATATACAACATATTCTGTATATACAAATTATGAATTTTTCTTCTCTGTCTTTATTCATCAACGCAGCACCGGGCTGACGGCGAATGGGTCTGTACCGCCGTCAGTCACCGGAAAAACCGTATAGTCCGGCATGTTTTCAAGCGCCAATTCTGCTTCAGCCTGCCATGTGAAAGCCCCCTGTTCAAAGAAAGCCTGTCCTTTTGGCAAAAAGCCCCGGTTTACCTTGACAACTTCCCCTAAAATGGTGATAATGTAGGTTGTTATATTGCGTAAAATTCCGGTATGGAGGTACTTTCATGGCACTTGATATGAAATTTTTTGAAGAAATGGAAGCCCGCATCCCCAAGGGGAAGGTCCGCACCCGGTTCGCCCCCTCCCCCACCGGCTATATGCATGTGGGTAACCTGCGGACGGCTCTCTACACCTGGCTGATCGCCCGTCACGCGGGCGGCACTTTCATTCTCCGCATTGAAGATACGGACCAGGGCCGTCTGGTGGAGGGCGCCACGGACGTGATCTACCGCACCATGACCGAGTGCGGCCTGACCCACGATGAAGGGCCCGATGTGGGCGGTCCCACCGGCCCCTATATCCAGTCTGAGCGCCGCGACCTGTATCTGCCCTATGCCCAGTTGCTGGTGGAAAAGGGCGCTGCCTACTACTGCTTCTGCGAGAAGACCGAGTCCGAAGAGGACTCCGGAGATTTTGATCGGGCGGATGACCCCTGCCGGAATCTGAGCGCCGAGGAAGTAGCCGCCAATCTGTCCGCCGGGAAGCCCTACGTCATCCGTCAGCGCATCCCCCACGAGGGTACCACCACCTTCCACGATGTCTCTTTCGGCGACATCACCGTGGAGAACAAGACTCTGGATGACCAGGTGCTGCTGAAGCGGGATGGCCTGCCCACCTATAACTTTGCCAACGTGGTGGACGACCACCTGATGGGCATCACCCACGTGGTCCGGGGCAGCGAGTATCTGTCCTCTGCCCCCAAGTACAACCTGCTGTACGAGGCCTTTGGCTGGGACATCCCCACCTATGTCCACTGCTCCCCCGTCATGCGGGATCAGCACAACAAGATGAGCAAGCGCCACGGTGACCCCTCCTACGAGGACCTGAAAGCCCAGGGCTATCTGACGGACGCCATTTTGAACTATGTGGCTCTGCTGGGCTGGGCCCCCAAGGGCGAGCGCAGCGAGCAGGAGATCTTCTCCCTGAACGAGCTGGTGGAAGCCTTCGACATCGCCGGCATCTCCAAGTCCCCTGCCATTTTCGATATTGAAAAGCTGACCTATTTCAACGCCACGTACCTGCGTGCCCTGGCTCCCGAGGAATTTGCCAAGGTGGCCGAGCCCTATATCCGTCAGAGCGTAAAGAATCCCGCTATCGACACCGCTGCCATCGCCGCTTTGCTCCAGGCCCGGTGTGAGAAACTGACAGACATCCCTGAGAAGGTGGACTTCTTCGACGCCCTGCCCGACTACGATGTGGAGTTCTTCACCAACAAGAAGTCCAAGACCAACGCTGAGGTCTCCCTGAAGATGCTGGAAGCCGTCATTCCCGCCCTGGAGGCCATCCCCGACTGGACCGTGGATGCCGTTCACGACACTCTGATCGATCTGGCTGCCTCTCTGGAGGTGAAAAACGCCACCCTCATGTGGCCCGTCCGCATCGCTGTGGCCGGCAAGCTGGTGACTCCCGGCGGTGCGGTGGAGCTGTGCCACATCCTGGGCAAGGAGGAGACCCTCCGCCGCCTGCGCTTAGGCATGGAGAAGCTGCGGGCATGAAAGGCGTCCTCCAATATCAGATCAGCGGGCTGAAAAGTGCCTGGCAAAACGGTCTCAGCGGTGAAGTCCTGCGGACCGCCATCGCTTTCCCCATTCTGGTGATGCTCTCCTTCACTTTGTGTACGGTGTTCCCCGCCCTGCGGGACAGCCTGCTCTCCATGGTCCTTTCCTCCATGGAAAGTATGGGCATCGTGAATGAAGACGGCAGCCTGTCCGCTCTGGCACTCTTTTCCAACAATCTGAGGGCCACCGTATTCATTATGGTCTACGGACTGGTCCCCTTCATCCAGCTCCCGGCGCTGGCTCTGGGCGTCAACACCATGGCCCTGGGCGTGCTGGCCTCCTGGTATATCGCGCAGGGCTACTCCATAGTTGCTTTCCTGGCGGCGGTCCTTCCCCATGGACTGGCGGAGTTCCCGGCCCTGATTCTGGCCTTTGGTGTTGGGCTGTATGTCTGCGGTCAAGTGACCCGCCGCCTGTTCCGCCGGGACGAAAGCGCTCTGCATATCTGGGACTGCCTGGTGCTGATATCCCGGATGCTTCTGCTGGTTCTGATCCCGCTGCTGGCCGTCGCGGCAATATTGGAAGCGTATGTCACCCCTTTGGTTGCCGCCCTGTTTTTATGAATTTTATCGCAAAGGATTGATCTTCTCATGAGCAAGCTTTACATTCCAACCGGCTACAAAATGCCCCTGCCCAACTATGAGCTGCAGCGAGCCATCGCCTTTATCAAAGATTCCTTCCAGACAAACCTCAGCAACGCGCTGAACCTGCGCCGCGTCTCCGCCCCCCTGTTCGTGGATGGCGGTTCCGGCCTCAACGATGACCTGAACGGCGTGGAGCGCCCCGTGGCCTTTGATATTCCCGATGTGGGTCTGAACGGTCAGGTGGTTCACTCTCTGGCCAAGTGGAAACGTCTGGCGCTGAAGCGCTACGGCTTCCATGAGGGCAAGGGTCTGTATACTGATATGAACGCCATCCGCCGTGACGAGGAAGTAGACAACATCCACTCCATCTATGTGGATCAGTGGGACTGGGAAAAGATCATCTCCCGGGAGGACCGGAACGTCAACTACCTGAAGGCCAGCGTCCGTTCCATCGTGGGTGCCGTCTGTGAGACTGCGGAAGCCCTGAACGTGGCCTTCCCCAGCCTGCGGGGCAAGCTGGAGCGTGAGGTGTACTTCATCACCACCCAGGAGCTGGAGGATATGTACCCCGACCTGACCCCCAGCGAGCGGGAGACTGCCATCTGCCGGGAGCACCACACGGTCTTCCTGATGCAGATCGGCAAGACGCTGAAGTCCGGTATCCGGCACGACGGCCGCGCCCCCGACTACGACGACTGGGAGCTGAACGGCGATATCCTCATGTGGAATCCTGTTCTGGAACGGAGCTTTGAGATCTCTTCCATGGGCATCCGGGTGGATGAGGAGTCCCTGGATCGCCAGCTGACTCTGGCGGACTGCAACGAGCGCCGTGAGCTGCCCTTCCATAAGATGCTGTTGAACGGCGAACTGCCTCTGACCATGGGCGGCGGTATCGGCCAGTCCAGGCTGTGTATGCTGATGCTGGGCACCTGCCACATCGGCGAGGTTCAGGCCAGCCTGTGGGATAAAGAAACCATTGAAGCCTGTGAAAAGGCTGGCATCACGCTTTTGTAAATGTAATTTACATTACAGAAAATCCCTGGTTTTCCGAAGGAAACCAGGGATTTTTTTATCTGATACAGTCCAATATTTTCTCCGCTGCCCGTTGGGCGCCTCCCGCAGTCCGGAATGTCTCGCTCACGGCACACGTCCGCTCCCGGTAGGAAGGTTCTGTCAGTACCGTGGTAATGGCCTCCCGGATGTGGCTTTCGTCTTTCAGCCGCAGGCCCAGGCCCAGCTCTTCCATCCGGTCCGCCACAGCCCCCTCCTCGCTCTGCTGGGGATAAAGAACCGTGGGCACACCGCACCAAATGGACTCACTGGCGCTGTTCATGCCGCAGTGCGTCAGAAACACATCCGCCTGGGCAAGGACCGCCAACTGGTCCACCCGTACCGCTGCCTGCACATGCGCTGGCAGCAGGCCCAGGGCAGTGACATTTTCTTCCGTTCCGACTGACAGCACTACATCCACATCCATACCGCCCAACGCCTCCACGCAGCGGCGGTAAAAGGCAGGCTTTCCCCAAACCACCGTGCCCAGGGAAACATACACCAGAGGGCGCTCCTTTTCCTCTCTTGCGGGTATTTCCGGCAGCGACGGTCCCACAAACGTATACCGTTCGGAGAAGGTCTCCGCCATTGGCTGGAATTCCCGGGAGGTATAGACGATCGTATCCGTGTCATTGTCATTCTGAATGAGGTCTGTCAGTGTCCCCACCGGATAGCCGTGCTCTCGCAGCAGCGCCAGCTTTCGCTCCACCCGGGCGCCGCCCAGAATGGTCCGGAGCATCTCCCCCAGCTTCGGCTTCATAAGGCGGGCCGTATGTTGGTTAAACGCAAAGGTCGTAGTCGAACAGACATAGGGAATCCCCAGCTTCCATGCAAACAGCTTCCCCCAAAAGCACACGGAATCGGATACGATGACCTCTGTTCGAAATTCCGTCAGTTCCCGACTGACCTTGTCCTCCAGTGCCAGCGTGGTGTCCGCCGCCATCTCCACCAGAGCAGAAAAGTCTTTTCCGACCTTCTTATCCAGATCTTTCGGAGGCGGCGGCAGAAAACCATCGCATAGGACCACTTCAGCGCCCGCGTCCTCCAGCTTCTCTCGGAAGGGCGCAAAGCTGTAATACCGCACCTGATGCCCCTGGCGGACCAGTGTCCGCACCACCTCCACCGTGGGGTTGGTGTGTCCCCAGGCGGGAATGCAGAAAAAGACAATCCTGCTCATTTTCCATCCTCCGGCCCCAGAAAAGCCTCAAACTGGCGAAACAAAACATCGTCCTTGGTCACGGCAATGCCCCGCTTTTCATCCGCCAGCACCAGCAGCGTGTCTCCCGGCTGAATGTCCAACAGATCACGGACTCCCTTGGGAATCACGATCTGGCCTTTCTCCCCCACCCGGACAGTTCCGGCGAATTTGCCCTTTGGCTGTTTCATATCCGTCCCTCGTTTCCATAAGTATGATTAGTTTAACTTTTCACACTTATACTACATCCATAAAACAACTCTGTCAAGAAAAACAGGCGCCGGAGCTCCGGCGCCTGTTTCCTGTCCATATGCATTTATGCCAGAATATCTGCCGCCAGCGTATCCGCCAGGGCTTCCAGCTCTGCCCGCTGCGTCTCTTTTACAGAGGACTTCAGGCTGACGCCGTCCTCCAGCACCGTCATATTCTTCATAGCCCCCACCAGTTCCCGCATCTGCCTGCCGGCCTGGGCAGACCAGCTGCCGTTGTCGATCACGGCCACGGTGCGATTCTGCAAGTTGTGGGCTTTCAGATCCAGCAGGAAATTCTCCATCGGTGTGAAAATGGCACCGTTATATGTAGCGGAAGCCAGCACCAGATGGCTGCACCGGAACGCTTCCGATACCAGCACAGAAACATCCGTCTTGGAAACATCATACAAGCAAATCTCCTTGACGCCCTGCTCTGCCAAACGGTTTGCCACGATATCAGCGGCATTTTCCGTATGGCCGTAGATAGAGCCGCAGAAGATGGCAGCGGTCTTGTTCTCCGGCGCATAGGTACTCCAAGTCTGGTATTTCTCCACGAACCAGCCAATATTCTCCCGCCAGATGGGACCGTGGAGCGGGCAGAGATATGCGATGTCCAGTCCCGCCGCCTTTTTCAGCAGCGCCTGCACCTGAGCACCGTACTTGCCCACAATGTTGGCATAGTAGCGGCGGGCGTCATCCAGCCAGTCCCGCTCGAAGTTCACCTCGTCGGCAAAAATGTTGCCGCTGAGGGCGCCGAAGGTGCCGAAAGCGTCGGCGGAAAACAGGACCTTGTCTGCCGCGTCGTAGGTTACCATGACCTCAGGCCAGTGAACCATGGGAGCCATTACAAAGGTGAACGTATGACGCCCGGTGGTCAGCGTATCCCCTTCCTTGACGGTCACTGTCCGACCAGAGATATCGCAGTCAAAAAATTGGCCGATCATAGTGATGGTCTTGGCGTTGCCGACTACCTGTGCCTGCGGATAACGCCGCAGAACCTCCCCCAGGGTAGCCGCATGATCCGGCTCCATGTGGTTCACCACCACATAGTCCAGAGGACGGTCGTGGAGACCATAGGCCAGATTTTCAAAAAACCGCTCTCCCACAGCATAATCCACAGTATCCAGCAGGACCGTTTTCTCGTCCAGTACCAGATAAGAGTTATAGCTGACACCTCTTGGAATGGGAAACACATTTTCAAAAAGAGCCAACCGTCGGTCGGAAACTCCCGTAAATAAAATATCCTGCGTTATCTTCTGCACACAGTGCATGGTGATCTCTCCTTCGCTATTTCTGTAAACACATCTAACTACACGAAAGATGCGGCTCTGACTATTACTAAATCTATATCAGAACAAGCTGTTCGTCAAGTAATTTTATCCAAACCCGCCCCAGCTTTTTCCTGTTTTGAATACAATTTGTTTTCGCAAGGAAAACAGGCGGTTCCCCATGACCCGCATGGAAAACCGCCTGCTTTTTTACCGAAAAACGGTTAAATCCGCTTTTAAACTCCGCTCTCTCCAGAGCCGCCGAAGGCCTGGACAGCCTCTTCGGTCTTCTCCCGCTTTTCCTCCAGCGCCTGCTTCAGGATCATGTCCTTGACTTTCATCAGACGGGTGGTGGTGGCACGGTCGTTCTCGTCCAGCTTCATGGTGATATAGCGGATGGACTCCTGTGTATTGGGGATCATCACATATTCCAAAGCGTTGACGCGGCGGCGAGTCTTTTCGATCTCCTCCGCCATCAGCTGGGCAGACTTCTCGATCTCTGCCAGCTTCAGCATCTTGCGGAACACATGACCCAAAGCGTCCACAGCGGTATCCAATTCGCCGGAGGTCGCCGCGAAACCATAGGGATAGATGTCGGAATCAGACTTCGTCTTGGTCTGGAAATCATATACGGGCACATTGACGGACATGATGTTCTTGAAAGACATCGTCAGTTCCACGCTCTGCTTGGGATACAGCAAAGCCTGCTCCAGAGCCTCGGAGCTCATCAGGGCGGAGGCGACGGTGAAAGACTTATGCACCGTCATCAGATCCTCCTCCACCTCAGCCCGGAGGGCGCGGACCTCCCGGACTGTATCCAGAAACTGCTTCATCAGCTCATCCCGCTTATCCTTCAGCAGCTTGTGGCCGCGCTGGGCGGTACGCAGCTTGCCTTTCAGGCGGGTGAGTTCCATACGGGTGGGGCTTACCGTGATATTCGCCATTGGCTATCCCCTCCTTATTCCTGGTCTTTCTTCGGCCAGTACTTCTCGATCAGTTCCGGTTTGATACGTTTCAGCTCACTCTTAGGCAGAATGCTCAGCAGCTCCCAACCCAGGTCCAAAGTCTCCTCGATGGAGCGGTTCTCCTCGTAGCCCTGGTTGACGTAGCGGCGCTCGAACTCGTCCGCGAACTTGGCGTACAGCAGGTCGGTGGGAGTCAGTGCAGCCTCGCCCAGAATGGACATCAGCTCCTTGTTATCCTTACCGGTGGAGTACGCGGCGAACAGCTGGTTCATGGTGTCCGCATGGTCCTCACGGGTCTTGCCCTTGCCGACGCCCTTATCCTTCAGACGGGACAGGCTGGGCAGCACGTCCACGGGAGGATGGATGCCCTGTCGGTACAGCGCACGGCTCAGAATGATCTGGCCCTCGGTGATATAACCGGTCAAGTCGGGGATGGGGTGGGTCTTGTCATCCTCGGGCATGGTCAGAATGGGGATCAGGGTGATGGAGCCGGGGTTGCCCAGACGGCGGCCGGCGCGCTCGTACAGCGTTGCCAGGTCGGTGTACAGGTAGCCAGGGAAGCCGCGGCGGCCGGGGACTTCCTTCTTAGCCGCGGAGACCTCACGCAGAGCCTCGGCGTAGTTTGTGATATCGGTCATGATGACCAGCACCTGCATACCCTTTTCAAAGGCCAGATACTCAGCAGCGGTCAGGGCCATACGGGGCGTGCTGATACGTTCAACAGCGGGGTCGTTGGCTAGGTTGCTGAACAGCACGGTACGGTCGATAGCGCCGGTACGGCGGAACTCGCTGACGAAGAACTCAGACTCCTCAAACGTGATACCGATGGCGGCGAACACGACGGCGAAGTTGGTGGCCTCGTCGCCCAGCACCTTGGCCTGACGGGCGATCTGAGCCGCCAGGTTGGCGTGAGGCAGACCGGAGCCGGAAAAGATGGGCAGCTTCTGGCCACGAACCAGGGTGTTCAGACCGTCAATAGTGGAAACGCCGGTCTGGATAAACTCGTTGGGGTAGTCACGGGCAGCGGGGTTCATGGGCAGGCCGTTGATATCCCGGTACTCCTCGGGCAGGATGTCGGGACCACCGTCGATGGGCTGCCCCATGCCGTTGAACACGCGGCCCAGCATATCGCCGGACACGCCCAGCTGCAGGGGATGGCCCAGGAAACGAACCTTGGCGTCCGCCAGGTTGATACCGGCGGCGGACTCGAAGAGCTGAACAACAGCGGCGTCGCCGTTGACCTCCAGCACCTTGCCGCGGCGAATGGAGCCGTCATGCAGTTCGATCTCCACTAGTTCGTCGTAAGTGACATTTTCGACCATGCGGACCATCATCAAAGGGCCGTTGATCTCTTCTACGGTTTTGTATTCACGAATCATTACAGCTCACCTCCCTGGGCGGCAACAGCTTCGATCTGCTGCTCCATCTCGGCCTGGATCTGGCCATAGACCTTGGGATAATCCTCCACAGGCACGCTCTTGGCACGGCCAATCTTCTCTCGGGCCGGGATATCAAACAGCTTGGTGACAGGCGCGCCCTGGGCGATGGCCGTACGGCACAGTTTGTCATAGCTGAGGATGATGGACAGCAGCTTCTTCTGCCGGTCATAGGAGGAGAAACCGTCAATGTCCGTAAAGGCGTTCTGCTGCAGGAAGTCCTCACGCACCATACGGGCGACTTCCAGAGTCAGCTGGTCAGCGGGAGACAAGGCGTCCTTACCGACCAGCTGGACGATCTCGTTCAGGCTGGCCTCGTTCTGGAGGATGCTCATGGCCTGGGCACGGTCCTGCATAAACTCGGGACCCAAGTTCTCATCGAACCAGGACTTCAGGGAATCCAGGTACAGGGAGTAGGAACTCAGCCAGTTGATGGCCGGGAAATGACGCTTGTAGGCCAGAGAGGAATCCAGAGCCCAGAACACCTTGACGATACGCATGGTGGCCTGAGAAACAGGCTCGGACAGGTCGCCGCCCGGAGGGGAAACGGCGCCGACAGCGGTCAGGCTGCCCTTGCGGTCGTCAGAGCCAATGCACTCCACGGAACCGGCACGCTCGTAGAACTGAGCCAGACGAGAAGCCAGGTACGCGGGGTAGCCTTCTTCGCCGGGCATCTCTTCCAGACGGCCGGACATCTCACGCAGAGCCTCGGCCCAGCGGGAGGTGGAGTCGGCGATGACGGCCACGTCATAACCCATATCGCGGAAATACTCAGCGATGGTGATACCGGTGTACACAGAAGCCTCACGGGCAGCCACGGGCATATCGGAGGTGTTGGCAATCAACACGGTCCGCTTCATCAGGGACTCGCCGGTGCGGGGGTCCTTCAGTTCGGGGAACTCACGCAGAACGTCGGTCATCTCGTTGCCGCGCTCGCCGCAGCCGATGTAGACCACGATGTCCACATCGGACCACTTGGCCAGCTGGTGCTGCACCACGGTCTTACCGGAACCGAAGGGACCGGGAACAGCCGCCGTACCGCCCTTGGCGATGGGGAACATGGTGTCGATGATACGCTGGCCGGAGCACAGAGGCCGCGTGGGGGGATACTTCTTGGTGTAGGGACGGCCCACACGGACAGGCCACTTCTGGGTCATGGTCAGGGGCACTTCCCTGCCGTCGTCGGTCTTCAGGGTGGCGATGGTCTCCGTCACATTGAAAGAACCGCTCTTGATCTCAGTGATGGTACCGCTCATATAGGGAGGAACCATGATCTTGTGGAGCACAACGGGCGTCTCGGGCACGGTGCCGATGATGTCGCCGCCGGTGACCTTGTCGCCCACCTTGGCGGTGGCGGTGAACTCCCACTTCTTCTCATGGTCAATGGCGGGGACCTCCACGCCGCGGGTGATGCAATCGCCCACCTTCTCCACGATCTTCTCCAGCGGACGCTGGATACCGTCGTAGATACCCTCGATCATGCCGGGGCCCAGTTCCACGCTCATGGGCGCACCGGTGGTGATGACCTCAGCGCCGGGGCCCAGGCCGGAGGTCTCCTCATAGACCTGGATGGAGGCGGTGTCGCCCTTCATGGTCAGGATCTCGCCGATCAGACGCTGGGGGCCGAC
>CAMAZB010000034.1 GCA_945862785.1 uncultured Clostridia bacterium | reverse complement strand
CGAATGACGACTCCCTGCGCCGGATGCTGTATCTGGCCTCCCAGCGCATCGTGAAACACTGGCACGCCAGATGTCAGAACTGGGATCTGGTGCTCAGCCAGCTGGAGATCATGTTCGCCGACCGAGCCGTTGGCTGACTCCCTTGTCCTAGTATGCCACGGCGGCCAGACCGGCATTCACGCCGTGCCGGCGCGCATACCGTTCTGACCGCCATGGCTTTCGGTAATCAAGGGATTCAGGCCAGAATCCGCCCTGCTTTCCAGCGCCATTCTTGACTTTGTCGAAAATCGCTTACACAAAATTTTACGTCCGGCCTCACTTTGTTCCGTCAAGGTGGCTACAACCCCCTTGCGCCGCTAAAGCGGCCATCCCCTGTGTACTTGCTGCGGCCAATCGGTTTTGACAAAGCGTTCGCCGCCTGCAAGTTTGAAGATTAGACAGAAATAAATCCTCCGTATGATCTAAGCCATACGGAGGATTCACTGTTTTACGAGCACCGCCCTATGGGCGCGTTTTTTTGTTAAAATGTCAGCCGCATTTCATACCACACCACGCCGCCGTGGGTGGACTGGGAAACGCCCTCATTTACAAAACCCAGCTTGCCGTAGTAGTGCAGGAGCTTGTCCTTGCAGGTCAGGACACAGCCCTTCCGCCCCTGAGCCTTCGCATCGGTAATGACCTGCCGGAGCACCTGTTCCGCCATGCCCCGGCGGCGGTATTCCGGCAGGGTGTTGACGCCGAAGATCATCTGCCAGGCGCCGTTTTCATCATGGAAGCCCGCATCGGCGTACATTTCGTCCCGGAGGTGGGGCTCATCGGTGACAAGGCCGTTGACGAAGCTGACGAGAGTACCGTTGTCGTCCTCCATCAGCCAGAAGTGGTTGGGATACACTGCCAACCGGGCGGCAAAATCGGCCTCCGTGGCGGCCTCAGCGGTGGGAAAGCAGGCGGCCTCCACCGCCGTCACGGCGGGCAGGTCCGCCAAAGCAGCGGTGCGGATATGCATGAAAACAGGCTCCTTATTTCAAATATTGGTAGATCAGCAGCAGCCGGGCGGAGGAATTGGTCATGTTCTCGAAACGGTAGACCCGGTCGGCGGCGAAGCGCACCGCGTCCCGCTCCACCATGCGGAAGGTCTCCCCCTCCGCCTCCAGCGTCACGGTTCCGGAGAGCAGGGTGGCATAGCACACACAGCCTGGCACGGACAGCTCGGGAGCGTATCGTGCGCTGATGTACAGGTCCAGGAAATAACTCTCAATGCGGGTCATGTCGTCATAGGGAAAATTGGGCCGCAGGACGGCCTTGCCCCCATCCAGGCGGACGGGCTTGGTGTCCACCTCCCGGTACTGGGCCAGGGACACGAAATCGTCGTTTTCCAGCAAAACCTCGGCAGGCACCTTCAGCGCCCCCGCCAGCTTTCCCAGAATGGCCACGGAGGGATTGGCCTCTCCCCGCTCGATCTGCCCCAGCATACTGCGGGACACGCCGGCCTCCGCCGCCAGGCGCTCCATGCTCAGTTTTTTGCTTTTGCGGATGCGCTTGATGTTTTCGGCAACGGCGCGGTTCAATTCCATAGGATGCCATCCTCTCCGGCAAAACAGCCACTATACTGTGTGTTCGTTTCTTTATAGTAGCCGAAATGTCAGATCTTGTCAAGAAAAAGCGGGAGCCAACCGGCTCCCGCTTTCATTTTTTCTTACATGCGCTTCCAGCTGGCGCCGCCCTTGGTGTCGATGATCTCGATGCCCTGGGCTTTCAGCTCGTCACGGATACGGTCGGCCTCCGCGAAATTCTTGGCCTTCTTGGCCTCGTAGCGCTGCATCACCAACGCGTCGATGGCGGGATCGCCCTCGCCGGTGACGGTGTATTCCCCGCCGGCAGCCTGGGCTGTCTTTGCCTTGGCCTGCTCCTCGCGGACCTTGGCCGCCTTTTCCAACAAGCTCAGGCTCAGCACCTGATCGAAGTCCCCGATCAGGGCCAGCTTGGTGGCGTCGTTGGTCTTTGCCTTCAGCACGTCGAAGATGGCCGTCACGCCCATGGAGGTGTTCAGGTCGTTGCCCATGGTCTGGATGAACTTGGCCTTGTACTCGTCAAACACGGCCTGCTCCACCTCGCCCTCGGGCTTCAGGGCCGCGATACGGGCAATGAGCTTGTTGTAGGCAGCCACGGCGTTGTCCAGATTCTCCCAGGTAAACACCAGGGCCTTGCGGTAGTGGCTCTGGAGGCAGAACCACCGGTAAGCCAGGGGATCGTAGCCCTTCTCCTCCAGCAGGGAGACCGTCAGGAACTCGCCCTTGGACTTGCTCATCTTGCCGTCATTGGTGTTCAGATGGGCCACATGGAACCACTGCGGGCACCAGGGATGGCCCAGGTAGCTCTCGGACTGGGCGATCTCATTGGTGTGGTGGGGGAAGGCGTTGTCCACGCCGCCGCAGTGGAGGTCCAGATATTCGCCGTTGTATTTCAGGGAGATGCCGGAGCACTCGATGTGCCAGCCGGGATAGCCCACGCCCCAGGGGGAATCCCACTTGAGCGCCTGATCCTCGAACTTGGACTTGGTGAACCACAGCACAAAATCGTTCTTGTTGCGCTTGTTGGTGTCCTCCTCCACGCCCTCCCGGACGCCCACAGCCAGGTCCTCCTCATCGTGGTCGTTGAAGACATAATAATGGCTGAGCTTGGAGGTGTCGAAATACACGTTGCCGCCGGCGAAATAGGCATAGCCGGTGTCCTCCAGCTTCTTGACGATCTTGATGAAATCGTCAATGAGGCCGGTGGCAGGCTGCACCACGTCAGGCCGCTTGATGTTCAGCTTGCGGCAGTCCTCGAAGAAGGCATCGGTGTAGAACTGGGCGATCTCCATGACGGACTTGTGCTCCCGCCGGGCGCCCTTGAGCATCTTGTCCTCGCCCTCGTCGGCGTCGGAGGTCAGATGGCCCACGTCGGTGATGTTCATCACGCGGTTGACGTCATAACCGGCATAGCGCAGGTACTTCTCCAGTACATCCTCCATAATATAGCTGCGGAGGTTGCCGATGTGGGCAAAATGATACACGGTGGGGCCGCAGGTGTACATCTCCACATGACCGGGCGTGTGGGTCTTGAATTCGTCTTTCTTATGGGTCGCTGAATTGTACAGATACATTTCAGGCCGTCTCCTTCCGTTTATTCGGTTCTTTCAGTTCTTGCAGTTCCTTTTCCAGTTCCTCGATACGCTGGGACATGGCCAGCAGCTCATCCACCACCGGGTCGGCCACATGGATCTGGTCCACGTCGTCGGCGTAGTAGATAGGCTTGCCGTTCACCCGTACCACCCGGGCGGGCACGCCCACGGCGGTGCAGCCGGGAGGCACCTCGCCCAGCACCACGGCGCCGGCCGCGATGCGGGCGTTGTCGCCCACGGTGAAGGGGCCCAGCACCTTGGCGCCGGAGCCCACCAGCACGTTGTTGCCAAGAGTGGGGTGCCGTTTACCCTTATCCTTGCCTGTTCCGCCCAGGGTCACCCCCTGGTAGAGCAGGCAGTCGTCGCCGATCTCGGCGGTCTCGCCGATGATAATGCCCATGCCGTGGTCGATGACCAGCCGGTGGCCGATGGTGGCGCCGGGATGGATCTCGATGCCGGTCCAAAAGCGGTTCCACTGGGACACGCACCGGGCCAGGAAAAAGCGGTGGTGAACGTACAGCCAGTGGGCCAGCCGGTGGTAGAGAACGGCGTGGACGCCGGGATAGAGGAGAAAAATCTCCAATTTGCTGCGGGCCGCGGGATCGCGGCGCTGGTAGGCGGCAAGCAGGCCGCCCAGTCGGGTCACTCGTTTTGCCATAAAAATTGCTCCTTGTGTCGGCCGGGAGGCAGGAAAGACCGATTCAATCGGCAAGAGCGGATTGCTTCAAAAAATTGTGGTATGAAAAGGCGCGATTTTGCGGAAATACTCTGTGTATTTCAAAAAATCGCAACGCATTCAGGCCGCAAATTTTTTGCAAGACGCCGCAGACGATTTGATTCGGTGTTTCCTAATAAAAAGCGCCTCCCGTACCAAAGTACGAGAGGCGACGAATCGCGGTTCCACTCTCATTTATCACTCAAGGGGCCCTTGACGGAGGCCAGGCGGAGGGCTTCTGCATCCCCCGCGCTCCCGGACGCACTTCGCAGCTCCCGCCGCAGGCGCGCTTGCAGCCGATGACGCGCCCTCTCTGTCCTTTGGGTAAGCTGTTACTCTTTCCGTTCATCACGCTATTGGATTTACCCCAGTATATTAGCAGGAATTGAAATCGGTGTCAAGAGGGATTTATGAGGAGTGCCCCCGGCTGAGGGGGAATCACCCCAAGTCCCTGTGGTCCAGCGCCGCCAGGCCGAACCGGACGGCACGGGTGACGGTCTCCCGCTCCTTCTCGCTTCCGGCAGCATCCCATTTGGCCCACAGCTCCCGGAGGAACAGTCCCCGCAGGGAGTCCTCCCCGGCCCGAGCCCAGATATCCTCCGCCATCCGGGTGTGATCCCGGACATCCAGGGCGTAAAACCGCTCCGTCAGGGCTTCCCGCAGTCCGGCGGCGTCCGCGCCGCCCTCGCCGGTCTCCCCGGTAAGCAGGATGCGGCAGAGGTTCTTTTCCGTCTCCTGCGGGAGGGCTTCCTCCACTGCCCGGCGGGGATCTTTGCCTGTCACGTCTACCTCTAATATCTCATACCGCCGCAGGGCAAAGGGCACGAAGGTCAAAGTCACAGTGCCGTCCTCTGACAGCACGCCCTGATAAAACCCCTTCTCCCCCAGTTCGTCGAAACCGTGTCCCTCCAGACAGCCCGGCCAGGCGCAGACGGTCCCTCCGAAACTCAGTGGTTCTGTCCGCTTGTGGATGTGGCCAAGGGCCAGATAGGCAAGGCCGCTGGCGGCGACCTCCTCCCTGCGGATGGGGTCGTACCGGGCCTCGGCAGGCTCCAATTCGCCGTGGAGCAAGCCGATGTGTACGCCGCCGTCCGCCGGGGCAGTGAAGCCCGTCAGCAGGCCTGTGGCCTGCTCCGGTGCGGTAAAGGCGGCGCCGTGGACGGTCACACCCAGCTCCGGCACCTCCGCTGCCGTCATCCGGTTTTCCCGAAACACGGTCACATTCTCCGGCCATTCCACCGTTTGCCAGGGACTGCCGGCGGTGACGCAGTCGTGGTTGCCGGGGGCGATGAATACCCGGGCCTTCATCTGTCCCAGCGCCCGGGCAAGCTGCTCCCCGGTCTCCCGGAAGGCGCTGGCACTGTCGAACAGGTCTCCGGCCAGCAGCGCCAGCTGGATGCCCTCCCGATTCACATAGTCCGCCAGACGGAACAGCGTCTCCCGGCACTCCCGCCGGCGGGCAGCCGCCTGCCGGGCGGTCAGGGCGCCGAAGGCGCTGTCCAAATGGAAATCAGCGGCGTGGATAAATCTGAGCATGGTAATTCTCCCTGCTGCATCATATAATTTCAATCATTTTTGCCGCGGCGCGCCCCAGGGCGGCCTCTCTTGCCGTTTTGCGGCAATTCACCTTCTGTACGTGGCAAAAATACTTTGACTCAGCCGCCTTTACCCGCAGGAGGTATGCGATATCCGTAAGGCGCTGAAGCGCCAACGGCAATCCAAGGGCGGCGTTCACCAGTGACCGACGTCACGGTGGAAACAGCCGAAGCGCCGCCAGCGGCGGATAAAGCGAGGCTGTTTCGAGGAAGCGGCACGGTTGGCGGTCCCAACGGGACCGGGAATCGTAATGCCGCGACGGTGTTGGGGTATCTACCGCGCAGCCGTTAGCAGCTTTGCTGCCTTACGGATGCGGCGTGCCCTTTACGGGCAAAGGGAGGGATGAAATCCCCTCTTTACTCTCTCCAATCCTTGCAGACGTCGACCCATTCCACGAAGTTAGAGGAATACTTCTCCAGCTCCTCACAGGTAAATTCGATGGCGCTGTTGTCGCTTCCCGCAGCGGGGAACACCGTTTCAAACCGCTTCAAAGACACATCCAGATACGTCTTCACATTGTCCGGCAGGGCAAAGGGACACACGCCGCCCACATCGTGGCCGATGAGGGTGTGGGCCTCCTCGTGGGTCAGCATTTTGGCCTTGGTATGGAACTGCTTTTTATAGGCGCTGTTGTCCACTTTGGCGTCGCCGGCCACCACGATGATGATGGGCTGGTCGTCCACTTTAAAGCTCAGGCTCTTGGCGATGCGGGCGCCCTCCACGCCCACGGCGACAGCCGCCAGCTCCACGGTGGCGGAGGACACCTCAAACTCCCGGATGCGGTCGGCGATGCCGAATTGCTCAAAATACGCTCTGACTTTCTGAATAGACATCTCTGTGATCTCCTGTCTGATCATTTTATTTCTTACCGGACTTCCACCCGTTCCACGGCGGTACACAGTCCGGTATCGCTGTCCAGGGTAAACACGGCGCCCTGCAGCTTGCAGGGCCCCTCGGCGGGCCGGTAGCGGCCCGGCAGTCCGCCCAAAAAGCCCTCCACGGACTGTTTCGGCTCCACGCCCAGCACAGACTCAATGGGACCGGTCATGCCCAGGTCGGTGAGATAGCCGGTGCCCTTGGGGTACACCCGCTCGTCGGCGGTGGGGACATGGGTGTGGGTGCCCCACAGGGCCGACACCCGGCCGTCCAGGTAATAGCCCAGCGCCAGCTTCTCGCTGGTGGCCTCGGCGTGGAAGTCCACCAGGGTAAAATCGGCCTCTCCCTGCTTCAGCAGGGCGTCCGCCGTGGTGAAGGGATCGCCCGCTTTCCAGTCCAGGTCACAGCGGCCGATCAGGTTCATCACCCGCACCCGGACGGCGCCCAGGTCAAAAATTTCGCAGCCGTGCCCCGGCGCCCGGCCCGTATAGTTGGCGGGCCGCAGCAGCCAGGGAGTCTCCTCCAGCATGTCCCGGATCTGCATTTTTCCAAAGGTGTGGTTGCCCAGGGTGACAGCGTCGGCCCCGGCGTCATAGATGCGCCAGGCCTGCTCCGGCGTCAGTCCCACGCCGGAGGCATTCTCACCGTTGACCACGGTAAAAGCGATATCTTTCAGTTTTTTCAGCGGGCGCAGGTTTTTTTCCAGGTGCCGAAGCCCCGGCTCCCCCACCACGTCGCCCACCGCCAGAATGTGATACAGCATAGGCTCCTCCTCTTATTCCAAGCCCACCAGGGCGTCCAGCTCCGTAAAGTCCCGGATACGGCAGTCCGCCGCCGTTTCCCGGGGCTCTGGGCAGAACAGACAGGCATGAATGCCCGCGCCTTTGGCCGCCAGAATGTCCAGTTCCCGGTCCCCCACCGCAAGAGTCCGGTCCCGGTCCAGGCCCCAGGTTTCAATGAGGTGCAGATTTCCCGCCGGGTCGGGCTTCCGGGCATAGGTGGTCCCGGCGGAAACCACGTCCGTGAAGAATCCCGTCAGTCCCTCCTTCGCCAGGTAATCGTGGACGGAGCCGCTGCGGTGGGTAAAGATGAAGTTGCTGCCCCCCGCCGCCCGGAACCGGGCCAGGAATTCCCGCACATGGGGGAACGGATGGGCCTCCGGCTGGCCATGCTCCGCCACCCAGGCCCGGTAGATCCGGTCTACCTCTTCGGCGGGCAGTCCCGCCTGCTGGCCGCACCACGCCAGTACCGTCCCCCGGGAGGCGGTAAACCGGGAGATCAGATCCTCCGCCGTGACCTGGACCCCCAGGCCCTCCATCACCTTCCGCAAATCCCCGCACATGGCGGGATAGGTGTCAAACAGAGTGCCGTCAAAATCCCAAATAATATTGTCGTAACGCATTATTCGTACTCCTCTTATAATTCCGTATTAGTATAGCAAAGAAGCGGCCCTTTGAAAAGAAATTCCAGGAATTTTTGTCCGTTCTGTTGCACCCAGTCTATTTTTTGCTTATAATACTATTATCACTGATAAGAAACGCTAATTTCAGGAGGGTCCTTATGTCAGTCAAGCTGGAACTCTACCGCGTGTTCAAGGAGGTAGCCGAGACCGGCAACATCTCCGTGGCAGCGAAAAACCTGTATATCTCCCAGTCGGCGGTGAGCCAGTCCGTCAAACAGCTGGAGACGGCGCTCCAGGCCCGCCTGTTCGCCCGGAGTCCCCGGGGCGTCAGCCTGACCAGCGAGGGGCAGATGCTCTACCAGTACGTCCGCAGCGCCCTGGGCCTGCTGGCGACGGGAGAGGACAAGCTCTCCCAGGCCCAGCAGCTTCTGCTGGGTACCCTGGTCATCGGTGCCAGCGACACGGTGACCTCCCAGTTTCTGGTACCCTATCTGGACGACTTTCACCGCCTCCACCCCGGCATCCGGCTGAAGATCGTCAGTGGCCGCAGTGCCAAGGTGCTGAGCATGCTCAAATCCGGCGCGGTGGACATTGCTTTCGCCTCCTCCCCCGCCGACAGTGCGGTGGAGTCCTGGCCCTGCTTTGCCACCCACTCTGCCTTTGTGGCGGGCAGCGGCTACGACTGCGACTTCGACCATGTGTACACCCGTCGGGAGATCGCGGATTTCCCACTGATCCTGTTGGAGCGAAAGGCCAGCAGCCGGGTCTTTCTGGAACAGGAGTTTTTGAAGCACGGCGTTACTCTGTCTCCGGAGATCGAGCTCTCCTCCCGCAGTCTGCTGGTATCCCTGGCCCACATCGGCCTGGGTGTGGCGGGTGTAACGCTGGAATTTGTCCAGAAAGCTCTGGAATCCGGGGATATCCGGGCGCTGAAAACGGACTTCACCATCCCCGCCCGCTCCGTGGATATGTGCACGCTCCGGGATGTGACCCCCACGGCGGCAGCCGCCGCCTTCATGGAGATGGTGCGGCAAGGCGCCTGTTAGGAGGGGCCGCCATGGAGACTTTCATCCTGATCCTTGAGCTGATCGGCACCGTGGCTTTCGCGGCCTCCGGGGCCATGACCGGCATCAAGAAGAACATGGACATCTTCGGCGTCTGCATCCTGGCCCTGACTACCGCCGTGGGCGGCGGTGTCATCCGGGACCTGATCCTGGGCAACACGCCCCCCGCCACCTTCCGGAACCCCATCTACGCCACGGTGGCCCTGGCTGCGGCGCTGGTGTTGTTCTTCCCCAGGGTGCGCCGCCTTCTGATGCACAACACCGTTTTATTTGACAAGGCCATGTTCTGGATGGACACCGCGGGCCTTGGCATCTTCACCGTAGTGGGCATCCGCACGGCCTACGCCCATGTGCCCCAGGCCACAGTCTTCCTGCTGGTGTTCGTAGGCGTCATCACCGGCGTGGGCGGCGGTCTCCTGCGAGACATAATGGCCGGGGACACTCCCTATATCTTCGTCAAACACGTCTACGCCAGCGCGTCGCTGGTAGGCGCTCTGCTCTGCGGGCTTCTGTGGCACTATGCGGGAGAGATGCTTTCCATGCTGCTGGGCAGCGGAGCCATCATTCTCATCCGCTGCCTCTCCGCCCACTTCCGCTGGAATCTCCCCCGGGCGCACGACTGACCAAGACCCGCCGCCGTAATATTCACGGCGGCGGGTTTCTTTACGTCTATCAACTTCTCTCTTTTTCTAGAATGACCGATTTTTTGTTTATTTTTTATCAATATTGACAATTTTTACAAAACATACTTGTAATTCATTGTCGTTTCTTGTAAAATGTGTTATTAGTGGAAAGAAGGGGCGAAAACGGTCCTACCGTCATTTTCGCTATGAGAAACAGATCAAGAAGGAGAACCAGTTATCATGGAAATGAAGGATTTCAACCAAATCGTGGAACGGGCCAAGCGGTCCTTCCGCAAGATGCGCGTGGTCATCGCCGGCGCGGACGCTGAAAACATTCTGCTCGGCACCTTTGAGGCGCAGGACGCGGGATTTGCCACCCCCGTTCTGGTAGGCGAAGCCGAAAAAATTGAGCCGATGCTGGAGCGTCTGGGCCTGAAGGACAAGCCCTACTCCCTGGTGGCTACCCAGCCCGGCGAGGATGTTGTCCAGGCAGCTGTCGATGTCATCCGCCGGGGCGAGGGCGACGTACTGATGCGCGGCAACACTCAGACCCGGGACTTCCTTATGGCCCTGCTGGACAAGAAGAACGAGCTTCGCACCGACAAGCGGCTGGTCCACATCGACCTGGTGAGCATGCCCGAGTATCCCAAGCTCATTGCCATCGGCGACGTTACCGTCACCATTCAGCCCGACATCCAGCAGAAAAAGGAGATCATCCGCAGTATGACGGAAACTCTGGAGTCCGTCGGCTACGAGAAGCCCAATATCGCTCTGCTGTCCATGGTGGAAGAGGTCAACTTCCACATGAAGGACACCATGGAGGCCCAGGAGTTGGTGCGCTCCCATGCAGATACCCCCATCGCCAACTGCAACCTGGTGGGCCCCATCGCCTACGACCTGATCCTGTCCAAAGAGGCTGCCCGGCTGAAGAATTACGACGAGCCCCTGTGCGGCAACTTCGACGGCATCGTGGTCCCCAGCCTGCTGGCGGGCAACCTGATCGTCAAGTGCTGGCAGATGCACGCCAAGGCCAAGACCTGCGGCGTGGTCGTGGGCGCCAAGGTGCCCGTGGCCCTCACCTCCCGCAGCGATGACAAGGAAGTTTCTTTCCTGTCTCTGGCTTTCTGTGCCGCGATGGGTACCACGGTGTAAGGAATACATAGGAACGCAAAGGAGCGGTGCAGCTTTTTGCACCGCTCCTTTGCTTGTCGAAAAAGTCTTTTCGACAAGCTGAGATTTCAGAACTTTCAAAAAGTTCTGAAATCTATTGATTTGAATGGCGCAGGGCACCCTTCCTGGGTTCATCTCCGCGCTAAGAGCCGGGCTACGCCCGGTTGCGCTCCGAAACGTCCTGCGGGCCAGCCGCGCACACCCTTCCTTCCCGTTTTCCTACATTTCCGGGGTTATCGACAGCCTGCCTTTTTATTCACAGGTCCTTGATATTCATTTTGTCCAGTTCGCTGCGCTTGCGGAATTTCTCCCGGCTGGCGAAGTAGATGGCAAGCAGAATCACCGTGGGGATGTTGCCCAAAATCAGGGACGCCAGAATCGGCCCCCAGGGGAACTCGCCATTGTGTACCGTCACGTTGAGCACCAGTAGCAGGGAGATCAAAAGCGACAGCAGCGGCAGGATCAGCCCCGGCCACTTGCTCTCCCGTTTGGAGAGAAAGACCTGCAAAACCACCAAGCCGATCAGAAACGGCAGGATGCTGCATAATGCGACTATTATGGTTGTTATCATATGGTTCCTCCTTCTGTATCACAGGTCATCGATGAGGGTCTTGTCCAGCTCCCCCGCCTTCCGCCGCCTGTGCTCCCGGCAGACGGCATAGATGATGAGCAGTACCATCGTCCTGACATTCTGAAAGAAAAACAGATGGAGTGAAACCCCCAGCCGCATCCCAAAAGGCGCATCCGAGGCGCTGCCCAGGCAGATGATAAGATCAGCAGCAGCCCACAAAACGCTGGCTATTGGCAGCAACAAGCCCGGCCAACGCTTTTCCCGGCGAGCCAGGAAAAGCTCCAGAAGAATAGCTGCTATGGCAATTACCACAAATTTTATGGTATCTCCAGCATCCAGATAGACTCGTATGCCACTCGCGATCCCATACCGCATCCGTCACCCCTCCCTCGTCTTTCGGTATTCCGCGATCAAGAGCTTGGCTGTGTCAAAGTCCAGCTTGTCGTCCACCGCCAGCCGCTTCACCAGGGACACATAGGGGTCCGCCTCCGCCGTTTCCGTCAGCTTAATTTTCTGAATGAGACGATCCAGCCGCAGCCGCACCGTGGGATAGCTGACGCCGTACAGCGACGCCACCTCTTTCAAGGACCCGGACGACAGGATGAATTTCTTGATGAATGCCAGGTCCTCATCCTCCAGCTCCGTCATCCAGGTGGGAATTGTCGCCATACGCTCACGCTCCTTTCATAAAATAAATATAATCTTTTATTTTATGAAAGTCAATATTTACTTTTATACTTAAAAAAATAAAATAGGCCGTTACAGATGCTCTGTAACGGTCCTACTTTTGGGCGGATACGGCTGCTGCTCATCCGTCAGGCCAGCCAGATAATCCATGCTGGTCTCCAGTGTCAGCGCAACGCGCCGGCACTGTTCAAAGGTCATGTTGCGCTTGCCGCTCTCGATTTTGGAATAATCACTTTGGTCGATGCCCGTCAGCATCTGCATCTTGACCTGGGAATAGCCCCGCTCTTTTCGGAGCACTTTCATCGGTGTCATATCCATTACCCAAGAAAATTATGCCCCATTGACCTATCGAAAATAGGGTGATTTAGACCTATGATATAGTATGAGGTGATGGAAATGCACGACGAACTCGATTACAAGAAAAACTTTGAGTTTCTGGACAAAGCCCCGGGGGACGCCATCCATATCCTGCAAAAAGCCCGCCTGCGCACGAAACTATACCGAAAGTTGTCCACCGGTGAGCTGACGGCGGACGATGAGGGGGATCTGTCCGAGCCGTATGCAAAAGCGGCCCGGGAATATGCCACTGCAAATAACAAGCTGAAGCCCCTTTCCCAACGGGAGAGGGGCCTTGTTATTATTCCGCTTTCAGGGAGTCCCGGATGGCGCTGTCGAAGTAGGTCACCGGGTTCTGGGCCTCGCCGTCCTGGCGGACCTCAAAATGGAGGTGCGGCCCGGTGGACATGCCGGTGGAGCCCACGGCGGCGACCATCTCCCCGGCCTTGACCGCGTCGCCCTCCTTCACATCCACGTTTCGGCAGTGGGCATACATCGTGGTGAGGCCATCCCCGTGGTCCAGCACCAGATAGTTGCCCCGTTCCCGGTCAAACCCCACCTCGGTGACGGTGCCGTCCGCCGCCGCCAGGATGACGGCCCCCTGGTCGGCGGGGATGTCGATGCCGCTGTGCAGTTTTCCGTTGATGATGCCATAGGGATTGCCCTTCCATACGGTCCGGCTGTCCTGCACCGGCCACTGGAGCCAGCGGCTCTCCATCCGGGCGGCGTATAGTCCCGGAATATCCGCCTGCTCATCCCCCGCCAGCCCCGGTGCCAGCGTCATGGTGCCGTCCTCGCTTTGGAACGCCCGCAGTTTTTCTTCCGTCAGGAGATACCGCTCCGTCCGCTCCGTTCCGTCATTAAACACAGCTGTCACCTGTAATTCCGCGCCGTCAAAATTCACCTTTTCACCACCCGGGCGAAACGCTTCCGGCGGCACCCAGAGACCGTAACTGACAGCCGGGTCATAAGGCTCCGTGACACTGCTTCCCAACGGCTCCGGCGCTCCTTCCGCTCCCCTGCGGTACAGGCCGCCCCGGTCGATGGACAGCTTGACCATCCGAATACCGTCACCATTGACCCGGAAGCGGTAGTTCGTAAACTTGCCGTGTTCCGCAGTCTCCTGGTCCAGCACAGTATGGGCGAATTCCGTGCCTTTTGACGCGGCCAGGACCAGCCCACCGTTTGCGTTGGGCGTTACTGTCTCTCCGGTATCTGCCGCATAGGCCGTCAGGCCGAAGGCGTAGTCCAGCGCCACCACCGACGTGCTCCCCGGCTGGTCCCCGCTCTTTTCAGCGGGCCGCAAATGGACGGTCCCCAGCACCAGCGCCAGGGCGCAGGCGGCACACACCGCTCCCCGCAGCACGGGCTTCCAGTGACTCCTCGCCAGGTGCTTCGGCCCCACCTGCTCCGCCTTCTGCCGCCGGGCCGCGTACAAGACCCGGTCCTCCAGCCCCTCCGGAACCACAATCTCCTCCATCAGTTTGCGATAGTTATTCTCCATTTTCGTTACCTCCCAACAGGTCTTTCAGTTGATGCCGCGCCCGGTGGAGCCGGGTCCGTACCGTGGTTGCCGGGACTCCCAGCAGCGCGGCAATCTCCTCGGTGGAGTACCCCTCGGCGTAGTGCAGGTGCACCGCCGTCCGCAGCTTTTCCGGCAGCCGGGCCACCGCGTCCCACAGCTCGACACCCCTCGGATCACCAGATTGAGCCGCATCTGGGATGTCCTCCAGCGCCAGCACCGGACGCCGCAGACGGAAGCGGTGCAGGTCCGCGCAGCGGTTCAGGGTGGCCCGGATCAGCCACGCCTTGGTATGCTCCCCGTCCCAGTCTGCCGCCTGCTGAAACAGCCGCAGGAATACATCCTGATACACGTCCTCCGCGTCGGCGGTATTCTGCATCCGGCACAGGGCCAGACGGTACACCGTGTCGCCGTGGAGCCGCATGGCATTGCAAAGGGCTTGCTCCGTCATGCAATGCCTCCTTTCCTCGTTCTGAAAAGCGCTTTTCACCTTGAACACGCCTGTTGGGGGCGGAATGTTCCCTCTTTCGAAAAAAATCCCGCCGGAGACCCGCAATGTCATTAAGATAAATGCAGCAAGTTACAACAGGCAAAAATGAGAGGACCGGGCTCACCTCAAATAGGGGTTGGCCCGGTTTGTTGACAAAAAAACGGGCATGGCAATAGAGCAGATAAAATCATCTGCTAAAACAATTGCTCACAGCGGAGAAATTATGCTAAGGCTGTTCAAGCTAACCCGGATGCCCATCCCTTGTTCCATAGTGACAGAGGCTTTCAGTACACCAATAGAGTATTCCATCATAAACTTCAGCAAGCTGGTCTGACACAAAGTATGTCTCGTGTGGCGCATTGCATTGACAACGGTCCCATGGAGGGCTTCTGGGGTATCCTGAAGCGGGAACGCTATTACGGAAAGCGGTTTACCGGAAAGCAGGATCTCGTCCAAATGATTGAGAGCTATATCCGTTATTACAACACCAGACGGGTGCAGCGCAACTTGGGTGTCTTGACGCCGATGGAAAAGCGCCAGCTATCTCTGGCCGCATAAAAAGCGGCCAGCAGCACACATGGCTGCTGGCCGGGAAATCTTTCTATTTTTTCACTGTCCTCTTGACGGGTAGCAGTTCACTTTTCGAGAAGCCTCGATTCTCTTATCTTAATGACATTGCGGAGACCCGGCGGGATTTTCATTCAGTTCTCTTTGATACCGTAAATTTCAAACCGGCCGATGAGATTCTGAACCGTCAGTTTCTGGGCCAGGAGTTGCTGATAGGTGACGCCCCGGTTTTTCCCGGTGGCCCGGAGCCTGTCCATATCGGCAAGCACCTTGTCCCGTTCTTTCAGCAAATCGACATACATGCGGTCATAGGCCGCAAGACGTTCCAATTCCGTCATGGTTTCCCCCTCAAAACAATGAAATCATTTTGGGCAGGACATGCGCCTGCCCAAAATTCCTCGACCCGCCGCCCGGAGGGCGGCACCAGGGGTATCGCGGGCAGCGCCCGCGTATCTAGGAGGCTGGGCCCCTAGAGGTTTCAAACGTTGAACCGGAAGTAGATCATGTCGCCATCCTGGACCACATACTCCTTGCCCTCGCTGCGCAGCAGGCCCTTTTCCTTGGCGGCGTTGACGCTGCCGCACTTCATCATGTCGTCGTATGCGATGACCTCGGCCCGGATGAAGCCCCGCTCGATGTCGGTGTGGATCTTGCCGGCAGCCTTGGGAGCCTTGGTGCCCTTCTTGATGGTCCAGGCCCGGCACTCGTCCTTGCCGTAGGTCAGGAAGGAAATGAGGCCCAGCAGGGCGTAAGAGCACTTGATGAGGCGGTCCAGGCCGGACTCCTGCACGCCCAGCTCCTCCAGGAACATCTGCTTCTCCTCGCCCTCCAGCTCGGCGATGTCCTGCTCCAGCTTGGCGCAGATGGGCAGCACCTGGGCGCCCTCTTTCTCCGCCAACTCCTTTACCTGCTGGTAATACTGGTTGCCATCCAGGTTGGTGAAGCCATCCTCGTCGGTATTGGCGGCGTAGATGATGGGTTTCAGGCTCAGCAGGTCGGAAGTCGCGATAAGGGCCATATCGTCATCATCGCACTCATAGGTCCGAGCGGACTTCCCGGCGTTGAGGTGCTCGGCCAGGCCCTTAAACACATCCACCTCATGGAGGAACTTCTTGTCGCCCTTGGCGGCCTTCTGGGCCTTCTCGATGCGGCGGTTCACCATCTCCAGGTCGGCCATGATGAGCTCCAGGTCGATGGTCTCAATGTCCCCCAGGGGGTCCACGGGCACATTGGTGCCGGCGTCGGCGACGACGTGCATGATGTTCTCGTCGTCGAAGCAGCGAACCACATGAACGATGGCGTCGGTCTCCCGGATGTTGGCCAGGAACTTGTTGCCCAGGCCCGCGCCCTGGCTGGCACCCTTCACCAGGCCCGCGATGTCCACGAACTCGATGACGGCGGGGGTCTTCTTGTCGGGTTCGTACATCTCGGCCAGCTTGTCCAGCCGCTCATCGGGCACGGCCACCATGCCCACGTTGGGGTCGATGGTGCAGAAGGGATAGTTGGCGCTCTCGGCGCCGGCGTTGGTGATGGCATTGAATAGGGTCGATTTGCCCACGTTGGGCAGGCCCACGATACCTAATTTCATA
>CAMAZB010000033.1 GCA_945862785.1 uncultured Clostridia bacterium | reverse complement strand
TGGCGCTGGCAGCTCGCCGGGGCCAGAACCGGGGCCTGAAATGGGGCATCACCAAGGCGGAGAAGGAACGGTATCAGGAGCTGCTCCACGGCCTGGACCTAGGCCTGGAGGACCGTCTCACCAGCAAGGTGGGCCTGCTGTCCGGCGGCCAGCGCCAGGCGCTGACGCTGTTGATGGCCTCCCTGCAGAAGCCCAAGCTGCTGCTGCTGGACGAGCACACCGCCGCCCTGGACCCCAAGACCGCCGCCAAGGTGCTGGAGCTGTCTGACCGCATCGTGGAGGAAAACCATCTGACCACCATGATGGTCACCCACAACATGAAGGACGCCATCGCCCACGGCAACCGGCTCATCATGATGTACGACGGCCACATCGTCATCGACGTCTCCGGCGAGGAGAAGAAGAAGCTGACCGTCCCCCAGCTGCTGGAGCTGTTCAGCAAGGTCAGCGGCTCCGACGAAGCCGACGACAAGCTGCTGCTTTCCTAAACTCACGGCGGACAGGTTTCCCTGTCCGCCGTTTTCATTCTGACTGAGAGGAGTTATCCCCTATGAAGCTCGTTACTTACCTCCATGACGGCAAGGAAGCCGTCGGTGTCCTGAGCGAGGATGGTGCCGCCGTCTGCCCCCTGCCCTTCCCGGATATGAACGCCCTCATCGAGGTGCCCCGGGAACGGCTGCTGTCCGCTGTGGACGCGGCAGAAAAGGCCGGCACGGCCCTGGCGCTGTCCGAAGTGACGCTGTTGGCGCCCATCCCCCGCCCCCGGCAGGACGTCATCTGCCTGGGCATCAACTACAAGGCCCACGCCGCCGAGGCAGAGAAGTACAACGCCGAGGCTTTCAAAAAAGAGCGGCCCATTCCCATCTATTTCTCCAAGCGGGTCAGCGAGGCCGTGGCCCCGGAGGGCTTTATCGAGAGCCACCCGGGCCTGGTGGAACGGCTGGACTACGAAGCCGAGCTGGCGGTCATCATCGGAAAGACCGCCAAAAACGTGAAGGCCGCCGACGCGGCGGACTACATCTTCGGCTACACCGTCCTCAACGACGTATCCGCCCGGCTGCTGCAGACCATCCATAAGCAGTGGTACTTCGGCAAGGGCCTGGACGGCTTCACTCCCATGGGCCCCTGCATCACCACCGCCGACAAAATCGCCTTTCCGCCCGCCCTGGGGATCTCCTCCCGCGTCAACGGCGAGCCGCGGCAGGATTCCACCACGGACCTCCTCATCACTTCCATCGCGGACATCATCGAGGAGCTGTCCTCCGGCATGACGCTGCTGCCCGGCACCATCATCGCCACCGGAACCCCCGCCGGCGTGGGCATGGGCTTCGACCCGCCCAAGTTTTTAAAGCCCGGCGACGTGGTGGAGTGCTCCATCGAGGGCATCGGCACCCTGCGGAATACCGTGCGCTAAGAAAAAACTCCCAGCGGCTGTGCCGCTGGGGTTTCTTCTTATCCTCAATAGCCGATAATCAGGCCCTTTTCCATGGCATAGAAGGTTGTCAGGCCCCGGCAGGGGATAATGTCCACGCCCTTGACCGGCAGATCCTTCAGAATCTGCTCCTTCAGCTTCATGGCGCCCACCAGGTTCTCACAGTGGGAAATAACAACCTGCGCCCCGGCGCAGTCCTTGCTGGCGCTCATCAGGGCTGTAATGGCCTGGTAGGTCTTGGCCTCGCCCCGGGCTTTGTCCGCCACATGGATGGTGCCCTGCGGCGTGGCGTCGGCAATGACATGGATGCCCAGGCTGTGGAGCAGGGTCCCCACCAGGGGGCGCATCCGGCCGTTTTTGATCAGGTTGTCGAAATTCTCAAGGGTAAAGCAGGTCCGCAGCGCCGCCTGGTACAGCCGGAGCTGATCACAAATGGCGGCAAAATCGCCCTGGGTGTCCGCCTCCATCAGTTCCTTGGCTTTCCGGATCAGCAGCACCATGGCTCCGGCGGTAGCCTTGGAGTCGATGATGCAGATCTCTTTTTCCGGATGCTCCTCCAGCACCATTTCCCGGCCCATGACGGCGGCGTTGTAGGTGCCGGAGAGGTTGGCGGAGATGGTGAAGCAGACAGTCTTGTCCCCCTTCTCAAAGGCCCGGGCAAACGCCGCCGGGGAGGGGCAGGCGGTGGAGGAAGCGGTCTTCTCCGCAGCCATAGCCGCCAGCAGCTCCGGGGTATCCAGCTCGTCGTTGTCGATAAATTCCCGGGCTCCCACCTGCAGCCGCAGGGGGACCGTCTCGAACAGTACCTTCTCACTGGTAAAGTCGCTGACACGCAGGTCGCAGCTGCTGTCGCTCACGATATTCCAAATCATATCTTTCTCCTTGTAATCTGGTTTTGTATATCACATTTTCCTTATCATACTCCTAAACCGTTGATTTGTCAACCGGAAAGGCAGCTTGACATTTCCCGCTTACGGTGGTATCCTCATATAGTTCTGAAATAAACAGTTTTTTAGGAAACGAATGGAGGAGGCCATGGCGACCAACTATACCCGACTGCTCCAGTTTTACAAGCAGTTCGGAAAATACTACGACCGGCAGTTCGCTGCCTTTTCCGCCCGCACGGGCCTTTCCATGCGGGAAATCCACGTTCTGCTTTTTCTGGCCAACAACCCCGACTATGACACCGCCCGGGATGTGGCGGAGTACCGGGGGCTGGCCAAATCCCAGGTCTCCCAGGCCGTGGAACTGCTGGCGGCGGAGGGCCTGCTGCTCCGCACGCCGGACAATACGGACCGCCGGGTGATTCACCTGTCCATCACCCCGTCGGGCCTGCCCCTGGCCCGGGAGTGCCAGGCCATTCAAGCCGCCTGCGGGCGCCGGCTCCTGGCGGGGCTTTCAGAGGAGCAGGAGCGGCAGCTTGCGCTGCTGCTGGAAACGGTGCTGGATAACGGTGCCCGTCTTGCGGAGGAGGGATCTGTATGAGTGCAAAAAAAGCCGTGGACCTGGGCAGCGGCAATGTGCGAAAACTCCTGTTTTCCCTGGCGCTGCCCACCATCACGTCCCAGATCGTCAATATGCTCTATAACCTGGTGGACCGGATATATATCGGCCATATGCAGCCGGCGGAAACGGTGGGCAAGCTGGCCCTTACCGGTGTGGGCGTGTGCCTGCCCATCATTCTGGTCATCTCCGCCTTTGCGGCGCTGATCGCCATGGGCGGCGCGCCCAAGGCCTCCATCAGCGAGGGCCGCGGCGATCTGAAGGCCGCCGAACACATCATGGGCAACAGCTTTTCCCTGCTGGTCCTGGCCTCAGTGATCCTGACGACGGTATTCCAGCTTTTTGCGGAACCGCTGCTGCTGACCTTCGGTGCCAGCGAAAACACCATCGGCTACGCCCTGGACTATCTCCGCATCTATACGCTGGGTACTATTTTTGTACAGATGACCCTGGGCATGAACGCCTATATCACCGCCCAGGGCTTCACCACCGTCAGCATGAAAACGGTGCTGATCGGTGCGATCCTGAATACCCTTCTGGACCCCATCTTCATCTTCGTCCTGGGGCTGGGCGTCCGGGGCGCGGCTCTGGCCACCATCCTCTCCCAGGCCGTGTCCGCCGTGTGGCTACTGCGGTTCCTCACCGGTCCCCGGACGAAATGGCGGCTGCGCCGTGAAAACCTGAAGCCCGTGCCGTCGGTATTTCTCCCCTGCCTGGCCCTGGGCCTGGCTCCCTTCATCATGCAGTCCACGGAGAGCCTGATCTCCGTGTGCTTCAATTCCTCCCTGCTGAAATACGGCAGCGACATCGCCGTGTGCGCCATGACAGTGCTCATCAGCATCATGCAGCTGGCCATGATGCCCCTCCAGGGCCTGACGCAGGGCGCCCAACCTATCATCAGCTACAACTACGGCGCCCGGAACGCCCAGCGGGTACGGGACGCCTTCCGCTGCCTGTTGATATCCTGCGTGACCTATTCCATGACTCTCTGGGCCTTGGTGCAGTTCTTCCCCCGGCTGTTCGCCCTGCTTTTCAGCAGCGCCCCGGAGCTGGTGTCTTACGCCGCCTGGGCGCTGCGAATCTACATGGCGGCCACCGGTATCTTCGGCGTGCAGATCGCCTGCCAGCAGACCTTCATCGCTCTGGGCAACGCCAAGACCTCTCTGTTCCTGGCAATTCTGCGAAAGATCATCCTGCTGATCCCGCTGATTTATATTCTGCCTCACTTCTTTACCAACAAGGTCTTCGCCGTGTTCCTGGCGGAGCCTGTGGCGGACTTCCTGGCGGTGTGCACCACGGCAGCCATGTTCGCCGTCCAGTTCAAAAAAAGCATGGCGGAACTGGAGAAATAGGAAACAACACCTTTCCCGAACAGCAGTAAAAGACCTGCCGCAATTCTGCGGCAGGTCTTTTTTCTCGCTTCTATTTTTCCTTGGGCAGGATTAGGTTCAGCAGCACCGCCATCAGCGTGGCGATGACCACAGGGGACTTTCCGAAGATCATCGTGACCGCCTCCGGGAACTGGCTCAAGGCCGCGCTGGCCTGGGAGATGCCTACGCCCAGGGCGGCGGACAGGCCCACGATGGTGGTGTTCCGGGCCGTCAGATCCTGAGAGGCAATGAGCTTCATGCCCGTCATGGCGATGGTGGAGAACACGGTAACCGTAGCGCCGCCCAGCACGCACTGCGGGATCGTGGTCAGCACCGCCGCGAACTTGGGTGACACACCCGCCAGCAACAGGAATCCGCCCGCGAAGGCAAATACCGTCCGATTCACCACCTTGTTGGTGGTCACGATGCCCACGTTCTGGGAGTAGGTGGCCGTGGGCAGGCCGCCGAACAGCGCCGCCAGGATGTTGCTGGCACCATAGGCGATAATGCCGCCCTGCAGCTCGTTGTCCGTAGGTTCCCGGTTCAGCCCGCCTACCGTGGTTGCGGTAAAATCGCCGATGGCCTGGATGGAGTTGATGGCAAACAGCAGCCCTACGGCAATGCAGCTGGGGGCATCGAAAGCGATGCCGAAGTGCAGCACCCGGGGCAGGGAAAACCAGGCTGCCTGGCCCACATCGGCAAAACTGACCATACCAAAACACAGGGCCACGATGTATCCAAACGCCATGCCCAGCAGGATGGACGCCAGCTTGCAGATGCCCTTGCCGCGGTTGTTCAGCACCATGACCGCCGTCAGGGTCAGGGCCGCCACCAGCCAGTTCTGCCAGGAGCCATAAATCAGGGATTCCGGCAGGCCCTTGGCCGACACGGCCTCCGCCGTGTTGCCGGTGCCGCCGGCCATATAGTTGATGGCGGTGGGGTACAGAGACAGTCCAATGGTGAACACCACTGTCCCGGTGATGACCGGTGGAAACAGCAGCCGTATCTTTTTCACAAAAACGCCCACGATGACAGCCACAATACCGCCCACCAGCATGGCGCCGGCAATGGCAGACACCCCGCCGCCGGAAGCGGCAATGGCCTGCATACTGGGTACATAAGCAAAGCTGACACCCAGGATCACCGGCAGCCCGGAGCCGAACCGCTTTCCAATGGGGAACAGCTGGAGAAGCGTGGACACAGCAGACATCACCAGGGACGCTTGGATCAGCAGCACCCGGTCCGTCTGACTGAGGCCAATCGCACCGGCAATGATGATAGGCGGCGTAACGCAGCCCACGATCATAGCCACCAGATGCTGAAGTGCCAGAGAGATGGATGTACCGATAGGGGGCATGCCGTGAAATTGAAACAGCAGTTTTTGCGAGGACTGTGAGCGGTCCATGGAAGGGGCCTCCTTATGCTCATTTTCGCAAAGGACCGTTTCTTCTGAAAACAGGTCCGCCTTCTTATAGTACCATAGGCCTCCGTAAAATCAAACAATTATTTTGGATTCCTTAAAAAAAGTTTGGTGGCTTTTTTGGTAACTCTCACAAAAAAGCCCCTGCGCCGGCAGCGCAGGGGCTCTTGGGAAGATTCACAGTCCGGTGCGGACGCTGTTGATAGCCCAGACGGCATCATCGGAGCTGCTTTGGGGAAACAACTCGAAGGCGATCATCCCGCCGTAGCCGCGGTCGTACAGGTCCCGCAGCACCGCCCGGTAATTGATGCAGCCGGTCCCCGGCTCGCCCCGGCCGGGCGCGTCGGCGATATGGATGCAGGCGATGAGATCCTGATACTTCCGCAGCGTTTCGATGATCTTGCCCTCGTTGAGATACATGTGGTAGGCGTCATACAGAATCCTGACATTGGGGGAATCCACCATGCGGATGATCTCGGCGGCGTCCTTCGTATATTGCAGGAAATTGCCCAAGTGGTCCTTTTCCACATTCAGTGCTTCCAGGCACAAGGTCACGCCCGCCTGCTCCGCCTCCGGCGCGATAGCCGCCAGAGAGCGGTACATGGCCATGGTCTTCTCCGCTGCGCTGTACTGGGGAAACAGGTCCGCGGCGTAGGGATGCGGCTCCGGCAGCAGCTCGTTGGAATGGACCGCCAGTAGTTTGCAGCCCACCTCCCGCGCCGCTTTCAGAGAACGGCGCAGATAGGCCAGATATTCCGGGCCGTGGGCGGGGTCGCACAGGGAAATCGGGCCGTCGCCGCCCATGCAGGAGATCTCCAGGCCATAGCGCTTGCAGAGGTCCTTCAGTTCTTCCAGGTCTTTGGATTCCCAATCCCAGATCTCCACATAATCGAATCCGTCGCGTTTGGCGGCGGCAAACCGCTCCGCAAAGGGCAGTTCCCGGTAGATGACCTCGATATTGACCGCGTATTTCATGTGATGTTCCCCCATTTCCGGCATATCCCCGTTTTCTCTATTCTACCATCCAGCCACCCGGATGTCCATAAAAACAGCGGTCCCCGCCTGTCAGACAGGGGACCGCTGCTGTTTATTCGGGAACCACGGGCACAGCGTCCGCCGGGATGGGACAGACGTAGCCCTCCTCGGTCTGGCTGCGAAACTCCGCCTTGGCGGCCTCCAGCAGCGCCGGTTCGGTCAAAAGGTCGATGGCCGCCGCGGCCAGCACCTTTCCCGCGTGGATGGCGGCCTTCCGGCCGATCTCCGTCCGGCCGCAGGACACGTTCTGCCAGCTATGCCCGGGGCTGCCGTTGGGCTGGGCCGCCACGTGGATCTGTCCCGTGGGGGTCTGCCAGCTCACATCTCCCACATCGGTGGAGCCGGGCTCAAAAGCGGGGCCCTGATAGAGGGGCGCCAGAAAATCGTTCATGGCGTGGCCCGTCCGGGCCTGCATTTCCTTTACCCGCCGGCAGATCCCGTTGTCGTACCGGGCGCCGATCCCAGGGACACGGTCGCTGCCGGGATAGGTGCCGGACAGGGCGTCGGCATAGGCAAGTTCCTCGTCCGTGTGGACAGGCACGCCCAACTCTTCGAAATTGCGGTACAGCACCGTTTCCAGGGTGTGGTTGGGAACGGTATCTGCCAGGCCGTCGATAAACTGCTTTTCAGCGGTGGTGCCGGTCATGAGGGCCGCCCCCCGGGCAATATCGTCCACCCGCTTCTGAAGCTCCACCGCCTCCGCCACGTGGTTGGAGCGGACCATATACAGCACGCTGGCCCGGGGCTGGACCACATTGGGGCTGCGGCCGCCGGCGTCGGTGATGGCGTAGTGGATCCGGGCCTTGTCGCTCATATGCTCCCGCAGGAACTGCACACCCACATTCATCAGTTCCACCGCGTCCAGGGCGCTGCGGCCCCGCTCCGGGTCACCGGCGGCATGGGCGGCCACACCGGTGAATTTATACTGGGTCTGGATGCAGGAATTGCTGGAACCGGTAACCACCTCGTTCACATCCTCCGGATGCCAGGTCAGCGCCGCATCCAACCCGTACCAGCGCTTCTCACGGGCCATGAATGCTTTGGATGCCCCGCCTTCCTCGCCGGGACAGCCATACAGCACCACGGTGCCGGGCCGTCCGGTAGCTTCCAGATAGGCTTTTACCCCCAGTGCGGCGGCAAGAGACCCGGCCCCCAGCAAGTTATGGTTGCAGCCGTGGCCACAGCCGCCGGGAACCAGCTCCTCCCGCACCAGGCTGCCCGCCTTCTGAGACAGCCCGGACAGGGCGTCATACTCTGCCAGGATGCCGATGACCGGACGGCCGCTGCCGAAGCTGGCGGAGAAGGCGGTGGCAATACCGCAGATGCCCTTTTCCACAGCAAAGCCCTCTTTTTCCAGGACTTCGCAGTATTTGGCGCAGGACTTTTCCTCCTGCAGGGACAGCTCCGCATATTCCCAAATGCTGTCTGCCACATCGTCGATGACCGCTTTTTTCGCCTCCACGGCGTTGACCGCAGCCTGCTTTTCATTTGTCATGATACGCGCCCCTCTTTCTTCCAGGCAATTTTGCAAAAAGGCACGCACGGAACGTGCGTGCCTTGTATGGGTTAACCTCTTTTGAATCGTTTTGGTACGGCAGTTCCCCTTCGAAATTAAAGCACCTTGCTCAGGAAATCCTGCAGTCTGGGGTGCTTCGGGTCGTTGAAGATTTCCTCCGGGGTGCCCTGCTCCAACAGCTTGCCGTCGGCCATGAAAAGCACACGGCTGCCCACTTCCCGGGCGAAGCCCATCTCATGGGTGACCACCACCATGGTCATGCCCTCGTGAGCAAGCTGCTTCATAACATCCAGTACCTCGCCCACCATTTCGGGGTCCAGCGCGGAGGTAGGCTCGTCGAACAGCATGACCTCCGGCTCCATGGCCAGCGCCCGGACGATGGCCACACGTTGCTGCTGACCGCCGGAGAGTTGGATGGGATAGGCGTCCGCACGGTCCTTCAGGCCCACCCGGTCCAGCAGGGCCAGAGCCTTCTCCTCGGCCTCAGCCTTGCCCATATGCTTCACCTGCATGGGGGCCAGGGTCATATTATCCAAAATGGTCATGTGGGGGAACAGGTTGAACCGCTGGAACACCATGCCCATCTTCTGGCGGTGCATGTCAATATCCAGCTTCACCAGCTTACCCTCGGCGTTTTTCACCTTTTTCTTAGTGATATCCACGCCGTCAAACACGATGGAGCCGCCGGTAGGCTCCTCCAGCAGGTTCAGGCTTCGGAGAAAGGTGGACTTGCCGGAGCCGGAAGGTCCGATGACCACCATGACGTCATCACGGTTGATGTCCACGGTAATGCCGTCCAGAGCCTTGATGGTGCCCTTGTTGTAGTATTTCTTCAGGTCGGTGACCTGGATCAGACTATCTCTTGTCGCCACGGCTCATTCTCCTTTCAAAATAGGCGATGACCTTGCTGGTGGGGAAGGTCAGGCAGAAGTACAGCACCGCGACCACCAGCAGGGGCTCCAGCACCAGGAAGGTGCCCGCCTGAGCCGCCTTCACCGCGGCCATCAGGTCCTGGACGCCGATGGTGTATGTAATGGCAGATTCCTTGATAATGGTGACGAACTCATTACCGATGGCGGGCAGAATGTTCTTCACCGCCTGGGGCAGCACGATAAAGCGCATGTTCTGCCCCTGGGTCAGGCCCAGCGAGCGGGCCGCCTCGGTCTGGCCGCCATCCACGGACTGGATGCCGGCACGGATGATCTCAGACACATAAGCGCCGGAGTTCAGCGCCAGGGCAATGACGCCCGGCAGAAACCGGTTCAGCTTCAAAAATCCCAGCACTGTCACCGACGGCAGATCGATGACATGCTTGTTGAACACCACCTGGTATACGATGAAGAGCTGCACCAGCATGGGCGTGGCGCGGATCACCTCCACATACGCCGTGGCGACGAAGCCGATGGGGTTGAACTTGCTCAGGGCCAGCAGAAAGCCGCCGTCCCGGAGGTGTCCGTCCTTGTCCAGTCCCAGTGCGCGGAAGGGGCGGATGTCGCTCATCCGCATACCTGTCAGCACCAGAGCCAGCAAAAAGCCCAGGAGGACTGTGAAAAAGGAAAGATAGACGGTGCAGAGCATGCCTTCCTTGAACATGTCGGCATACTGAAACACCTTCTGAAAACCTGCTGCAGAAACATGCATGGGCTGAAACTCCTTTCGGGGGGCTATCCTTGAACGTGCGCGATTCCTCCCCATGGGTTCATAGGGAGGAATCGTGTATGTTTTCACATGGTGAGGAGGCGGAGCACCGGTTATCCCTCCAGAATACCCTCGTAGATATTGCCGGAAGCCTGCTCGTTGGCCTGAGCCACGAAGTCGTCCATAGAGCCGTCGGCCAGAGCGGCAGCGATGGCATCGTTGACACCGTTCAGCAGCGCCTCGTTGCCCTTGACCACGCCAACGGCGGAGCCTTCCACCTCATAGGGAACGTCAAAGGCAATGTACAGGTCGGGATAGTTCTTGGCGTAGCTCTCGGCCACAACGGTCTCCACGTAGCCGGCGTCCAGCTTACCGCTCAGCAGCTCGGAGACCACGTCAGTCACCTTGGCCAGCTGCACGATATCAGCGTCGGGCGTATTCTCCACAGCCAGATCATACTGGATGGAGGCCAGCTGAGCGCCGATGCTCAGAGAGGGATCGTTCAGTTCCTCCAGGGAGGACCACTTATCCTTGTTATCCTTGTGGATCACCAGGGACTGGCCGCCCATGTAATAAATGTCGGAGAAGTCCATGGCCTCCATACGTTCGGGGTCGGGGCTGAGGCCGGCCATGCCCAGGTCCACGTTGCCGGCGGTCACTTCGGCCAGAACGCCGTCAAAGTCCATGGGGATGACCTCCAGTTCCAGTCCCAGGTAATCGGCGATATACTGGGCCAGAGCCATATCGAAGCCGGCCAGCTGTGCGTTGCCGCTGTCATCGATGGCGTAGAACTCATAGGGAGCAAAGTCGGGGCTGGTGGCCACAGTCAGCTTGCCCTCAGACACCGTGGTGATGGCGGACGCAGCAGACTCTTCAACAGCGGGTTCGTCGGCCTTTTCAGCGGCAGGCTCTTCCTTGCTGCCGCAGGCAGCCAGAGACAGAACCATTGCCATGGTCATCAACAATGCAAAAAACTTCTTCATAGCGTGAAACTTCCTTTCCCAATCTTCAATCTCTCCTGAAACGGAGGAGTCAGGGCCGTCGGTTCGGAAAGGGAAGTCCTCCCATCGCTGACGGTAACTTACCTTACCACTCCCTCCTGCGCATTGTCAATACTTTTCCATAAAAAATGTATAAATATTTGCTTGCTTTGGGAAATAATCTGGGAAACGCCAGAATAATCATTGAATCATCAAGCATTTATTGTGCACTTTGTCATATTCATTTTGTGGTGGCGAATGAATATTCATTTTATACGAATAAAAAGCTCGTCCGCGCATCTGCGTGGACGAGCCAAAAGCCTGTTGATTACAGAATCAGGAAACTGCCCTCCAGGGCCTCCGTGTACACCTCCAGCTCCGGGACAAAGTCCGTGCCGGGGCTGACGGCGGCAATAGCTTCCGCCAGGGCAGATACGCGGTCCGCCGTGGTGGCGGCATATATCCGGTCCACCAGCGGCGCCAGCTTTTCCAGAGAAAGCCCCGCCGCTTCATCGGCGCCCTGGGCGATGACCGCCTCCGGTAACTCCAGGGACAGCGTGACGCCATAGGGCGCCAGGGCCGTCCGCAGCTCCGTCAGGAAGGCCTCCAGATGGTCGGACTTCTCTCCCTCGCCGTAGGCGATCTTGTCCAGCTTGCCCTCGGTGGGGTAGCTGACATCGGTCAGCAAAATCTCGTGGAAGCCCAGCTCCGCCACTTCTTTTGCCAGGCCGCACAGATACTCCCTGGCAGCAGGCTTAGCGGGGTCCAGCCACTGGCTGTTCCGCCCGTCGTAGAAGATGTAGCCTCCGGTGTTCTTCAGGCCCATGTTCTCCACATCCCGGTTGGCGGCCTTGGGATCGTGGAAGCAGCTGAGGCGAGCGATGGTGTCATAGCCGGTGTCATCCCCGTTCATCAGGGAGATTGCCTCGGCGGTATCCTCCCCCAGACTGACGGAGCCGGCCACCGCCGCGGCGGAATCAAAATATACGGTCCCGCCCGGCCCCTTCATGGTAACTGACACGGCGTTATAGCCCCGCCCCGCGTTGTCCGGCATTTGGGAGTTGCTGTACGCCTCCCCCCAGATGGCCTGCGTCAGGGGCTGCTCTTTCACCGCAAACGCCCGGAGGGCCTCGGGCTGCTCCGGCTCCTGGATGGTCAGATCCAACTCCGGCTCCTCCGGCGGGGTCTCCGCCGCAGGCTCCTCCTGCCAGGGCAGCTCCAGATGCGGCGTGCCCGTCTCGTCATAGACGATCTGCCGGGACAGCAGCATGACGGCAATGGCGGCAAGGATCACCAGGACCAGCAGCACCGCCAGGGCGATCTTCCCCTTGGACCTCCGTCCCCGGTAGCTGTGATAACCTCTGGAATATCCCATTGTCCGTCACCTCCCTGCGGTTCCCGGAGGGTTCAGTCCTCCAGAGCCATTATCTTATTGACCCGGCGCTCGTGGCGTCCACCCTCGAACTCGGTGCTCAGGAACACCTCGACCATACGCTCGGCCATGTTCTTGCCGGTGAAGCCGGCGCCGATGGCCATCATGTTGGCGTCGTTGTGCTTGCGGGTCATCTCCGCCTCCAGGCAGTCGGCGCAGTGGGCGCAGCGGATGCCCTTGATCTTGTTGGCGGCAATGGAGATGCCGATGCCGGTGGTGCAGATCACGATGCCCTTGTCACACTTACCCTCCGCCACAGCGCGGGCGGCGGCAGCGCCGAAGTCGGGATAGTCGCAGCTGTCCAGGTTATAGCAGCCGAAATCCTCATATTCATGGCCCAGCTTCTCCAGGACTTTAATAATGTGCTGCTTCAGCTCATAGCCGCCGTGGTCACATCCTAACGCGATTTTCATGATAGTTTCCCCCTGTTTTAAAAATTTGCAGGTTTATTTTACTCGCTTTTTCCGTGAAAAGCAATCCGTTCACTCATAGTTCATGCCAAATGGGATGCCGCTTCTCAAAGGTGCAGAAGCGGGTAAAGCCGCAGTCCTTCAGTAGCTGCTGCCGCTCCCGGACGGCGCAGCCCACATACTCCGGCCCGTGGGCATCGGTGCCCAGAGTGATGATCTCACCGCCTAAGTCACGGTACATCCGCAACCACTTTTCATCCGGCAGGGGCGTATGGCCCCGGTTGGTGTTCAGTTCGATGCCGCAGCCCTTTCCGATCAGGGTGCGGAGAATCCCCTCTATTTCGCGTTCAAAGCCGTCGAAGGTCAGGTGGAAGCCCCGGTTCTCGTTGAGATACCGCAAAGGCAGCGTCAGGTGGCCCAGAACGTTGAACCGTCCCCATTCCGCCAGCCGCCGCGCCTGGCGGAGGTAATCCGCCATGCCCGCCCGGGCCTCATCGTCGTCCTTGGGGTCAAAATAATACAGATCCACCCCGTTGAACCGCTCCGACAGCATGTGGACGGAGCCGATGACAAAATCCACTTCCGGCGCGTCGGCGATCAGCTTCTCCGTATGGGCAAAATTCCAGGGAGCGTCCCCCAGTTCCATGCCCAGCCGCAGGGTGATGCGGTCGCCGATGGTCTCCCGGGCGGCACGATACTCCCGCTCCAGGACTCCCCAGTCGTAAGGCCCCCGCAGCTTTGTGGAGCCCCAGACGATGGGTTCCACATGGTCGGTGAAGCACAGCTCGTCAAGTCCCGCCTTGATGGCGGCCTCCGCCATATCCGCCATGGAAGTATTCGCGTCCGGAGAGACCCGGGAGTGGGTGTGATAGTCCGCCAGGTACATAAGGCTCCCTCACTTCTTGAATTTCTTGAAGAACTTTTTTCGCTCCTCGTAGTTGTTGTCGCCCATGGTCTCGGCAAATTTCTTCAAGGCTTCCTTCTGCTCCTTGTTCAGATTCCGGGGTGTCTCGATATAGACGGTGACGTACTGATCGCCCCGGCCCCGACCGTTGATGGAGGGGATGCCCTTGCCCTTGAGGCGGAAGGTGGTGCCGGACTGAGTGCCCTCGGGCAGGTCGTACTTGACCTTGCCGTCAATGGTGGGGATCTCCAGCTCCGCGCCCAGGACCGCCTGGGCGAAGGTGATGGGCGCCTCGCACAGGACGCTGGTGCCCTCCCGACGGAACAGCTCATGGGGCCGGATGGTAATGGTGATCAGCAGGTCGCCGGCCGGGCCGCCGTTCTTTCCGGCGTGGCCCTGACCCCGGATGGAGATGGTCTGGCCGTTGTCGATACCGGCTGGGATGCTGGCCTGGATGGTTTTGCGCTTGCGTACCGCGCCTGTGCCGTGGCAGTCCTTGCAGGGCTGGTGGATGATCTTGCCCTTGCCGCCGCACTTGGGACAGGGGGAGCTGGTGGCGAACACGCCCATGGGGGTCTGCCGCCGTACCTGGACCTGACCGCTGCCGTGGCAGTCCGGGCAGACCTCCGGCGTGGTGCCGGGGGTACAGCCGTTGCCGTGGCAGGTGCCGCACTGCTCCATACGATCCACGGTAACTTCTTTTTCGCAGCCGAAAGCCGCTTCCTCAAAACTGATGGCCAGGGACATGCGGATGCTCTCCCCCCGCTGGGGCGCGTTGGGGTTGGTCCTCCGTCCGCCGCCGAAACCGCCTCCGAAAAAGCTGCCGAAAATGTCGCCCAGGTCTCCGAAGTCGAAGTTCCCGTCAAACCCGGCCCCGCCGGCGCCAAAGTTGGGGTCCACGCCCGCGTGGCCGTACTGGTCGTACCGGGCCTTCTTGTCAGCGTCGGACAGCACCTCGTAAGCCTCGTTGACCTCCTTGAACTTCTCCTCGGCCTCTTTATCGCCGGGGTTCAGGTCGGGGTGGTACTTCCGGGCCATCTTTTTATATGCTTTTTTGATCTCGTCCTCCGAGGCCCCCTTGGAGATCCCCAGGACTTCATAGTAATCGCGTTTGTCTGCCATATTGAAAACTCCTCGTATTCCGAAACGCCGTATCAGGGACAGGCTCCAACGCGCTGTCCCTGATACGTTTTATATGAGAGGGGGCTTACTTGTTCTTGTCGTCCTCGTCGACCACCTTGTAGTCGGCGTCATAATACTGGCCGCCCTGAGCGCCGGCGTCGGGGCCGGGCTGTGCGCCGCCCTGGGCGCCCTGGGGATTGGCCTGCTGGTACAGCTTCTCGCTGACGGCGTAGAACGCCTGGGTCAGCTCCTCGGTAGCAGCCTTGATGGCAGCGGTATCGGTGCCCTTCAGGGTCTCTTTCAGCTTGTCGATACCTGCCTGGACCTTGCTCTTGTCGTCAGCGGGGATCTTGTCGCCCATCTCGGAGAGGGTCTTTTCACTCTGATACACCATCTGGTCAGCCTGGTTACGGACCTCGACCTCTTCCTTCATCTTGGCATCCTGAGCAGCGTACTCCTCAGCCTCCTTGACGGCCTTGTCGATGTCCTCCTTGCTCATGTTGGAGGAGGAAGTGATGGTGATGTGCTGCTCCTTGCCGGTGCCCAGATCCTTGGCGGAGACATTCACGATGCCGTTGGCGTCGATATCGAAGGTGACCTCGATCTGAGGCACGCCGCGGCGAGCGGGAGCGATGCCGTCCAGGTGGAAGCGCCCCAGGCTCTTGTTGGCGGCGGCCATCTCACGCTCGCCCTGGAGGACGTTGACCTCCACGGAGGTCTGGTTATCGGCGGCGGTGGAGAAGATCTGGCTCTTCTTCACGGGGATGGTGGTGTTGCGGTCGATCAGCTTGGTGCACACGCCGCCCATGGTCTCAATGCCCAGGGACAGGGGGGTGACATCCAGCAGCAGCAGGCCCTTCACGTCGCCGGTCAGCACGCCGGCCTGGAGGGCAGCGCCCATGGCCACGCACTCGTCGGGGTTGATGCCCTTGAAAGGCTCGGAGCCGGTGAAGTTCTTCACGGCCTCCTGGACGGCGGGGATACGGCTGGAGCCGCCCACCAGCAGGACCTTGGAGAGGTCAGAGGGCTTCAGGCCGGCATCGGACATAGCCTGGCGCACGGGACCCATGGTGGCATCCACCAGGTGAGCGGTCAGCTCGTTGAACTTGGCACGGGTCAGGGTGACGTCCAGGTGCTTGGGACCGGTGGCGTCAGCGGTGATATAGGGCAGGTTGATGTTGGAGGTGGTGACGCCACTGAGCTCGATCTTGGCCTTCTCGGCGGCCTCCTTCAGGCGCTGCATGGCGACCTTGTCGGTAGACAGGTCCACGCCGTCGGTGCGCTTGAACTCGCTGACCAGATACTTCATGACGCATTCGTCGAAGTCGTCGCCGCCCAGGCGGTTGTTGCCGGCGGTGGCCAAAACCTCGATGACGCCGTCGTCGATCTCCAGGATGGAGACATCGAAGGTGCCGCCGCCCAGGTCGTAGACCATGATCTTCTGGCTCTGCTCCTTATCCACACCGTAAGCCAAAGCGGCAGCGGTAGGCTCATTGATGATACGCTTCACGTCCAGGCCGGCGATCTTGCCGGCGTCCTTGGTGGCCTGACGCTGAGAGTCGGTGAAGTAAGCGGGGACGGTGATGACGGCCTCAGTGACGGGCTGGCCCAGGTAAGCCTCGGCGTCAGCCTTCAGCTTCTGCAGGATCATGGCGCTGATCTCCTGGGGGGTGTAGGCCTTGCCGTCGATGGTGACCTTGTGGTCGGAGCCCATCTCACGCTTGATGGAAGCGATGGTGCGGTCGGGGTTGGTGATGGCCTGGCGCTTTGCCACCTGGCCCACCATA
>CAMAZB010000032.1 GCA_945862785.1 uncultured Clostridia bacterium | reverse complement strand
GCGTTCCGAATAAGGGGTCTCACTTGTGGATTCGGTTGGCGCTTCTAAAGTGTTTCGCACTTTTTGGCGCCCACCTGAGCCCCGCACCCTTTTACTGCGCTGCCCTTGCGGCAACCGCAAGTTTACAATGGCTGCAGGTTAGTGTAAAATAGAGCTGTATTCCAGGGTGGAGTATTTTAGGGCGGAGCATTTTAGGGCGGATGAAAAGGACCAGGGGGGGTAGTCTGCCCTGAGCCGTCCGCAAATCGACCGGAAATACAAAAATAAGGACCGAGAACACCGTAATTGCCTGTATGGGCGGTTGCGGTCTTTTTTTGTCCGAAAAAATGAAAGGAGACCCGAAGTATGAGTGAACTGGAGCAAGCATTTAACTTCAAGGAGCTGGGCGAGGAAGGCCTGGACTTCGACGCGATCTTTGGCGGAGGCAATATCCCCGCGCCGCCTCCTCCGGCGCCGGAGCCCGTTCAGGAACCAGAATCCTCTCCCGAAAACGGAGCCAACGCGGAGCAGCCTTCTGTGCAGGACACGGCCAGCACGGACGTGGGCATCGTGCCTGACATGGTGAGCGCAGATACGGGTAATGAGCCTGACCTGTTTGCGGCACTTGCCGGGAACAGTGAGGCGAAGGTGCCGGCTGCCAAACCCAAGGAGGATAAGCCCAAGCAGGTATCCCTCTTTGACAAGCCCCCCGTTTTTTCCTATGGCGGAGCCAAGGAGAGCATCGAGGACACCTCTATGACCTTTGAGGAGCTGCGCATCGCAAAATCCGATGATTTCCCGGAGCTGGCGGAAGGAAAAAAGGTTTCCTGGTCGGTGGAGTACGGCAAGACCACCAAGTATATCTCCGATCCCAAGGAGACCACCATCGCCAGTATCAAGGAGGAGATCGAGAAATCCAAAGCGTTTCTGGACAGCCTGAAAAAGGCAAAGGAGAAGGACCGCAATCCTGACTGTCTGGTGAAGCCCAAAGTCACCGCCCAAAGCAAGGGGACGACTTCCTATAAAGGAGTGTTCCCCTCTGTGGAGGCGGCGAAAGCGTCGGACAAGGTCATCTGTCTGATCCCCGGGCAGGACGGCCGTATGTACGAGCTTCGCAAGACCGAAATGGGCGACTTCATCGCCCCTAAAAACAAAGTCGTTGAGTTTTCAGCGGTCAGGGCCGGGTTTACCCCGGCTCTGCCCCGCATTCCCAGAGAGCTCATGGCGCAGATTATCTCCTTTTTCCGCTGCTTCATGAATGAAGAGGAGGAGTTTGAGGCGTTGGTCCACATTTACTGGGATAAAGAGCGGGAGGAGTTTTCCGCCTTTGTCCCCAAACAAACGGTTTCCAAGGCCAGCATCGACGCGGACCTGCGCGGCGACGCACTGCCGGAGGAGCGGTATATCCATTACGCCGACGTCCACAGTCACAACAGCATGGCGGCAAAATTCTCTGCCATTGATGACAGGGACGAAAAAGCCACACGGCTGTATGTTGTTCTGGGACATCTGGAGCGGTATTACCCGAGCATTACCGCCCGGATCTCCTGTGGAGGCACCTTCCAGGAGATCGATCCCGGCCTGGTTTTGGAGAGCATCGGTGAGGAGTTCCCCACGGAGTGGCTGGACCGCGTGGAGCGATGCGGCCGCATTGCGGAGGATACGCCAAAGAACCGCGGAAGTCGTTTTTGGGATGACCTGCTGCGGGGGCTGCCGGAGGCGCTGCTGGCATGAGGTTTTCAAGAGAGCGGCCTGTCAAGGTTGTTATGCTGGGCGCCGGAGGCACCGGCGGCCACATCGCACCCCATCTGTACCGCCTGCTGTATGCCCTGGAGCGCCCCGTGCGCTTTATCATCTGCGACGGCGATGTGGTGGAGCAGAAAAACCTTGTACGGCAGAACTTTACCCCCGCAGATCTGGGCGAAAACAAAGCCAAGGTCCTGGCGGAGCGGTATTCCGCTGTGTTTGGAATGGAAACGGAGTACGTGCCGGAGTTTATCGAGAGCGAGGAACGGCTTCGGGAACTGCTGACGCCACAGGTATGGAAGATGGGGCCGGAGTATAACGCACCTATGATGAAGGAACAGGTCATACTCATCGGCGCCGTGGACAACAATCGGAGCCGACAGCTTTGCCACAGCCTGTTCTATCAGATGGATGAGCTGGTCTACATCGACAGCGGAAACGGAGAACATACCGGGCAGGTAGTCTGCGGCATCCGAAGCGGCGGCCGGACACTGTATCGCCCCATCGGCGCGGTCTATCCGGATGTATTGAAACAAACTGACAAGTTCCCCACGGAGCTGAGCTGCGCAGAGGCGTCGCTTTCCGCTCCCCAGAGCATCGCGGCCAATATCACGGCGGCGACCATCGTGGTGGATCTGGTCTACAACATTTTGACATTGGGCGAGAGCCGTGTGAGGCAGGTCACCTTCGGGACGACCTCTGTCAACGTGCGGCCAACCCTGCAAAAACAGAGGAGGAGAAAAGCGGCATGACAAGCGCAGTAGACGCAAGAGCTTTTTCAGAAGGACTTCGGAAAGTATCAAAAGTGTTGGAAAGAAGCTGTATCCCCTGCCTGAACGCGGTTTTCGTGGAGGTCAAAGACGGAAGGTGTACCCTGACGGGAACGAATCTTGGCGCCTGGGTGACGCTGGAGTTGCCGGCGGCCGGTGATGAGTTCTCCTGCCTTCTCGGAAGGCCTAAGGATGTTGAACGGGCCTGCCGCCACTTCGACGGCCCTCTGGAACTTGAATTGAGCGAGGTCGGCCAGGGAGAGAAGGCACAGCTTCGTATGAAGATGCGCTGCGGTTCCCGGGCGGCGGAGTTTGAAGCCCTGCCTGCGGAGGAGCGGCCGGTGAGACCGGAATTGGAGGTCATGTACGAGCTCACGATGCCCACAAAGCCTTTGCTGGAGCGTGTGGAGCGCGTGCGTTACGCGACTATGAAGCCCGGCCAGAGCAGAAGAGAATCCAGCTCCTGTGTGCAGTTTAACGGCAATCAGGTCTATGCGCTGGATGGATACCGCCTTGCCTGTGACAGCAATCCGTCTGTCGCATTCCCGGCTCCGTTCCTGATCAGCACGGATGCCGCGGGCCTTTTGAAGCTGCTGGACGGCGAGCAGACAACGCTTCGGATCGGAGCGCGCTATGTCTGTTTCCAGGATGGGATCATCAGTGTCATGGTCAGAAGGGCCGAAAGCAGAGCGTATGATCTGGGATCCGCGATCCCCAGGGAGTTCCGGGATGAACTTCTGGTGTCACCTGAGGAGTTTTTGCAGGAGCTGGACTTCCTGCAAAAATCCGCGCCGGAGACCAAGAAACCCTATGTGCGCTTTGGCGGCGGAGATCTGCTGATGTCAGTAGGCGGCAGCGAGTTTCGTACCGCGATCCGGACAGAGGGAGAAAGCACGGTGACGTTTGGCTTTGACCTTCGGTACATGAAAGACGCCTTGCGGCAGTTCCGCAGCGAAGAACGTGTGAAGCTGAAAATCGTCAGTCCCTCCGCTCCGGTCATTCTGGAGGCGGAAGGACGCGGGGATTTTGCGCTGATCTGCACGATCCGTCTGAAGGATGAATTGTTGGCGGCATAGGAGGGCACGGAATGGAACCCGAGAGCTGCCGAAACTGTGCCAACTACCCTGGCTGCCTGATACGAGGCGCGGCGATCTTCCGCTTTTTTATCCTGACAGGACGGGACAGGGAGCTGCCTGAGGACAGGGAGAACTTTAACGCCCGCGGGCTTTGCGGGCCGCATTATCAAATCAGAAAGAATGAAACTACATGAAAAGGAGAAGAAAACCATGAAAACTGTCTACATTCCCAAGGGAGAAACTGTGAGCTATGAATCGCTGGTGACGGACCGCCTGGTCATCAAGGGCTGCGTCCATGTTCTCGGCGATGTCCGGGCAAAGACCATCAGCGGAAACGGCGTGCTTCACGCCGGCTCTGTTCAGGCGGATGTGATCCGGCTGGATGAACTGGAAAGTGCCGGCGTTATCTGCAGGCGGCTGCTGGCCAAACGTGTCCAGGCCCCCGAGGTCATCGCCTCCGACTGCGCGGTGGTCAGCTGTTTCCTCTCCGCGGCCTATGTGGAGACCGGAAAGCTGACGGTTGCAATCAGTGAGATCAGCGAGATCAAGGCGGAGGAGGTCGTCAATCTGACGCCGAAAAAGCGTGGGATGCTTCGCACGCTGCTGGCGTCTGCGCTGCGCTCCGCGTGGGTGGCACTGACGGCTCCCAAGCCCAAGAGGGTGCCGGTGGACGCTGAATACACACCTGTGGAGGAGGCACCTGCGCAGGAAAAGGAAACGCCGGACATGGACCCGGAGGTAAAGGCTGAGATCATCCGCACGGTGCGGGAGGCCCTGGAGCAGGACCGTGCCCAGCGGGAGTCTGAGGACAGCGATGCGGAGGATTTTGAACTCAAGCGTGTGGTAAGTACCTTCAAGCTGCTGCGAAGCAGCGGCTACACGCTGCGCATCGTGCCGGGTACGCCGGAGGAAAACGCTCCGGTGTTTGATCCCGAGCTGGAACAGATCCTGCGCCCCGCGGCGTGAGAGAAGAGAAAGAGGCAAGGAGCGTTCCCTTGCCTCTTTTCCAAAAACAGTTGAGGAGGAATCAAGATGTCAATGAAATCACAGCAGGAAAACATGCGGCGGCTCCACGAACTGCTCAGCCGGGATCTGAGCTATGTCCAGGGAGAGCGGGAGTGCGGTCCCAATGGGGCCAAAAAGATCTTTCTCAACCAGGGAAAGGTATTCCTGCGTGCTCTGGCCAAAGATCTCGGTTTACGGGATGTGGTGGTAAAGTCCAACGCGGCGGGTATCGCTGTGTCCGGCGACTGTTCCCTCTACGGAATGTGGGACGATGGCGGCATCTATGTCTGCATCGAGCAGCCTGCCTGCGGAGGAGAGCATGTGATCCTCTACCGAACCATTCGCAACCTCAAGGACCACCGCGGCGGGTACAACAATCATATCCACCTTTCCGAACTGGCCGATATGCCCTATGAAGAGCTGCTCCGGCGGCTGGGCACCCTGCGGAAAGTCGATGTGCTGCCGTGGGCGGCATGACGCGCGGAAAGGGTGGCAATCGTTGAGTGAATTGCAAAGTGAACAGAGCCAGGAGATCGTTTTTGCCGCGGCCAAGCTCACGCAAGCCCGTCAAGCCATTTTAAGGGGCAGCGCCGAGCTTTTGACCTGCCGTGCCAGAGTGGAGAAGTATCTCCAGAGCGAGCCGCGAAAAGCCCGCGCCTGCTATGAAGAACTGGAAAAGACTGCTGTGCGCCTGCAAAACGCTCTGGGTGAGGCGAGGCTGGCTCTTTTGGAACTGGAGGAATACGCACTGGCTGGAACGGCCGGTAAACTGCAAGCCGGACTTGCCGGATTCAACCTCATGTCCAGGGCCTACAAGCCCGTTTATGAGGTGCTGAACGGCTTTGCGCAAAAGCTGCCGGAGCGGCCGGATTCGGTAAACGCCGCGGTGATCGGCCGCCTCATGAACAATGTCCGCATGGGCTACTATCCAACGGATCCGGACAATATCAGCCATATCCTGCGGGGGATCAGGTTCCCGGAGGGAGTCACCACCAATGTGTTCGACCCCTGCTGCGGCTGCGGCAAGGCTCTGCGGCAGATCGCCCAGGGAAACAACTGCTATGCCTATGGCGTGGAACTGGACGAATACCGGGCGGAGGAGGCGCAGACGCGCCTGCACCGTGTCGGTGTGGGCAGCTTCTTCCATAGCCGCATCAGCTCGGAGGCGTTCCATCTGATGTTTTTGAATCCGCCCTATTTATCGGTACTGACCCAGGGCGGCAGCAGGGCGCGTCATGAAAAGCGGTTTCTGGTGGAGAGCATGGGCCATCTCATGCTTGGCGGACTTTTGATCTATGTCATTCCCTACTACCGTCTGACGCCGGATATCTGCCGTATCCTTGGTGAGAACTTCACAGACCTCTCCGTTTGGCGCTTTACCGACGGGGAGTTCAGGAAATTCAAGCAGGTGGCGGTCCTGGGTCTTCGGAAAAAACGGATCGACGAACCATCGGCCGGCGTGGCGCTTGAGCAGTACGCCTATGACCCGGATACGGTCCCCAGCGTCACGAACCTGCAGGAGGGGCGCTACGCCCTGCCGGCTGTGCCGAAAAAAGTGGAACTGTTCAAAGGAGAACTGTTCAACGAGAAGGAGCTGGAGCGCCAGCTGTCCCACTCGGACAGCATCCGGCGGCTGATGAACGCCAAGAGTGAACTGGACGGTGCCGACAAGCATCCGCTGCTGCCCCTTTCCATCGGCCAGATCGGCCTGGTGGGCGGCTCCGGCATGATCAACGGCCTGATCGAATGCGACACGCCTCACGTCATCAAGGGACGCATCATCAAGGTCAAGACCGAGGAACGTGAGGAAAAGTACAGCAGCCGCGGAATGCACATGGGCGCTGAAGTAAAAGAGGTCATCAGCAACAAAATGGTGTTCAACGTCCTGACGCCGAAAGGCTTCAAGGCGCTGACATGAAAGAAAGGAGAACCTTATGAGAGTGAATCAACTGGTCGTGGTCGTTCCCGTGCCGGGTCCCGGCATGGACGATGCCGCTGTCCGTACAGAGGTATGGCAGCAGGTATCGGCGTTTCTCCTCCAGTATCTTGGAAAACGGTATGTCCGCTTCGAACCGGCCACGCTGGCCTGGAATCAGAAGGTGGAGCAGCCCTTTGGCGTTATTTTGGGCAGAAGCGACCCCGCGTTGTTCCTGTACCTGTACGCCATGGGGAAAAAGTTCCAGGACGAAGCGATCCAGTTCCATCTGGATGGCTTTCTGAAAAACATGGAGGTGGACCAAACGCTGGAGCACGGGAGAGTCCTTTTCTGCTCCATGAGCGTGAAGGGCGACGGCGAAAACCTCAAGCCCCATCTTATGTGGCACCTCTCCATGATGAAGGGCGAGCTTCTGCCGGACTGCGCGCTGTATTACCTGCGGGAAAAGCAGGCGCACGCCACGGAGGATCTGGACGAGAAGGTGCTTTCCCACCTGGACCGTTATGCCCTTTGCGCTGTGTCCCTTGTCATGGAGGAGCGCACATGAAAATCGACCTGAACTGGCTGACGGAATCGCTGAACGCGGCAAAAGAGGGAAAAAGCCTTGCGCCGCTGGAGAGCTGTGATTATGTCATGGAGCATATTTACCAGCCGCTTCTGCGCGGGGAACAGGTCCTGTTTTCTGAACTGGATTTTGACGCCTTCTGCACGGAGGATCTCTGGGAGCTGGACCGGTGGATCGAGGAGACGGAGAATACCCGCTACCACCTCCGCCGGCTCAACCTGAAGTTTTGTGAGGCGGTACCTGTCAGCCTTGCCAAACGTGCCTATTGCTGAGGAGGGCTGATATGACATCAGGAGAGATTCAACAGGCTTTGCCGTCCATCGCGCTTGCGCACCTGTTTTATGAGTACGGCAAGCTGGACGCGATGATCAAAGAAGGCTATAACGAGCCGGGTGATGAGTTCTACGCGTACTTCCTGGACCTGCTCTACATCACAGCAGATTTTGTCTATGAAGACTACGTGGATGATTACGACGTGGCCAGATGGTACTTCAGCAACCGGGCAATGGTGGAGTATTACCGTCTTTGCCGTACCTACGGCTGCGCCCATGGCCTGAAGCTGAAAGACAACCCCTATATGCGGGAAGCGGAACGGTTTGTGGAATCCGCCATGGACCTCGGTAACTCATACGGGTACGGCTGGTACCTGAATACCAAGGTGGGCCATGAGTGGGCCAGCGGGATCGTTTTTCGCACGGATTGCTATTTTGACGGTGAAATGGAGCTTTTGGAGGCGCTGCTTTCCATCCGGCAGTGGTTTGAGGTAGGCGTTCAGCGCCTGCGGAAGAAACTGGCGGAAGAGCAACAGCAGGCAGCGCCCCGGTATATGGAGGTGATGGCCGCATGAACGCGAAGAACGAGGTTGTGATCCGGATCAGCCCGGATCAGCAGCGCATCCGCGTAGAAAACACTAACGGCGGCGTGATCTCCTGCAAAGAGATCACGGAACAGACCTTTTATGACTGCATCAAGCAGAGTGTTCGGAATGAGGAAGTGCAGAGCGGTTTTCTGCCGGCCAATTGCTTCCATGTCGGCATCGGGAACGACGGCAGCCACAGCTATTGCCTGTGGTATCCGGAACTCTATGCGGACATCAGCTACTTCGGCACGGAATACCCCAACTTCCCGCTGCCGCGGCTGGTATTTGGCTTTCATGTCAGCAAGGAGGGGAAGGTGTTTTCCTGCAAGCTGGGTGTGATGGAGGACAAACCGCCTGCTGAGGATGTCGGTATGTTCGTTTATCCCTTCTCCAACGTAGGAGGCTTCAACTTATGTACCGGCAACAATGAACTGCCCACCTATAAAAAGGTCAGTGCGCTTGCAAATCTCCCGGGGTATCTGCTGCGCCTTCCCAACAACAATGATAGCTTCAACGCGAAGAACAACCGGCTGCACATGGAGTACCGTGCGCTGCTGAACCACCTGAAGGACAAGGAGCCGGCCTATTACTATACTGACGTCCTTGTTCCCAATGGCAAAACACTGAAAGACTTCATCAGATAGGAGGTTACTCTGCATGGAGCAGAAAAAACCCAGCGAGATCCGGGCGGCTCTTGCCCAGCCCTTTGCGCCGGAGGATCTGGAGTGGCGTCTGCAGGCCACATCCAAGGATAAGACCCGGGGCATGGCGGTCCCCTATGTGACCAACCGGGCGATTCAGACCCGGCTGGACGACGTGGTGGGGCCGGAGAACTGGTACAACGACTTCAAGCCCTGGCATGGCGTCGGGAAGAAGCAGGCGCAGCTGTGCGGCATCGCCATCCATTTTGAGGGCCGCGGCTTTATTACCAAATGGGACGGCGCCGAGGATTCCGACATTGAGGCAGTCAAAGGCGGACTCTCCGATTCCATGAAGCGTGCCGCGGTTCAGTGGGGCGTGGGCCGTGTCCTATACAGTATGGACACCGTCTGGGTCGGCATTGAGGCTCGTGGCGACAGCTTCGTGATCAAAGACACGGAGAGAAAGAAACTGGATGAGGCGTATCTCGGGATGCTCAAGCGCCTGAAGCTGACACCGGCGGTGCCCGGCGGGACACAGGCACAGTTGATGGCCACCGCTCCCCAGGGCGGAGGTCCAAAAGAGACTGTACCCAAAACGCAATCCCCCGGCGGTGAGCCGCAGGTCCAGGAAAACCCCGGACCAGAGCAGAGCGATCACAGCACCCAAAAGCAGCAGTCTGCGGTTTCTGCGTCTGGCGCATCTTCCGGCAAGACCACAGAATTTCCCCGCAGGAAGGAGCCGGAGTATGAGTATGTGGTGGAAAGCGCCCAGATCCAAAACGGCATGAACAGTAAGTCCACCACCGTTATGCTCAGGGACAGGGACGGAAAGGTGCTGAAGGCCTTCGCCCGGGGCGCCCATGAGGACCTTGCGCCGGGTACGCTGCTGACGCAGGTGAAGATCTCGCTGAAAAAGCAGAATACCGTGGTGTTCAATTTCCTGGAAAGCTACGAAATTACCGCATCCGGCAAGCAGGCCGCGTAGAAAGGAGCGTAAAGCTGCATCATGAAAACCATCAAATGCTTTGAGATCACCGGCATGAGGCTGTCCGGCTTTAAGTGCTATCAGGAGCCGACGCAGCTGGACTTCGGAAACCCCACCGTCGTGACCGGAGGGAATGGCCGCGGCAAAACCAGTATCGCGGATGCCATCGCCTTCGCCATCACCGGGCTCCCCTTTTTCGGGGAGCGGGGCATTGACCGGCTGCACAGCGAGCAGAACCCGGAGTTGTTCGTGTCCCTTCAGTTTGTGGACGAAAACGGGCAGCTCCATGAGCTGACCCGCACCCGGCAGAAAAGCCGTATGGCCATCAGCTATGACGGCTATGAGATCCGCCAGCTGGATCTGACGGACCTGTTTGGCGAGCGGGATGTGTTCCTCTCCATTTTCAATCCCCTGTACTTTATTGAGGAGCTGGGCGACGATGGGAAAAAGCTGCTGGAACGGTATCTGCCGGCTATCTCCCATGAGGAGGTACTGTCCCAGCTCAGTGAGAATGTGCGTGCTTCGTTGGAAAACGAGTCCATTCTCTCGCCGGAGGTCTATCTCAAAAAACGGCGTGAGGAGATCCGGGACCTGGAGCAGACCGTCATCTATCTGACAGGGCAAAAGGACCTGGCGGAATCCCAGCAGCGGGACGGACAGAAAAAAGCTGCTGAGCTGCAGGCTCGCCTCGACGCGCTGGTGTCACAGCGGGACGCCCTGGAAGCAAAACGCTTTGAGGGACTGGACCTTTCGGATATGCAGGAAACGCTGATCGAACTCAGCGCCCGCTATGATGAGATGGCTCAGGACGGCCCCGACGCCGCTGACACGGCCGAGCTTGACGAGCGGCTGAAAAGCCTGCACCAAAAGCTGGGACAGCGCTGCGCCGAGCAGTATGTGCCGAAATACAGCCAGCCCATCGCGGAGACGGCGGCCAGAGTCAAGGAACTGGGCGCCAAATACGCCCGGGAATCGGCCCTGCTCAAGGGCTTTCGCCCCGGCGTTGTATGCCCCACCTGCCGCCGTGCGGTGACGGAGGCGGACTTTCCGCTGGTGCGGGAGGAGATCGGAAAGTCTCTTTCTGCGGTCGTGGCCGACGGCAAGGCGCAGAAAGAGCAGCTGAATGAACTCCAGATGCTGGAAAAGAAGACGGAGGAAACCTTTCTGCAATTCCAAAAAGACGATGTAGAGCAGATCCGGCAGGAGATCACAAAGCTGACAGACCAGCGGGAAAACCTGGACACGGAGCGCGGCGCAAACAGCGCACGCCGCAAAGCGGAGTTGGAAACCCTGCAAACCCAGATCCAGGGCCTGACGGCTGATATGGAGTATGGGAATCTGACCCAGGAGGAGTATGACCGCCTGACGGCGTGCAAGGAAGACCTGCGGGATTGTCAGGCGGAACTGGACGCAGCGTTGGCTGCGGCACACGCCGACCCGGAGGACTACGACGCAAAGATCCGGGAGGTCAAGGCACAGATCGGCGAGAAAAAGAAGCTGCTGCAGGACGCGGCCCTCTATGTGAGCAAGCGTGCTGAGCTGACCTTTTCTCAGCTGAAGATGAACAAGGTGGAGATCTCCCTCTACGATGTGGTGAAATCCACCGGAGAGGCCAAGGACACCTTCAAATTTACTTACGGCGGACGGCGGTATGACCGGCTTTCCCTCTCCGAAAAGATCAGGGCCGGCATGGAGCTGTCTGAGCTGATGAAGCGCCTGACCGGCCGCAACTATCCCGTGTTCATTGACAACATGGAATCCGTTGACGACCTTGCCAATGTCCGGCCCACCGGCCAGATCATCATGGCCAAGTGCGTACACGGTGCAGCGCTGTCGGTGCGTCCCATGAACCAGACGCAGATGCCGAAGGCGGCGTAAACCTCAAGGAAGGGGGAGGCGCCGTTTGGCACGCGAGTATGTAGAATTTCCCATCGTGGAAGCCGCCAGACGGTGCGGGCTTGTCCTCGACCCTCGTACACTCAGACGCGAGGAAGTCGAGGCAAGCTGCCCCTTCTGCCGCGACCACGGACCGGGGAAATACCATCTGAGCCTCAACACCTCAAAAAACCAATACCGGTGTAATCTCTGCGGCGCCCACGGCAACAGTGTTTCGCTGTATGCCCGGCTCCACAGCATCACCAACAAAGAGGCTTATTTGGAACTGACAAAGGACACCAGGGTATATCCCTTGCCGTCCCAGCCTGTTCCCCAAACACAAGAGCGGACGCCTAAGGCTCTGGAGGAGCGCCACGCGGTCTATTCGGAGATGCTGTCTTTTCTGACGCTCTCGGATAAACACCGTGAAAACCTTCTGGAACGTGGGCTGTCCGATGAACGCATCGAGCGCAACGGTTACCGGTCCATGCCGGAAACACCGCAGGCCCGGCGGCTTCTTGCGAAGCTGGTGGGCAGCAGCCATGACCTGCTGGGTATCCCAGGGTTCTATACCCGAGATGCCCAGTGGACGGTGGCAGGCCCCAATGGCTTTCTGATCCCTGTGCGAAATCAGGATGGCCTGATCCAGGGCCTGAAGATCCGCCTGGATGACGCGGATAAGCCGGGGCGGAAATACCGCTGGCTTTCCAGCCGAGACAGACATCTGGAAAACGGCACACGCAGCTACTCGTGGATCCATGTTACCGGCGACCGGAGCCGAAAACGGGCCTTTCTGACGGAAGGGCCGCTCAAAGGCGATGTAGCCAGCTTTCTCGCAAATGACGCCCTGTTTATCTGCACCGGCGGCGTCAACGCCATCAAGGGCCTGCGGGAAACGATCCTGGATCTGGGTGTCACCGAAATTGTTGAGGCGATGGACATGGATCAGATGACCAACCCGCAGGTGCGAAACGCGATTCTTACCATGCGCCGGGAGGTACAAAAGCTCCCCGGCGTCCGATACTCAAAATACACATGGAACCCGGCCTACAAGGGTGTGGACGATTATTTCCTCAGCCGCGTGGCCGCCATGTGATCCGAGGAGTGAAATGATGAATAGCAGAACAATGGTAAAGGTGTCTGCCGCCGGACAGAGCCTGTTCTTCCGGACGGTCACCAGGAACAAAAAATCGCCGCACAGCTTTGCCGTGCTGCGAAGCGATTTAAGGCGCATGGTGCAGGAAGGGAGCGTTACGATCAGCGACGCCGGTTCCTTTGCCGTGCTGCGGTATGAGCGGGAACTGCGCAGAGTCGTGATCCGCTTTGTGTGGCTGAATCAATGCGGCTGTGCGCTTACCGGCCGTGAGGAGACGGTTCAGCTCTCTTTCGACGCGCTGATGAAATTCGCTCTGGAGAGCGAAAAGAATCCCGAGGTGACCGAATGGCGGGCGCTGTCCATGGAGGACGCGGAGAGGCCGCGGCTTGTTTTCTGCGAGCAGAGGAACCTCCGGGCGGCGCTTGCCCAAAAGACGGTCCGGCGCAAGCTGATCCGGTTCCTGCGGGATAACTTCCGCTGGAAGCAGACGGACCGGATCTGCTTTTACGACGATCCCCTGCCGTACAGCTTCTTTTTCCGGGAGTTCCGCCTGGGACGCCCGGGCATTTGCGGCGGCGTGATCCTTCACGGGCAGGATCACATGGAGAAAGCGCAATATGCGCTCCACACATGAAAGGGAGCCTGAGATGCTGACAGACAGAGAAATAGACCGCATCAAACGGGTCAATCGCAGAAACCAATATTGCCTCACGCCCGATATGCTGGACACACTTTTCAAAAGGCATGAGCGGGCAAGAAAATCAGGGGACGCACACATGATGGAGCTGATCGAATACAGGCTGTCGGATGTCAATTTCCATCAGGAGTGCGGGTATCTGATCGCAGGACAGTATGACAAAATCGACGAAATCATGAGAAACTGGTAGGAGGAATTTGAACGATGGAAACCATCTCTTTTCACAACATGATCGGCGCGACTTCCGGTGACAAGAAAAATATGCTGGGAAAGTTCCTGTACTTTACTCTGGCGAATCTCCTGGTGGAGAAAGAGGCTCTGTCCGATCTCTGCGAGAGTATGGGCATTCCCTATGCCGGCGGCAACCGCCTGTCGGTGTCGGATGCTTTCCGCTCCGCAACGGGGGATATCCGGGAGCGAATCCCGGTCACTTCCATGGGCGAGAGCCATATCTACCTTGCTTACTGCCGGGACAATAAGCGCATGTCCGGGGTCCTCTCCCGAGAACTGGTGAAGGAAACGCTGAATCAGCAGACCAACCGGTATGAGAAGCTGGCCAACATCAGCTACGACAAGGAGGATGGGATCTTCCGCTGCGACAACCTGGTGATGGATGACGCGGTAGATGTGCCTGGGTGCTGCCGCCGGGCGGAGGAGCTGTTCGAGCTCTACCAGCGGTGTGCCAACCGCAAGCAGATCGAGACCATCTGCACCAACTACCTGCGCAGCATCGAGGCCACCAAGCTGAGCATCACCGGCCATATGTATTTTGTTCCCCGTACCTACATGGATAAGATCGATATTTTCGAGGACTTTATCAATTTGTTGGGTGGCCTGAACAGGAACGACACGCCGCTGATGGTCAATAGCTTTTACATCATTGACGATGAAAAGCAGCGCGCCAAGATGACGGAGGAGTTCTACGCGGCGGTGAAAAAGGAGATCGCCACCTATCAGGAGCGGGCGGACTATCTCATTAAGTCCGGCAGTCAGAGTCCCGCGGTCATGGACCGGTGGGTACTGAAGATCCAGGGCCTGGAGGAAAAGAAGCGCCACTATGAGCAGGTGCTCCGCCGGGAACTGGATGGATTGGACGATGAATTCTCCACGCTGAAATTCCTCTCCCAGGAACTTCAGATGCGATCCCGGAGCATTCGATTTCAAAAGGCAGCGTAAGCCGATAAAAGACGAGAACGAGTAATATAGAGAGGGGCTGTGCTTTCACAGCCCCTCTTTCTTTTCCGGCGAGAAGTGAAAAAAGGGCAGCGTTGCGTTGGAACGGAACTTTTCGTTGAGTTTTTGAAGGACATACGGTATAATTTAACTGGATAGATTATGGCACGCAGTATGGCTCTGTAAGAAATATTTCTACTGCAAGCTTTGACCTGACAAGCGACATTGCAAGCGGCGGCGACGGCACCTATTATGTAAGCGTAAGTGCTTATAAGCTGGCAAGAGGCAACTATCTGGCAAAGGGAAACAGCCCTGCAAAGATTATCGGCGCAACGCCTATATACTCTGCCGCAGTAAGAAATGTAAGCGTTAACGGAACGATAGGAACCGCCATTACCGAAACCCAGGTTGTTATCGATTTGACAAATGACACATTTGTATCTGCTCTGTCAGGCAACTGGATCACCAATCTGCCTGCAGGTCTCAGCCAGAGCGTAAGCTACGGCGGAACAACCATGGCTATTATTACGATCAGCGGCACGCCGACAGCGGCAAGCACCGAACAGATCGCGATTACCATCCCGGCAGATCAGCTTATCGTGAACACTGAAGATCTGACCGTGACGGCTAATGCCGACGCCAAATTTGAGATCTCGGCTTCCAAGACGCTGAGCAGCATCGCTGTGACTACGGCTCCCACCAAGACCACCTATACCGCCGGTGAGAACTTCGATCCTGCCGGCATGGTCGTGACGGCTACCTACAGCGACACCACCACGGCTGCTGTCACCGGCTACACCGTGACCGACGGCACTGCTCTGACTGCCGGCAAGACTTCCGTCACCATCAGCTACACCGAGGGCGGCGTGGCCAAGACCTGCACGCAGCCCATCACGGTCAATGCGGCGACCAAGACGCTGGACAGCATCGCTGTGACTACTGCACCGACCAAGACCACCTATACCGCAGGCGAAAACTTCGATCCGGCTGGCATGGTCGTGACAGCTACCTACAACGACAGCAGCACCGCTGCTGTGACCGGCTATACTGTGACCGATGGCAACAGCCTGACCGCTGGAAAGACTTCCGTTAACATCAGCTATACCGAGGGCAGCGGGACTAAGACCTGCACGCAGACCATTACGGTCAACGCCGCGCCTACAGAGTACACCATTACCTTTGATGTCAACGGCGGCAGCGGTACGATCCCCCCGCAGACCACAAGCGGACAGAAGCTCTCCAGTCTGCCTACCGCGACACACAGCGGCAGCTATAGCTTCGATGGCTGGTACACTGCAACAAGCGGCGGAACCAAGATCACAACCACTTATGAGTTCTCTGCCGATACGACGGTCTATGCTCATTGGACTTATACCGGTGGCGGTGGCGGCGGCAGTTCCTACACCCCCAGCTACACCGTTTCCGTGGATAAGACCGAGAACGGCACCATTACCGTTTCCCCCAAGTCCGCCTCCAAGGGCGACACCGTGACCATCACCGTGAAGCCTGACAAGGGCTACGAGCTCGAAATGCTCAAGGCACTGGATAAGGACGGCGATGCCCTGAAGCTCACCGAGAAGAACGGCAAGTACACCTTCAAGATGCCCAGCGGCAAAGTCACGGTCAAGGGCAGCTTCGTGGAAGAAGCCCCGGAGCAGATTTTCAAGGATGTTCCCGTGGACGCTTACTACTATGAAGCGGTCAAGTGGGCGGCAGAGAAGGGCATCACGGGCGGCGTCGGCAACGGCCTGTTCGCTCCCAACCAGCCCTGCACCCGCGCTCAGATCGTCACCTTCCTGTGGCGTGCGGCCGGTTCTCCCGCCCCCAAGCACATGAGCAGCTTCGCGGATGTTCCCGCTGACGCCTTCTATGCCAAGGCGGTTGCCTGGGCTGTCGAAAACGGCATCACCGGCGGCACCGGCGACGGCAAGTTCAGCCCCGACGCTACCTGCACCCGTGCGCAGAGCGTGACCTTCCTGTACCGCGCGGCGGGCAGCCCCAAGGTCAGCAGCAGCGCTGAGTTCGGTGATGTGGCGACCAATGCCTATTACGCCGACGCGGTGGCATGGGCCGCCAAGAACGGCATCACCGGCGGCATCGGCGGCGGTCTGTTCGGCTCCGGCAACGACTGCACACGCGCTCAGATCGTGACCTTCATCTGGCGTGCCCTTGCGGAGTAAGCGCGTATGA
>CAMAZB010000031.1 GCA_945862785.1 uncultured Clostridia bacterium | reverse complement strand
AATTTAGTCCAAAAACCTTGCACCCGAACAAAGCCAAATGGCCTTGAAAGCCTTGCTTTTCATGGCTTTCGGCTTTGTTCAGTACGCATTATAATAAAAAGATCATTTGCGGGAAAGGGGGAGACCTCTTTGGCGGACCTGAATACTGACGTCCGTTTTATCAAGGGCATCGGCGAGCAGCGGGCCAAGGCCCTGAACAAGCTGGGCATTTGCACGCTCCGGGACCTGATCTCCTGGTTCCCCCGGCGGTATGACGACCGCACCCAGGCAAAGAAGATTTCCGAATTGGTCCCCGGCGAGGCCGCCTGTGTGGCGGCTATGATCGCGTCGCCCCCCACGGTGTCCCACATCCGCAAGGGAATGGATCTGGTGAAGGTCCGGGCCGTGGACGAGTCCGGCGTGCTGGATGTGACCTTCTTCAACCAGACGTGGCTGAAAAACAACCTGCGCCAGGGAGAAACGTACATCTTCTACGGCAAGGCGGAGGGGAATCTCCTCCGCAAGACCATGGCGAGCCCCATCGTGGAAGCAGAGGGGCGGCGGGAATTCACGGGCCGCATCGTGCCCGTCTATCCCCTGACGGCAGGGGTGAGCCAGCTCATTTTGTCCCGATCCATCCGCCAGGGGCTGGACGCCTGCGCCGCCATTCTTCCGGATGTGCTTCCCGACAGCGTGCGGCAGGAACACCACCTCTGCCGCACGGAATACGCCTATGAGAACATCCACTTCCCGGAGAGCCCGGAAGCCCTGGACCTGGCCCGGCGGCGGCTGGCTTTTGAGGAGCTGTTTCTGTTCACCATCGGTCTCCAGCGGCTGCGGAACCGCCGGGAGACCGTCCATGTACCGCCCTGCCATGATGTGGACATGGGGGCTTTTTACGGTGCTCTGCCTTTCACCCTGACGGACGCCCAGCGGCGGTGCGTGGAGGAAGCTCTGGCGGACATGCGAAGCGGCGTGCCTATGAACCGGCTGTGCCAGGGCGATGTGGGCTCCGGCAAAACCATGGTGGCTGCCGCCTGCGTATACTTCTGCGTGAAAAATGGCCGCCAGGCTGCGCTGATGGCCCCCACAGAAATTCTGGCCCAGCAGCACTACAACGGTCTGGCCCCCCTGCTGGAAGACTTAGGCATCCGGTGCGCCCTGCTGACCGGGTCTACCCCGGTGAAAACGAAAAAGAGCATTGCCGCCCAGTTGGCGGCGGGAGAGATTGACTTCGCCATCGGCACCCACGCGCTCATTTCCGAGGGCGTGACCTACCGGGATCTGGGGCTGGTGGTCACCGACGAGCAGCACCGCTTCGGCGTGGCCCAACGGGCGGACCTGGCCGCCAAGGGGACCCATCCACACATACTCGTCATGTCGGCCACGCCCATTCCCCGGACCCTGGCCCTTATCCTGTACGGCGACCTGGATGTATCCGTCATTGACCAGCTTCCACCCGGGCGGCAGCCCGTGGAGACCTACGCTGTCCCCGGCAGCTACCATCCCCGGGTATACGGCTTCATCCGCAAGCTGGTGGACGAGGGCCGGCAGGCTTACATCGTCTGCCCCATGGTAGAAGAAAACGACGAGCTGCCCGACGAGCGGAAAGCCGTTACGGAGTACGCGAAAAAGCTGCAAAACGAGGTATTTCCCGATTTGAAGGTAGCCTTTGTCCACGGCAAAATGAAGGCCAAGGAGAAGGACGCGGTAATGACGGCCTTCGCCGCCCATGAGACGGACATTCTGGTGTCCACCACTGTCATCGAGGTGGGCGTGGACGTGCCCAACGCCGCCGTCATGGTCATTGAGAACGCGGAGCGGTTCGGTCTTTCCCAGCTCCACCAACTCCGGGGCCGGGTGGGGCGGGGCAGGCACCAGTCCTACTGCATCCTCATTTCCGACAATCGGAACGAGGAGACGAAAGCCCGACTGAAGGTCATGACAAAAACTACCGACGGCTTCAAAATCGCGGAGGAGGACCTACGGCTCCGGGGCCCCGGCGACTTCTTCGGTCAGCGCCAGCATGGCCTGCCGGGGCTGAAGATCGCGGACATTGGCTGCGACACCCAGCTTTTGCAGGAGGCCCGGCAGGCGGCGGAAGCCCTGCTGGAACAGGACCCGGACCTTGCCACCTGTCCCGCCGCGGCGGAGCGGCTGGCGGAGCTGTTTGCCCAGGCGGCAGATACACTGAATTGACAGAAATTATAAAAGAAAGGAATTCTATTATGGACCGCAAACTCAGCGCCAAAGAATACGTTTTTCTTTCCTCCATGCTTTTCGGCCTGTTCTTCGGAGCGGGCAACCTCATTTTCCCCGTCCACATGGGCCAGCAGGCAGGCGCCAATCTTTGGCCCGCTATCGTGGGCTTCTGTCTCACCGGCGTGGGACTGCCCCTGCTGGGCATCGCCGCCATGGGCATCTCCAGAAGTGAGGGGATGTTCGACATGGGCTGCAAGGTGGGCCGGGGATACAGCTATTTCTTCACCTGCGCGTTGTACCTCTCCATCGGGCCCCTGTTCGCCATCCCCCGTACCGCCACCGTGTCCTTCAGCGTGGGCATCCAGCCCCTCCTGCCCGGAGAGCACGCGGGGCTGGCGCTGTGCGTGTTCTCGGCGCTGTTCTTTCTGGTGGTGCTGTATTTTTCACTAAAGCCCTCCGGCATTTTGACCTGGGTCGGGAAAATTCTGAATCCCCTGTTTCTGCTGTTTTTGAGCATCCTGACTGTCACGGCCCTGCTGAAGCCCATGGGAGACCCCTCCATCCTGGAGCCCACCGGGACTTACGCCACGATGAGCTTCTTCCAGGGCTTTCTGGACGGCTACAACACCGTGGATGCCCTGGCCGCCCTGGCCTTCGGCATCGTCCTCATCAACGCCATCCGGGAGCTGGGCATTCAGTCCCCCAAGGCCATCTCCGCCAGCACTGTCAAGGCGGGATTGTTCAGTTCCCTGCTGATGGCCTCCATCTACTGCGTGCTGACGGTGGTGGGCGCCCAGTCCCGGGCAGTGTACGGCATCTGCGCCGACGGCGGCGAGGGCTTGTACCGCATCGGCACCCACTATTTCGGCTCCTTCGGCGGCGTGCTGCTGGGCATTACGGTGACCTTCGCCTGCCTCAAGACCGCCATCGGCCTCATCACCTCCTGCGCGTCCACCTTCGTGGAGCTGTTTCCCGGCACCCTCAGCTACCGGGCCTACGCCATCGTGTTCTGCCTGTTCTCCTTCGGTGTGGCCAATTTCGGCCTGAGCCGCATCATCCAGCTCTCCCTGCCGGTGCTGATGTTCCTCTATCCCCTGACCATCACGCTGATCTTACTGTGCCTGGCAGGAGGCTGGTTCGGCTACGACCGGCGGGTATTTATCGCGGTGACAGTACCCACCGCCCTGGCCGCCGCCCTGGACTTTCTGAACACCCTGCCGGAGGGCGGCAAGGCGTTCCTCCACGCGGAGACCCTGCTGGCCCCCGCCCGGGCGTATCTGCCCTTCTTCTCCTACGGCATGGGCTGGGTGCTGCCCGCCTGCCTGGGACTGGTCATTGGGCTGGCGGTGCACTTCACCGGAAAAAAGGCAGCTTCCTGAACGGCATGGCCGCTCAGCAGAAGCCGCGGAACGTTTACAAAAAAGCATGGAGGATTGCCGTGACCGGCAATCCTCCATAACTTTTCTGTGTTTTATTCCCGGTTTTGGTCTGAAAAGCATGTGTCATGGCCGGCTTTTCAAACCCCGCACTCCTTCATAAACCGCAGGAGAGCGGACTGGTAGTCCGGCATGGCCGCGTACCAGCTCATGCCGTGGCCCGCGCCGGGGACCCGCAGCAGTTCCACCTTGGACGCGCAGGCGTCCCGCAGGGCGTCGGCCATTTCGCAGGGTACCACGTTATCCCCCTCGCCGTGGACCAGCAGGACGGGAACACGGGTACGGCGCAGGGAATCCAGGGCAGAGCACTCCTTCACATCCAGGCCGCCGAACAGCCGGGCGCCCAGCCGCGTGAGCTGCCAGGTGGGAAACTGGGGATAATGCCAGCGGCGCATGGTGTCCCGGAGGATATCCTCCGGGGAGTCGTAGCCGCAGTCGGCGATGATGCCCTTCACCTGGGACGGCAGGGGCAGGTCTGAGGCCATCAGCACCGTGGCGGCTCCCATGGAGATGCCCCAGAGGAACATGGGTACGTCAAAACGGCGGGCGGCATACCGGGCCCAGGCCAGGCAGTCCCACCGCTCCCGGATGCCGAAGGTGATGGTCTTCCCCTGACTGTCCCCATGGCCCCGCTGGTCTGCCAGCAGCACGGAAAAACCGTTTTCCAGGCAGAATTGGAAGCCGCCGCTGCCGTCCCGCTCCGCCGTGGAACGGTAACCGTGGAAAAAGAGCAGCAGCGGCGCGCCGGGACGTCCGGCGTAGTATTTGCCCACCAGCCGCAGGCCGTCGTGGGAGGTGACGGATACCCGTTCAAAGGGACGGGCCAGCAAATCGTCGATATTCCGCAGGATCAGCTCCCGGTGGGGCGCATATTCCTCTCCCTCCGGGATGGAGCGGACGGGGGCGATGCGCTTCGGGTCCGCCTGAAACGCGGTGCGGTAAGCGTACCAGGCGCCGCCAACTGTCAGCGCCGCCGCACCCGCTGCCAGAGCGGCCACTTTTTTGACGGTGCTCATTTCAGCTCATCCAGGGTCAGGGCAAAGCTGTCCATAAAGGTATCCAGAAAATACCCCACCTCCGGCAGGGCGTAGCCCTCCAGGGCCTTGCGGGTCTGGGCGGCGGCCTCCCGGAATTCGTTGTTCCCCGCCTTCAGTTCCTCCACGCACTTGATATAGGCGGAGAGCTTATCCGCCGCCTTTACCAGACTTTCGATCTCGGGGTCCGCGGGCGTCAGGATGGGGGCATAGACGGCCTGCAGCTCCTGGGGCAGCATATGGAGAAGCTTCTTCTCCGCCACCGCTTCCACATCCTTGTAAGCCTTGCGGATGGCCGGGTTGTCATACTTGATGGGGGTGGGCATGTCGCCGGTGAGGATCTCGCTGGCGTCGTGGTACAGCGCCGCGGCCACCACCGCGCCGGGGTCAATCGTGCCGCCGAACTTTTCGTTGCGGATGACCGCCAGGGCGTGGGCCAGGACCGCCACCTGGTGGCTGTGCTCCTGGACATTTTCCGGGGCGGTGTTCCGCATCAGGGCCCAGCGCTGGATAAACCGCATCCGGGAGATATAGGCAAAAAAATGGCTTTTCATTTCGTACTTCAATCCTCCAAGATCTCTCCGAACAGCACGTCGCCGTCGGTGGAAGTCACGCGGACATTTTTCACGACGTTGTGCAGGCCGTCGCCCTCTGCCAGCACCTCCATGTAGTTGGGGGCGTGGCCGAAGAATTTGCCGTCTTTGGGCTGTTCAAACAGTACGGGATACGTCCGGCCCACACAGGCGGTCAGGTAGTCCCGCCGCATCTCCGCCGCCACCGCGGCGGCACGGTGGGCCCGTTCCTCCTTCACGGCCTTCGGCACCTGGGCCATGTTCGCCGCCGGGGTGCCGGGGCGGACGGAGTAGGGGAAGATGTGCATCTGGGCAAATCCGCACTTGCGGATGAAGGCCAGCGTCTGGGCGAACTCTTCCTCCGTCTCCTCCGGAAAGCCGGTGATCATATCAGTGGTGATGGCCGGATGCTCAAAATACTGATTCAAAAGCGCCACGGACTGTGCGAAGCGGGCCGAATCATACTTTCGGTTCATGCGCTTCAGCGTGGCGTCACAGCCGCTCTGCATGGACAGATGGAACTGGGGGCACAGGTCCGGCAGGGCGGCGGCACGGCGGCAGAAGTCCTCCGTAATGGTCCGGGGCTCCAGGCTGCCCAGCCGGATACGGACGCCGGGGGCGGCGGCACAGATGGCCTCCACCAGGTCGATGAGGGTCTGGCCGGTTTTCAGGTCTTTGCCCCAGGAGGAAATCTCAATACCTGTCAAAACGATCTCCCGGTAGCCGTCGGCGGCCAGGCCCGCCGCCTGCTCCGCCGCCTTATCCAGGGGGAGAGAGCGGACCGGACCGCGGGCGTAGGGGATGATGCAGTAGGTGCAGAAATTGACGCAGCCGTCCTCCACCTTCAGCATGGCCCGGGTCCGCTCGCTCATGCCGCCGGCAGGCAGCACCTCGAACACCCGGCGTTCAAAGGACTGGTCGATGGCCTCCAGATGGCGTTTCTCCGCCACCGCCTGCTCCAAAAGGCCGATGAAGCCGGTGCGGTCGCCGGTACCGGCGATCAGGTCCACATCCAGCTTCCGCACATCGTCCGCATGGGTCTGGGGGTAGCAGCCGCAGACGGCCACCACAGCTTCCGGACGCTGCTTTTTCACCCGGTGGACGACCTGCCTGGATTTTTGGTCGCTGACCGCCGTGACGGAGCAGGTATTCACCACATAGGCGTCCGCAGCGTCGGAAAAGTCCACCACCTCATGGCCTCTGGCCCGGAGGGACTGCTCCATGGCCTGGGTCTCATATTGATTCACCTTACATCCAAGGGTGTAAATGGCAACTTTCATGGTTTCTCCTTGCACTTTTCACGCTTATTTTATATAATAATGTCTACTGATTAAACCGCTTTGCGGTTTATTCGCACGGCGGTAGCCGCGCAATTCCATAAAAACGGCTCAAAGAGGCGCTTTTATGGAATTCAGCCATTGTTACAATGCGTATTTCCACTGGTGCGCTGCGGCGCACCAGTGGAAGGTGCAAGGTTTTTAGACAATTTAGTCCAAAAACCTTGCACCCGAACAAAGCCAAATGGCCTTGAAAGTCTTGGCTTTCAAGCCTTTCGGCTTTGTTCAGTACGCATTATAATAAGAAAATATGCTTTTATTATACGTTGATTTTCTGCGGAGAGCAAGCCCCAACAAAAGGAGTATTCGATATGATCTATCTGGACCACGCCGCCACCACCCCGGTACCACGGGAAGTTGCGGACGCCATGTATGAGGTGCTGACGGAGCAGTTCGGCAATCCCAGTTCCCAGTATCAGATGGGGCTGGATATGAAAAAGCGGGTAGAGAACTGGCGCAGGACCGTGGCCGCTGCCCTGGGCTGCGAAGCGGAGCGGCTCTATTTCACCGCCTGCGGCACCGAGGGCGACAACTGGGCCATCCAGGCCGCCTGCTGGCAGAACCGCCATGTGGGACGCCACATTGTCACCACAGCGGTGGAGCACAGCGCCGTGCTGGAATGCTGCAAATGGATGGAACAGCAGGGCTATGAGGTGACCCGCCTCGTCCCTGATGGAAACGGAAACATCACGGCGGAGCAGGTGCTGGAGGCCGTGCGGCCGGACACCGCCCTGGTCAGTGTGATGATGGTGAACAACGAGCTGGGCAATGTCTACCCCATTGCCGACATCGCCCGTGGGCTGGCGTCCAGAAATCCCAAAACCCTGCTGCACACCGACGCGGTGCAGGGCTTTTTGGAAGTGCCATTCACCGCCAGGGCTCTGGGAGCGGACTTCATCACCGTCTCCGCCCACAAGATCGGCGGACCAAAGGGCACGGGCGCACTGTACATCGGTCCCCGGGTGCGAAACCCCCGCCCCCTGCTGGCCGGAGGCGGCCAGGAAAAAGGGCTGCGGGCGGGCACCGAGGCCACGGCTCAGATCGCCGGCTTTGCCAAGGCGGCGGAGCTGCGGATGAAAGGGCTGGACAACAAACTGGCCCACATGGCCAGCATTAAGGAATACGCCAAGGAACGGCTGGCGGAAATTCCCGACCTCCTCTTCCTTGGAAACGGCACGGCGCCCCACATCCTGGCGGTATCCCTGGTGGGCTGGCCCAGCCAGAACATCGTCAATGACCTGGGCAGCCAGGGCATCTGCATTTCTGCCGGCTCCGCCTGCCACCAGGGCAAGCCCAGCCATGTGGTGGCGGCACTGAAGCTGCCCAAAAAGGTCTCCGGCGGCGTGATCCGCCTGAGCTTCGGTCCGGAGACCACCAAAGCGGACATCGACGCCTGCGCGGAAGCGCTGAAAAGGCACCACGACACGCGAATGCCCATGCTGTAAGTGACCGGGAGAGGAGACTGTATCCCCTTCCTGCGGAGAAAGGCGGTTTGGGTGTTTTCGTCGGGGTTCGGAAGGCAAGCTGCCGCGGCTTTTAAGGCCGCAAAAGAAGCCTGGGTGCGGCAAAACAAAAAATCTTTCTATAAAAGGATCTTACCATGTTCAACCTTCTCCGCCGGGAACCCGGCTTTTACAAATGGCTGTGGAAACTGTCCCTGCCCATGATCCTGCAAAATCTCATTACCTTTTCCTTGGGGCTCATCGACACCTTTATGGTCAGTCAGCTCGGCAACGAGGAAATGGCCGCCGTCACGGCGGCCAACGTGCCGGTGTTTCTGCTCACCAGCATCGTATTCGGTGTTCAGAGCGGCCTGGGAGTCCTGGTGAGCCAATACTGGGGCAAGGGTGATCTGAAAAGCATCAACCGTGCCCTGGGCGTGGCATGCCTGATCGGAAGCGGCATCACTCTGACACTGGCGGCGATCTTCGCCCTGTTCCCCGTGCCGGTGATGGATCTGCTGTCCAACCGCCACGACCTCAGTCTGCTGGGCGCGCCGTATCTGCAGATCATCGGCTTTTCCTATGTGTTCAACATGCTCTCCTCCATCTACGCCAGCGCCCAGCGCAATGTGGAGAATCCCAGCTTCGGCATGAAGGTCTTTGCCTTCTCCTGCGTTTTGAACATCGGGCTGAACTATCTGCTGATCTTCGGTCACGGCGGCTTCCCCGCACTGGGCATCCGGGGCGCGGCTATCGCCACCCTGCTGTCCCGGGTCAGCGAGGTCATTATCTGCGTGTTCTGCGCACTCCGCAGCAAAAACATCCCCCTGGACCTGGACTGCCTCCTGCGGCCGGGATCGGAGATGATATACCGGTTTTTGAAGTATGCCTCCCCGGTGGTGCTGAACGAGACTGCCTGGGGCCTGGGCAACTCCCTGCTGACCGTTATCCTGGGCTATACCGACAATTCCGTGGAGATGCTGGCGGCCAGCGCCGTCATGGGCAACCTGAGCCGGCTGTTCCTGGTGGTGTGCTTCGGCCTGGGTGACGCCACAGCGGTCATCGTGGGCAAGGCCATTGGCGAAGGCAAGCGTCGGGAGGAGATCATGGACCTGAGCAAGTCCCTGCTGCGGTTTGACGTGGTCATGGGCATTCTGGTGGGAAGCGTGGCGCTCATCCTGGTGCCGGTGCTGTTCGTGCCGGTGGTCTTCCCCCTGTTCAAGCTGTTCGGAGAATCCGCCGACATCGCCACAGCCATGGCGGTGACCGGCTTCGCGGCCATCCCCCTCCACGCCTACACCGTGGCCTGCGTTGTGGGTGTACTGCGGGCAGGCGGCGACGTGGCTTTCTCCACCTCCCTGGACCTCGGGCCGGAATGGCTGCTATGCCTGCCGCTGACGGCCCTGTGCGCCCTGGTATTGAAGACCGGGTGCTGGCCCATTGCCATTGCGATCCAGATGGAAAATGTGGCGAAGCTGCCGCTGTGCGCCTGGCGCATCAACAGCGGCAAGTGGATCCACGACGTAACAAGAGGACGGAACGAGCTATGAGTCTTTTTCGCTGTCCCGTCTGCGGCGCGCCGCTGGAACGGGAGTCCCATGTCTACCGCTGCCCGGCGGGCCACAGCTACGATATCGCCAAAGAGGGCTACACCTATCTCCTGCCGCCCAACCAGAAGCACTCCGCCGCCCCCGGCGACGACAAGGGCATGGCCGCGGCGCGGCGGGATTTCCTATCCAAAGGGTATTACAAGCCCCTGCTGAATACGCTCTGTAATGAAATCATTGCCCGTTCCGGGGATGCTCCCGTCATCCTGGACGCAGGCTGCGGCGAGGGCTGGTACACCGCCGGGGTATACCAGGCCCTGCGATCCGCCGGAAAAACGCCCCGAATGGCGGGCACCGACATCTCCAAATTCATTCTGCGCTACGCCGCCAAACGGGAGAAAGGCGTGGAATTCGCCGTGGCTTCCTCCTACCGCCTGCCGATGGCGGACGGCAGCCTGGATATTCTGCTGAACTGCTTTTCCCCCCTGGCCCTGGAGGAGTTCCGGCGGGTTCTGCGCCCCGGCGGAACGTTCCTCTATGTCGTTCCGGCGGCGGATCACCTGTGGGAGCTGAAAAAGGTCCTGTACGACCGCCCCTACCCCAACGAGGAGAAAGAGACACCCTATGAGGGCTTTGCCTACGAGGCCATCGTTCCCGTGGACCAGCGCATCACCCTGGAAAGCCAGTCGGACATCCACGCCCTGTTCCAGATGACCCCCTACTACTGGAAAACACCCAAGGCCGGGGCGGAACGGCTGGCAGAGCTGGACCGTCTGGACTGCCGCATCGCCTTCCGGGTACATATCTTCCGCAAGCTGTAATGGAGGAATCTGTATGAGACCGAATCCCACCCGCTCCGCACTCATTATGATCGATATGGAAAGCGGCTTCGTGGACCCTCAGGGGGGCCACTGCATCCGCTATGCCCGGTCCACCGTCCCCGCCTGCGTCCGGGCGGTGGAAACGGCCCGGAGCAAGGGTATCCCGGTCTTTTTCGTCAAGCGCATTTACCGCGCAGACGGCAGCGACGTGGAGCTGACCCGATACGCTGTCTGGAAGGCCGGCGGCCGGGCCTGTATGCCCGCCTCTGTCGGCCCAAACAGCGCCCAGGCACCGGAGGGCCTGCGGCCCCGGCCCGGGGATTACACCATCATCAAACCCCGGTGGAGTGCTTTCTTCCAAACGGAGCTGGACCTGATCCTGCGGCGGCTGGATGTGCGGACCGTCCTCCTGGCGGGCACCACCACGCCCAACTGCGTCCGCACCACCTGCTACGACGCCATCGCCCTGGAGTACAACACCGTGGTGCTGACGGACTGCTGCTCCTCCCAGACGGAGGAGATCCAGCGGGTGAACCTGGAAGATATGGAGCGGGTGGGAGCCATTCTGATGGACAGCGCCGCTTTTATGGATTACGGCCCGGAGACCGTGGCGGACCTGTCCGCCGCCATCCGGGCGGAGATGCTGGAAAGCAGAGCCGTCCCAGAGCCCTTTGAAGAAGGCACCGGCTGGACGGACTGGTGGTAAGCAGGTATGAAAAATGGCTGTCCGAGATACGGACAGCCATTTTTGTGTCGTTTAAGCGAGGAACGCGGGCACCAGAACGCCCGTTGTCTCCGCCGTCACCTCGAAGGACGGGCCGGACAGGCGGCAGACCGCATCCGCGGGCCACAGGGCCAGGAAATCCTCTACCCCCGCCACGTTGGGCAGGCCATAGGGGGCATGGTGGTAGTGCATGGGGATGACACACCGGGCGCCGATGGCGTCGCAGACCGCTTTCGCGCCTGCGGCGTCCACGGTATAGACACCGCCCACCGGCACCAGCACCGCGTCCACGGAACCGATGGCAGAGAGCTGCTCCGCCGTCAGCTGGTGGCCCAAATCTCCCAGGTGGGCCACGGACACGCCGCCCGCAGTGAACACCCGGACGGTATTGGGACCACGGAGGGCACCTCCCTGCTCATCGTGGCAGGTCGCCACCTCCCGGACCGCGAAGGGGCTGGGAACCGGGGACAGGATCGTCACGCAGCCCACGGCGTCGTGGTCGAAGTGGTGGTGGCTGCAATAGACGGCGTGGGCGGAGACAGACAGGGGCGGATAGCCCTCCACGCCGGTGTAGGGGTCGGTGACGATGCGGTAGCTGTCCTGCTCCATCAGGAAGCAGGAGTGGCCCAGCCAGGTGAGTTTCATAGGGATGGCCTCCTTTGATGTAGATGGTCAGCTTGTCGAAAAGGTCTTTTCGACAAGCTGCTTAAGATTTCAGAACTTTCAAAAAGTTCTGAAATCTATTGATTTGAATGGCGCAGGGCACCCTCCCTGGGTTCATCTCCGCGCTAAGAGCCGGGCTACGCCCGATTGCGCTCCGAAACGTCCTGCGGGCGCAGTCTTTCGTAACGATCTTCCTTCCCGTCTCACAAGTCTTACGAGTTTATCAAAAGTCTTTCTCTCTGGGAAGCTCTGATGAAATCAACATGTGCAGATTTGCGTCGGAAATTTTCGCTGACGAGGAAGAAACGTGCGGAAATACTTTGTGTATTTCAAACTTTTCTGACAAAGTTCAGCGGAAAATCCCGGTGTGAAGATGCGCGTGGGGATTTATTCAGAGGTTCCCTATATTTTAGCAGGGTTTTTCCGGCTTGTCATCCGCCTTTTGCACCTTGCATCGGCGCTTCCGCAGGACACGGACCACTACCACGGCCACGGCCGCCAGAACGAGTACCCACATCCAGCCGTAGGCCAGGGCCACGGCAAGGTTCTCCAGACCATCGGTAAAGTTCGCCCAGCCGCCGCTGAACGCCTTGCCCAGGCGGCTCATAAAGCTGTCGGGGACCTCCTCCACGCTGGAGAGCTTATAAACCTCGTTCAGGGTAATGCAGACGGAGGCGTAATCCACCTGCCCATCGTAGTGCCGCAGAGTGCCGGAGAGGTCGTCGATCATCTGCTCCGTCTCGGAGATGGCAGACTCGATGGTGATGATGTCCTCCATGGCCTCGGCCTTGGCCAGCAGAGTCTGGAGCCGCTCCAGCTTGATCTGCTGGGTTTTCAGGCGGCCCTGGGTGTCATAGTAGCGCTCGCTGATATCCTCCTGCCGGGTGTCTCGCCAGGTCTCGTGGCACAGCGCTCCCGCCTGGTCCAGGAAAGACTGGTATTTCTCCGCCGGGATACGGACGGTGTACTCCGCCCAGCGCCCACTGTTCCGCTTGCCCACGCTGCTGGACTCGAAGTAGCCGCCCATCTGCTCCGTCAGGTCCGTCAGGCCCTGGACAGCCTCCTCAAAGGAGGTGGTCTCCAGATTCATCTGGGCGGTGCGGATCAGCTTCTGCCCGGTGGGGTAGGCCGCGCCACGGTCGGCGGTACTGCCGGAATCAAAGCCCAGATATTCCTCATTCGTCGCCATTTCCGTCTCCATGGGATACGCCATATCCGCAGAGGCGGCGGGCGCTTCCGATTTGCTGCCGCAGGCCGCCAGGGACAGTGCCACCAAAAGGGTCAACATCAGTGCAAGCAGTCTTCTTTTCATGGTCCATCCTCCTTTATGTTCGCCCCCGCTCTTCCAAAATGGGAGCCATTTACTGGATTAGACGGAAAATTTCATAAAAAGTTCCATGTTTTTTTCGTCCGGCTTGCCTTTTTTTGCCCGGTGGGGTACAATGAAAATTACTTGAAAAAGGAGAAACTTTTGCATCGGAGGAATGACATATGACATATCAGGAGATCCTGGCAAACGCCCGGACCTGCATGGGCCCCTACTGCAAGTCCTGCCCCACCTGCAACGGCCTGGCCTGCAAGAACACCGTCCCCGGCCCCGGCGCCAAGGGCATCGGCACCGGCTTCATCCGCAACTACCAGAAGTGGCAGGAGCTGTGCGTAAACATGGACACCATCTGCGAGAACAAGCCCGTGGATACCTCCTTTGAGCTGTTCGGCCACAAGGTGGCCCTGCCCGTGTTCGCCGCTCCCGTGGGCGCCATGCAGCTCCACTACGGCGACAAGTACGACGACCTGGCCTACAACGACATCCTGGTGACCGCCTGCGCCCAGGCCGGTATCGCCGCCTTCACCGGCGACGGCACCAACCCCGCCGTCATGGAGGCCGCTGCCGAGGCCCTGAAAAAGAACGGCGGCTGCGGCGTGCCCACCGTGAAGCCCTGGAACATGGACACCATCCGGCAGAAGATGGAACTGGTGAAGGCTGCCGATCCCTTCGCCATCGCCATGGACATTGACGCCGCCGGTCTGCCCTTCCTGAAAAACCTGACCCCGCCCGCCGGCAGCAAGACGGTGGAGGAGTTGAAGGAGATCGCCGCTATGGCCGGTAAGCCCTTCATCCTCAAGGGTATCATGACCGTCAACGGCGCGTTGAAGGCCCTGGAGGCCGGCGCCAGCGGCATCGTGGTCTCCAACCACGGCGGCCGGGTGCTGGACCAGTGCCCTGCTACCGCCGAGGTGCTGCCCGCCATCGTGGATGCCGTGGGCGGCAAGATGACCGTCCTGGTGGACGGCGGCATCCGCACCGGCATGGATGTGTTCAAGGCCCTGGCTCTGGGCGCCGACGCGGTGCTCATTGGCCGCCCCTTCGTGAACATGGTCTACGGCGGCGGCGCCGAGGGCGTGCAGGTGTATGTGGACAAGCTGAAAGCCGAGCTGGCCGACACCATGGCCATGTGCGGTGCTCACAGCCTCAGCGACATCAAGCGCTCCATGATCTACGGATACTAAGGTATGAAAAAAGGGCTGCTTTCGTGGGAAAGCAGTCCTTTTTTGTCTTAAGGTAATACCGCATAATGCGGCAAGAGCGATTTGCGAGTAGATTTTGTGTCAGCCAAAGGCGCAATTTTGCAGGAATACTGGGCGTATTTTAAAAAACCGCAGCGCATGGATGGCGCAAAATTTCCGCAAAGCGCCGCCCGCTTTGTGCAGTGTTGCCTTAAAACACGCACATGGCGGTGAAACAGGTCCCCTCCGGGCCCAGGCCTTCCATCCGGTAGGTGTCCGCCTCCCGGAAGCCTTCCAGCCGCAGTTCCTCGCCCAGGGTGGCCTCCTTGCTGTAATTGATATAAAACTCCTTGGGAACCTGCGTTTGCAGGTCGGCGGGCAGCGCGTCCCAGACGATGTCGCCGTAGTTTCCGCTGAACAGGTGGCCGTTGCCGTCCAGGTCCGACCAGCGTACCCGGCGGGTACCCAGTTCCTCCAGCCCTTCGTGGGGCAGGACGATCTTCCGGGTGTCCGGGCAGTCGATCTCCTTGGGACACACGCCCAGGGGCTTGGCGGTAAAGGAGCTGGGGCGCAGAATTTTCCGGGTGATGGGGTCCACCAGGATCCAGTCGCTTTTGACGGAGATACACAGCCGCCCGGTCTGGTCCGCCATCTCGAACACCCGCTGCATATGGGCCGCCTTGGCGCCGTTTTCCCAGGTGGTGATGGTCAGCACATCCCGGGCATGGGGGCAGGCGTGAACGCGGACCGCCACCCGGGACAGCAGAAACACCTCCCGCATGGCGTACAGCTTCTCATGGGTCAGGCCGCGGGCATCGTAGTCATAACCCGCGAAGGCCGCAGCCTTGCTCAGAATGGCCGCCATCCGCATCCGCTTCTCCCGGTCACAGTCCCAGAACACCAGTTCCTCCTGCCGGGTATAGCTGTTCTCTGTCAAACTTTGCTTGAAGTCCTCCATGGATGATGCTCCTTTTTCCTTTTCTATGCAGTATACCACAATTTGCCTCTGCCTACAATCCAAACGTAAAGCCGCCAGTTCACTTCGAACTGGCGGCCTGGTGAATCCTGATATCCGCTCCGGCTGTCTCAGCCGGGCGTTTCGTTATTTCCGGGCAAACAGCAGGCCCAGGGTATTGGGACCGCAGTGGGAAAAAATGGTGCAGCCCGCCTTGGCTTCCAGGACCTCCGCGAAGCGGCCGTCCTCCTCCACATACTTCCGGGCAATGGAGGCCAGGTGGTCATCCTCGCAAGTGTCCACGATGATGATACGGCTGGTATCAATATCATCCCGGCCCTCCAGCCGCTCCCGCACATAGTCGGCCACCACCTTTTCAATGGAGCCGCGGTACTTCTTGGTGACGGACATCTTGCCGTCGATGACCTCGATGCAGGGGTGGAGCTTCAGCAGATTGGCGCCCAGGGCGGTGACGGCGGAGCAGCGGCCGCCCTTTTTCATATAGTCCAGGCGGTCCAGGACAAAGCTCATTTCCAGGCGGCCCGCCAGATCGTCCAGCATGGACAGGATCTCCCCCACGGTTTTCCCCGCCTCCGCCGCCTCGGCAGCGGCCAGCACCATGGCGCCATGCCCCACGGACAGGTTCCCGGAGTCCACCACATAGACTTCCGGCACTTCGTCCGCCGCCAGCCGGGCATTCTGATAGCAGCAGGAGAAGCCGGGGCCGATATCGATGTGGATGACGGCATCGTATTTCTCCGCCTCCCGGCGGAACAACTCCTCGTAGTCCGCCATGTTCACGGCGTTGGTGGTGGTGATGTCGCCGCCGGCGGCCACATGAGCCGCAATGTCGGCGGTACGGATGTTGACGCCGTCCTGGTACAGCTTATCCCCTTTGACGATGCCCAGCCGGGCAACGGTGATATTGTGGGCATCCAGCAGGGCCTGCGGCAGATCGCAGGTGCTGTCAGCAGTGATTTTGATCATAGAAACTCCTTTTGGCCGGAGGCCAGTATGTGATGGCCGCCGCGGCGGCTTATTTTTTGCGCAGATATAGTGATGATAGCATAAGCCTGTACAAAATGCCAGTCCCCTGTGCAAAAAAATGGCCGGACAGCTGTCCAATGTCATTAAGATAAGAGAATCGAGGCTTCTCGAAAGAGGCCTTGATTTTTTTTGCTAAAAATATGAGAAATAGCTTGACATAAGAGCAAAATTATGCGGCCGCTTTCGCTGACTTTTATCAGTGAAAGCGGCCCTTGTAATCAGAAGTGTACCCCACATCTGGTTACGAGGAGGTTGACTCATGTCAAGTAAATCATGCGATGTAAAGAGAACGTTGGTAGATCTGATTCGTCAAATCAGTGAGGTTCCATGGCTGTTTTCTAAAGAGCCATCACGAAATTTTAAGAGGAAGAGGAAACTGCCCTTTGAAAAGATGATTGTCACATTGCTGTGTATGGAGGGTGGCAGTCTAACCACAGAACTCATGAAGCAGTTCGGCTGCCGCACAGATCTCGT
>CAMAZB010000030.1 GCA_945862785.1 uncultured Clostridia bacterium | reverse complement strand
ATAAAAATATCTAAAAATGTTTTTATTAAAGAATAGTATGAACAACATTTTCAGCGGCTTTGTCGCTTGTGCCGCAAAATGCGGCACAATAAAACGATTCAATCGTTTTATTGAAAATTAGTATAAGGGGGAGGTGCCTTTGCGCCAAAGACATCTCCCCTTTCTCCCCGGGCAGCCAAAGGCCGCCCACCCCCGCAGCACCGTGCTGTGCTGACAGGCTTTACTTGTGCTCCTCCTCATAGGCATGAAGCGTCCCCTCGGTCATGAGGGACAGCTTGTGCAGCCGCTCATTTACCATGTCCCACATGCACATGGGCAAATGGTCCCGGTGGCCCCGGTGGAGCGTCACGCACTCAAAGCAGTTGCCATGGTGTGGGCAGGCCTCCTGGCAGGGGCAGTGGTCTCCGCTCTCCCGGACCTGCTTTAAAAACTCCTTCTTGATGGCCATGGCCTCCTCGTGATGGCCCGCCCGGTCCAGGTCGTTCTGCCGGATGGCCAGCTCGTTGCCGTCGATTTTCATAGGTGCTCCTCCTCAAATTCAAAGTTCTGCCCCGCTGCGGTGACAGGCACCGTCTGGAGGGAAAACTGGGGAAACTTACTTAAAAACTGCTGTGTAAAGCCGAAATCCCCCCACTGGTGCATGGGCAGGAAGCGGCGAACGTCCGCCAGTTCCAGGAAATACGCCGGGCCCCGGAAGCCGTCCTCCCCCAGCCGGGGGTCCAGAGGCAGCATGGCAAGGTCGATGCGCCGCCCCCGGAGGGGCTCGGTGTACCGCTTGAAATTGACCTCCATATTCCGGTTCCAGCCTTCCGTCTCGCCCTCCCAGTGCCACCAGTTCAAATCCCCGGCGTGGAAAACGGCCTGTCCGTCCGCCGTCACCAGAAAGGCCACGCCCTCGTCGGTGGAGGGAAACGTCTCCACCGTCACCCCCGGCAGGGGAGAGACGGCGTCGTACTTCCCCAGGCGGAGGCAGCGGGCGGCGGTTTCCTCGGACAGCCCCCATTTTTCCAGGTTCCGGGGCGTCAGCCGGATGTCGCTGCCCAGCAGGAACTTGTGGGCGGACAGCGTGAAAATCTCCGGCTTGAAGTGGTCCTCGTGGCGGTGGCTGGAAAAGACCAGAAGGGGGATCCCCGGCCGCAAAGCCGGGAGTTCCCCTTTCCACCAGTCGAATAACAAAGTAACGGCCGGCAGCTCCACCAGGAAGCCGCTGTGGTCCAGAAATACGGCCCGCATTACTTCAGCTTCACGGCGGTGCCGTAGGCGATGACTTCCGCCGCGCCCTGCATGACGGCAGAGGAGCCGAACCGGACGTTGATGACGGCGTCCGCGCCCATGGCGGCGGCCTCGTCCACCATCCGCTTGGTGGCGATCTGGCGGGCCTCCACCAGCATCTCGGTGTAGCCGGTGATCTCACCGCCCACCAGGGTCTTCATCCCGGCCATGAAGTCCTTGCCCACGTTCTTGGACTGGACCACGGTGCCCTTCACCAGGCCCAGAGGCTCCACCTCTTTCCCGGGTACATAGTCAATATTCAGCAGCAGCATCTTCTTCTCCTCCTTCAATTTCTTTGAGCCGCATACGGAAACTTATCCAAATGGGGACGATGGTCCCCAGATCGATCAGAGCGATCACCAGCAGTACGACGGACAACGCGGCGCTGCCCACCACCCGGCGGCACCACAGCAGCACCGCCGCCGCGGCCAGCTGCAGCACCGTGTTGGATACGGCGCTCCAAAAGGCGCTTTTCCGGCGGCTGGCCTGCCGGTCAGTATTGGGCCGCGTCATCTTCCTCGCCTCCTTCAATCTCCTGCAACCGCTGGCGCAGGGCCAGCACCACGCCGATCAGCACGGCGCCGCCCATCACGCCATAGATCAGCAGGAACAGCACGACGGCAAAGGCCTCGCCGTCCCGGAGGAATTCCACGGCGGCGAAAACGGAGCCGACTACCAGAGGCAGGATGTAGAACAGGACGAACAGGGCCGCCGCGATGGAGCCGATGCGCTTTTTGCGCCGGTCAGAACTGTTTGGCATCGTCGATCTCCCTCCTTCCGATCTCCCGGATGCGCTGCACCAGGGATACGATGACTCCCAGGGCCACCAACGCCGGGACGGCGACGAACAGCGCCAGCAGCGGCAGGGGCGGCGCGCCTGCCGGGTCTGTCTCAAAGGCCCAGAGGAACAGCCAGATCAGCCCCAGCATCAGCAGCACCATCAGCACCGTCACCACCACCGGGGCTACATACCGGGTCCGGATGTCCTGGGACTGCTTGTTCTGGAAGGTGGTGCCGGACTGCTCCATCTCCGCCATTTCCTCCAGCAGGGCGTCGGCGTCCAGAGCGTCCAGCCGCTCCTGACAGTCCGCCAGCTCGCCGCAGAGCTTGGCGGCGGCGTCCAGATTCTGCCGCTCCCGCTCCAGCGTCACCAGATGGCGGCGCATCCCGTCGCCTACCGTGTGGGCGCCGGAGAGCATCTGCCGGATGTCCTCCAGGGGCAGGCCCAACTTCCGCATCAGCTTGATGCGCCGCAGGACCGCTACATCTTCATCCCCGTAGTCCCGGTAGCCGTTCTCACTGTTCCGCCGGGGGGTCAGGAGACCCTCGGCCTCGTAAAAGCGGATGTTCTTCTTCGTGATGCCCACCAGGGCCTCTACTTCGTTGATCTTCAAGCCGTTCACCTCATCTCTGTGGTTATCGTATACCTTCCAGAAAGGGGAAGGTCAAGTGCTTTTTCAAAAAAACCTGGGGAGGGGTGCAAATCCCCCGCCGGGTGTGGTACAATCATACCATGAAACAACAAGAACTGACAACTGAAAACGTGCTCTCCCGACTGCCGGGGCCGCTTTTGGAGTGGTTCCGGGGAAATGCCCGGGACCTGCCCTGGCGGCGGACGGAGGACCCGTACCCCATCTGGGTGTCGGAGATCATGCTCCAGCAGACCCGTGTGGCGGCGGTGCTGGGCTATTATGCCCGGTTTCTCACAGCCTTCCCCTCGGTGGAGGCTTTGGCAAACGCCCCGGAGGACCGGCTGATGAAGCTGTGGGAGGGCCTGGGCTATTACAGCCGGGCCCGGAACCTGCAAAAGGCGGCAAAAGCCGTGGCGGAGATGGGCGGCTTTCCGGATACCTACGAGGGCCTGCTGAAATTGCCGGGCGTCGGGGACTACACCGCCAGCGCCATCGCCTCGGCGGCCTTCGCCCGGCGGGAGGCGGCGGTGGACGGCAACGTGCTGCGGGTGGTGACAAGGCTCACCGACTGCCACGACGACATCCTGGACCCGAAAACCAAGAAATCTATCCGGGAACGGGTGCAGACCGTCATGCCGGAGGAGGCGGCGGACATCCGCATCTTCAACCAGGCCACCATGGAGTTGGGGGCCACGGTCTGCGTGCCCAACGGCCCGCCCAAGTGTGGCGAGTGTCCCGCCCGGGACTTCTGCCTGAGCCGCATCCGGGGCACGGCGGAGAGCCTTCCGGTGAAAAGGGCGAAAAAGGCCCGGAAAATCGGGGAAAAGACGGTGTTCCTCCTGCTGCGGGAGGACAAGGTGGCCCTGTGCCGCCGGCCGGACAGCGGTTTGCTGGCGGGGCTGTGGGAGTTCCCCAACGTGGAGGGGGCTTTGGACGAGAGCGGCGCGGCGGAAGCGGTCAAGGCCATGGGCCTGACAGCCGTGGAGTGGAAAAGCAAGCTGACGGCGAAGCACATCTTCACCCATGTGGAGTGGCACATGACGGGCTATACCCTGGCCGTGGCCGGGGACGGCCCGGCAGAATGGGAATGGGTGGACGGGTCCGGGCTGGAGACCCACGCCGTTCCCTCGGCCTTTGCCCGGTACTACGCCGAGGCGGAAAAACTGTTGAAAAGCGGGGATGAAGCGTGAGAGAACTGCTCAATATCCTGCTGACGGCCCTGCTGCTCCTGCTGTTGCGGAAGCTGGCCTGGTGCCTGAAATGGCTGTGGCGCTACCACCACGGCAAAAAGACCCCGGCGCCCATTTCCTTTTTCCCAAAGCGGACCGGGGGGACCTTTGAGGGCCATGTCCAACAGGCCCGGGAGAAGTGCGATACGAAATTCAAGTGAGGGAGAAGACTGACCAATGGCACAGCTTTATTTCAAATACGGAGCCATGGGCTCCAGCAAAACCGCCAACGCCCTGATGGCCCGGTTCAACTACGAGGAGCGGGGCCAGCAGACGCTGCTGGTGAAGCCCCGGCTGGACACCCGGGACGGCGACCACATGGTGGTCTCCCGCATCGGGCTGAAATACCCCTGCATCTACTTTGACGAGATGCGTGAGCTCACCATCATGGAGCTGCAGCAAAACGCCTGCATCATTGTGGACGAGGCCCAGTTCCTGACAAAGGAGGAGGTCATGTACCTGGTGTACATCGTGGACGACCTGGGCATCCCGGTCATCTGCTATGGCCTGCGGGCGGACTTCAAGGGCGACCTGTTCCCCGGCAGCGAGGCGCTGCTGGTGATGGCGGACAAGATCGAGGAAGTCAAGACCATCTGCTGGTGCGGCAAAAAGGCCATGTTCAACGCCCGGTTCGATTCCACAGGCAAGGTCCTCAAGGAGGGCGAGCAGGTGGTGCTGGGCGCCAACGACCAGTACATCGGCCTGTGCCGCAAGCACTGGCGGGAGGGTAACCTGGGCCCGGACTTTGACATCAAGAAGCTATGATTTGTAACCTGTGTCCCCGGAACTGCGCTTCAGAACGGACGGAGACAAAACGGGGTGGCGTCTGCCGCCAGCCCAGCGTCCCGGTGGCGGCCTTAGCGTGCCTCCACCAGTGGGAGGAGCCGTGCCTTGTGGGCGAGCACGGCGCGGGGACGGTGTTTTTCTCCGGCTGTAACCTGCGCTGCTGCTTCTGCCAGAACGGCCCCATCTCCCAGGGGGAGGTGGGCAAGCCCGTCACGGCGGAGCGGCTGCGGGAGATCTTCCGGGAGCTGATCGCCCAGGGCGCCGCCTGTCTGGACCTGGTCACCCCCACCCACTTTACACCTGTGATTTTGGAGGCCCTGGGCGACGAGCCCTGGCCCGTTCCGGTGGTGTGGAACTGCGGCGGGTACGAAAAGCCGGAAACCCTGCGACTGCTGGAGGGCAGGGTCCAGGTGTACCTGCCCGATCTGAAATATGCCCTGCCGGGGCCCGCGAAGAAATACTCCGCGGCGGAGGACTATTTTGACTGGGCCAGCGCAGCGATTTTGGAGATGTTCCGCCAGACGGGACCGTACCGGATGGAAAACGGTCTGCTGACGAAAGGCGTCCTGATCCGGCACCTGCTTTTGCCGGGAGAGCTGGAGAACACCCGGCGGGTGATCGACTGGGTGGCGGAGACCTTCAAGCCCGGAGACGTGCTGTTCTCCCTCATGAGCCAGTATACCCCCCAGCCGGGCGCGGCCGGCAATCTTGCCCGCCACGTGACGAAGGCGGAGTACCGCGCGGCGCTTCAGTACATGGAAAACTGCGGCATCACCGACGGCTTCACCCAGGAGCGGACCTCCGCCAAGGAGGAATACACCCCGGACTTTGATCTGCGGGGAATCTGAAATCCCTCTTGCAAACCGAGAATAAGAGATTATAATAAGGGGGCTGTCCGCTCTGGACAGCCCTATTTCGACATATTTGAGGCTTTTTCAACATGAAACTGGAAAATAACCTGGGGACGGACCCGATCAAATCCCTGGTCTGGCGTATCGCCATCCCCAGTATGCTGGCCCAGTTCGTCAGCGTGCTGTACAGCATCGTGGACCGCATCTACATCAGCAACATCCCGGTGGTGGGGGACCTGGCCCTGGCGGGTGTGGGGGTCTGCGGCCCCATCGTGACCATGATCGGCGCCTTCGCCTCCCTCATCGGCATCGGCGGCGCGCCCCTCATGAGCATCCGCATGGGCGCGGGGAAGATGGAGGAGGCCCGGCGCATCCTTGCCAACAGTTTTCTGCTGCTTTGTGTCTGCGCCGTGGCGCTGATGGCGGCGGCCTTCCCCCTGCGGCGGGCCATGCTGCTGGCCTTCGGCGGCAGCGCCGTCACCTACCCCTACGCCGAGAGCTACTTCACCGTCTACCTCTGGGGCACGGTGTTCAATCTGCTGGCTCTGGGCATGAACCAGTTTATCATCTGCCAGGGCTTTGCCAAAAAGGGTATGGTGTCCGTGATGCTGGGAGCGGCGCTGAACATCGTGCTGGACCCGGTGTTTATCTTCCTGATGGACATGGGCGTCCGGGGCGCGGCGCTGGCGACCGTCCTGTCCCAGCTGGCCAGCTGCGCCTATGTGCTGGCGTTTCTGTTCAGCCGGAAGGTGCCCATCCCCATTTCGTTTGGCGGATATGACGGCCGCCTCATGGCGCGTATCCTGGTCACCGGCATCACGCCCTTTCTCATCATCAGCGTGGACAGCGTCATGATCATCGCCATGAACGCGGTTTTGCAGCGCTACGGCGGCGCGGAGCTGGGAGACCGGATGGTCACCTGCGCCACCATCGCCCAGAGCTTTATGCTGGTGGTGACCATGCCCCTGGGCGGCATCTCCGGCGGAACGCAGACGATTCTGGCCTTCAACTTCGGCGCTCACCGGCGGGAACGGATTTTGCAGGCTCAGAAATACATTCTGCTGATGTGCGTGGGCTACACGGCGGTGCTGTTCGTGCTGGCCCGCCTTGCGGGGCCGCTGTTTGTGGGCCTGTTCACCCGGTCACCGGACCTGGCGGCGGAGGCGTACTCCGCCATCAAGGTCTGCACCCTGGCCATCATCCCCCTGGGGGCGCAGTACGAGCTGGTGGACGGCTTCACCGGTATGGGTCAGGTGCGGCTGTCCCTGCCGCTGTCGGCCTTCCGCAAGGTGGTGTACTTCCTGGCTCTGTTCTCTCTACCGGGGGCTTTCGGCGTCCGGGCGGTATTCTACGCGGAGCCCATCTCCGATGTGCTGGGTCCGCTGGTCAGCGCCGTCGTGTACTGCCTGAGCATCAAAAAACTGCTGAATTTTCCGGCGAAACCGGAGAACGTATAAAAAATGAGACGCGAAAGCGTCTCATTTTTTTGCTTACTTCCGCTCTCCCAGCTTCCGCAGGGCCTCCAGGGCTTCGCTCAGCTCCTTGCGGGCCTTGGCGGAGGGGTTGGCACGCAGGATACGCAGGGAGCGCTGGTATGTGCGGGCGGTGCGGACCCGGATGGCGGCCTCCCGCTCCCGGACCTTTTCGATGGCCTCGTCCAGGTCGGCCCGGCGCTCCTCCAGAGCGGCTTCGGTGAGGTCGGGGATGTCCGCCAGGTGGTCCCGGCAGGTCAACAGGGCGTCGGAGATGGTGCCCAGGATGTCCAGCTTGACCTCGGCGCGGCGGCGGAGGGAGTCCTCCAGCCGCTCCTGGCGCTGCTCCCGGCGCTCCTCCCGGGCCTGACGCTGTTCTTCCAGTCCTGTCTCTACCCGGCTTTGCAGCAGCCGCTTCTCCAGCTCCGTTTTCTCCCGGAAGCGGCGCAGGTCATCCTCGGCAAAGGCGGCGGCCACCTCGGCCCGCTTGGCCAGGCGGCGCAGCTCCTCGTTCTCCTCCGTCAGCTTGGACAGCACCTCCTTGAGGTCCAGGGCGGCCTGGACGGACTGGACCACATCCACCGTGAACACGGCGGTCAGCACCAGAGCCAGGGGGTCCACCAGCCAGGCGGGCACATCCGCCAGCAGGCGGCCAATGGGGGGATGGATGAACCGCACCAGCAGGATGGAAAAAAAGCCCCAGGCGATGGAGCTGGACAAGCAGATGTGACCGTTCAGGTTGAATTTCTGCTTGGAGTAGTCCCAGTAGCGGACCTTGAACAATGCTTCCATGGCGGCGCCGGTGACGTATTCCAGCGCCGTGGCGGCCAGCATACCGAACAGCCACACCAGCCACAGATTCCCCGCCACCGGCAGGGTAACGAACAGGATGATGATGGCCCCGGAGCCGTAGATGGGCAGCAGCGGCCCCCGGAGGAAGCCCCGGTTCACCCAATGCCGCTGGCAGAGGGAGACGTAGCAGCTCTCCCAGACCCAGCCGCAGAAGCAATAGAAGAAAAACAGCAGGACCCATTGGCCCGCGGAATAGACGTGCATAAATGATTCCTTTCTTAATCCAGGTTGATGCGGAAATCGCCCCGGGCGGCGGCGTCGGCCCGGCGCTGTTTTTCGGCGGCCAGAGCGTCCAGCATCCCGCCGATGATTTGATTGGACACCAGGAAGCCCCTGGGCGTCAGATGCCAGCGGCCCTCTTCCAAAACGGCGTAGCCCGCCTTTTCACACTGCTCCAGGAAGGGGAGAAAGCAGGTGAAGCGGCGGCGGAAGCGGCGCTCGAAGTCTGCGGGGTCCAGGCCGTAGACCGTCCGCAGTCCCAGCATGACCCATTCCACATCCCGGTCCATGTCCGGGATGCGGTCGTTCTCGGACAGCATGGGAGCGCCCTCCCGGATACCCCGGATGTAACCCGCCAGGTCCTTTTCGTAGGCGTACCGCACGCCGCCGAAGTCGGAGTGGGCGCCGGGGCCGAACCCGGCGTACTCGCCCAGGGTCCAGTATTTCAGGTTGTGGCGGGACTCCCGGCCCGTCCGGGCGAAGTTGGAAATTTCGTACTGCTGATAGCCGTGGCGGGCAAGGTACTCCACCGTCCAGAGGTACATGTCGGCCTGCTCCTCGTCCCCGGGCAGATCAGCGCTGTCCCGGCGGGCGTAAAGGGGAGTCCCTTCCTCCACCTTCAATCCGTAGCAGGAGAGGTGCTCCGGCGCCAGGTCCACGGCGGCGGTGAGGTTGGCCTGCCACCGCTCCATGGTCTGCCCCGGCAGACCGTAGATGAGGTCCAGGGACAGGTTGTCGATCTTCGCCTTGCGGGCGGCCTCCACGGCGGCGCGGACCTGCTCCATGGTGTGGACCCGGCCGATCTCCCGCAATTCCTCGTCGCAGGCGGACTGCATTCCCAGGGAGACGCGGTTGACGCCCGCCTTTCGCAGAGCCTTTAAATACTTCCAGTCTCCGGCGGAGTCCGGGTTGGCCTCCAGGGTGATCTCCGCGTCCTTGGCGACATGATATTTTTTCTGAACGGTTTTCAGAATCTTCACCAGCCGCCTTTCTCCCAGGTAGCTGGGGGTGCCGCCGCCGAAATAGACGGTGTCCACCGTGTGCCCGGCGGCAAAGGGAGCCGTCTCCGTCAGGTGGGCGCAGAGGGCGTCCGTGTAGTCGTCCATGCGGCTCTCGTTCCCGGCCAGGGAGTAGAAGTCGCAGTAGACGCATTTTTGCTTGCAGAAGGGAATGTGGATGTACAGCCCCAGGGGCTTGACGGCGGCTTTCATGGCGATCTCCTTTGAAATGGTATGGGGACAGTGTACCGCGTTTCGACACGGTTTGCAAGAACGCATATTTCTCCAAAAGGAAAGACATACTAGAAAGGATTTCCGGGAGGAGGGACCGTATATGGATATGTCACCCAAGGAATACAAGAACTATGTGGAACAAAAAGCGAAAAAATCCCCCATCGTCAAGGATGTGGTGCTGGCCTTCGTCATCGGCGGGCTGATCTGCGTGGTGGGGCAGGCCATCCAGAACGGCTGGAGCGCCATGGGGCTGAACAAGGAGGACGCGGGTACCGCCACCTCTGTCTGCCTGGTGCTGCTGTCGGCGCTGCTGACGGGCTTCAACCTGTACAACAAGCTGGCCCGCTTCGGCGGCGCCGGGACGCTGGTGCCCATCACGGGCTTCGCCAACGCAGTGGTGTCCCCGGCCATCGACTTCAAGAGCGAGGGCTTCGTCACCGGCATGGCGGCCAAAATGTTCACCGTGGCGGGGCCTGTGATCGTATTCGGCACGCTGGCGTCGGCCATCTACGGCGCGATTTTAATGTTGTTTCAATAGAAATCAGGCCGGACACGGTGAACAACACCAGGGCTCCCGCAGAAAACTAGCGGAGCGTTTTCTGCGGGAAGAGGAGGAGCAAGGGAGTGAATGAGGCTTCCGCCGAAGGCGGGAGCAGAGAGAAGCGGACTTTGCGACGACGAGGCGGGACCGGTCATCGTGTTCGGCACGCTGGCGTCGGCCATCTACGGCGTCATCCTGATGCTGCTGGGCGCGTGAGCTTTGCCCCACAACCGCGGAAACCGCGGCTGTGGGGCGCTTTTTGCGGAAAGAACGCACATCTCCGACTTGGCAGACGGAATTTCCTGGAGTATAATATATCTCAACTGTCAATCAAAATCGGAGGGATCTCTATGGAATTTCAATTTGCCAGCCGGATGGAGCAATTCCAGGCCGGTATTTTCGGCGTGCTGGACCAGAAGCGCCGGGAGGTGGAGGCCACAGGCCGGAAGGTGTACAACCTGTCCATCGGCACCCCCGACTTTCAGCCCGCGCCCCATGTGATGCAGGCCCTGTGCGACGCCGCCAAGGACCCGGAGAACTACAAGTACGCCCTGACGGAGCTGCCCGAGCTGCTGGAGGCCGTACAGAACTGGTATCGCACCTGCTACGGCGTGGAGCTGGAGAAGGACCAGATCATGTCCGTCTACGGCTCCCAGGAGGGCCTGACCCACATCGGCCTGGCCCTCTGCGACCCCGGTGACGTGGTGCTGGTGCCAAACCCCGGCTACCCCATCTTTGAGATGGGCCCCATGCTCTGCGGCGCGAAAATTGAGTACTATGAGCTGCGGCCGGAGAACGACTACCTGCCGGACCTGGACGCCATCGACCCGGAGCTGGCCCGGAAGGCCAAGATGATGGTGGTGTCCTACCCGGCCAACCCCGTGTGCGTGGCGGCGCCCCGGTCCTTCTATGACAAGCTCATCGCCTTCGCCAAGAAGTACAATATTATTATCATCCATGACAACGCCTACTCCAAAATCATCTTCGACGACCACGAGAGCATGTCCTTCCTGTCCGTGCCCGGGGCCATGGAGGTGGGCGTGGAGTACAACTCCCTGTCCAAGACCTATAACCTCACCGGCGCCCGCATCTCCTTCGTGCTGGGCAACCGGGAGATCATCCAGAAGTACAAGACCCTCCGGTCCCAGATCGATTACGGCATCTTCCTGCCGGTGCAGAAGGCGGCCATCGCCGCCCTAAACGGCCCCCAGGAGGGGGTGGAGCAGCAGCGGCTGGCCTACCAGGCCCGGCGGGACGCCCTCTGCGGCGGTTTCCGGTCCATCGGTTGGAACGTGCCCGACAGCCAGGGCAGTATGTTCGTGTGGGCGCCCATCCCCGAGGGCTACGCCACCAGCGCGGAGTTCTGCTTCGACCTGCTGGAAAAGACCGGCGTGCTGTGCACCCCCGGCTCCGCCTTCGGCACCCTGGGAGAGGGCCACGTGCGCTTTGCCCTCACCAAGACCCCGGAGGAGATCGGGTCGATCATTCAGGTGGTCAAGGCGGCCAATATATTTTAACAAAACGACAGGACAAGGCATTGCCTTGTCCTGTCAGGCTGTCGATAAACCCGGAAATGTAGGAAAACGGGAAGGAAGGGTGTGCGCGGGGAACCCAGGAAGGGTGCCCTGCGCCATTTAAATCAATAGATTTCAGAACTTTTTGAAAGTTCTGAAATCTTAAGCAGCTTGTCGAAAAGACTTTTTCGACAAGCTGACAAGGCGCGCCTTTCGGTGCGCCTTGTGAAAAGATGCAATGTCAACGGAGAGCCATGGCGGGATTTTCCCGGTCCAGCCACGCCAGGAATTCTTCAAAGTTCTGAATGACCACATCGGGCTTATCCGCATCCGCGATCTCCACGCCCACATCCTTCTGGGCAGTGAGGAAGGAGTAGATCTGCACCGCCTTGCCGAAGCCGGCCCGCTTGGCACCGAGAATGTCACGGGAGACGGTATCGCCCATATAGACGCAGTTTTCGGGCTTGCAGCGCATCTGCCGCATGGAAATGCGGAAGATCTCGGGATGGGGCTTGCGGTAGCCGGTGACACTGGAGACGGTGACGTCCTCCATATAATCCCGGATGCCGTACTCCTCCAGCACGTTAAACACGTTATAGAGGGAGGCGTTGTTGGAGATGACGCCGATGTGATAGCCCCGGGCCTTCAGGCCGTCCAGCATCTCCTTGACGCCGGGGCGCAGCTCCCGGTGATAATAGGTGATCTCCCAGAGGTTGGCCAGCTCCTCCGTGATGGGCAGGAGTTTTTCCGGGTCAAAATGAAAGGCTTTCAGGTAATAGTTGGGCCAGATCTCCTCGGGCTTGGCCTCCAGCATATTGCCCTCGCTCCAGCGCTTGTACTCCTTGACGCCGGCCAGGACACGTTCCCGGAATTCCTGATCGGTACAGCCCGGCTCCAGGCCGTTGGCCCGCAGGACGGCCTGCAGCTTTTTCATTACGTCGGCGGTGGTCTCTTCGTTATACCAGATATCCTCCAGGGTACCACCCATATCAAACAGGACTGTATTCAGCATGGCATGATCTCCCATCTGTCTTTTATTTGGAGAGGGCACAGGATGCCCAGACTGCATTGTGGTCGGAGAGCTCCCGGCCGCCGAAGGCTTCCAGAGCGGAACCGGGGACGGCGAAGGGCCAGACTTCCCGGCAGGTGGAAATGGTGCGGCTGTCCGTGGGCTTCAGATCCCGCAGCAGCAGCCAGTCCAACCGCAGGTCCAGGTGTCCGCCGCCGGGCAGGGGCTTGCGGCGGGTGGCGATGGGGTGGTCCGGCATGGCTGTGTAACCTGCCTTTTCGGCTGCGGGGAGACAGCTCTCCCAGACGGCTACATCCTCCAGGCAGCGGCGCTGCAGCGCGGGGCTGCCCGCGATCTCCTGGATGGCGTCTTTATCCCGGCCGTCGAAGGTGTTGGTGTTCAGGTCGCCGCCCAGAGCCACCGGCATCCCGGTGAACATCTCATCAGCGGCTTTCAGGATGGTTTCCAGCTGCTCCTGGCGGCCGGGGCCGTGGGTGCGGTTCTCCAGGTGGATGGTGCCCACGCCAACGCTCTTACCGTTCACGTCCAGCTCCGCCAGAATGGCCAGACGACCGCCGATGCGGCGCTGGCGGTCAAAGTACCAGTTGTACTGCTCCGGCAGGCGGACCACCTTCGCCTGCTTGATGGGCCAGCGGGAGAAAATGGCGTTGCCGTGGAAGCCCTTGGCGTCCTCACCGTTCACCAGCTCGATGAATTCCAGGCCGAACACGTAGTTCATACCCAGACGCTCCGCCAGTTCCTTGGTCGTATCCTTCTGGCCGGAGCGGACGCAGCCGTCGTCCAGTTCGTTGGCCAGGATGACATCGTAGGGTTTGGTCTCCGGGCAGGTTTCCAGGAAGTCGCCCAGCTCCGCCAAATGGACGCCGCGTTCCATGTTGAACACCAGAACGCCCAGGGAGTCCGGCGTTTCCGCCGGGACGGGGGCGATGTTGTGGATCTCGGCCTGAGAGAATTGAGGGATCATGGCCATGACTTCTGTCTGGGGGGCGCGGTCCAGCAGCGCACCCAGGCGCTGCCGCTCTTCATTGGGAAGTCCGTTCATATGGATCCTCCTTGTTATGTATAGATATTGGATCGGTTTTTTGCACAGGTGGAGCGGATGATGAGCTCCGGCGCCAGCAGATCCACAGTCTGCTCAGTGGAGCCGTTGATTTTTTCCAAAAGCCGTTCCACCGCGATGCGGCTTTGCTGAAATTTGCGCTGGGAAACAGTGGTGAGATGGATGCGGGGCAGGGAGGCGAAAGCAATGTTGTCGTAGCCCAGCAGGGAGACATCCTCCGGGATGCGGACGCCCTGCTCCTCCGCCGCTTCCAGGATCTTCAGGGCGGTCATATCGGAGAACGCGAAAATGGCATCCGGCAGGGGGCCCTTGAACAGCTCTGTGGCGGCTTCATAGCTCCACTGACGCATGAGGGTCGCGTCCGGCGGCGCGGGAAGCTCCCGGCCTTCCAGGCCGGCCTCGGCAAGCGCCCGGCGAAAGCCCCGGATGCGCTGTTCCCGGGTGCGGGAGGTGGTGCGGCCGCCCAGAAACAGGATGTCCCGGTGGCCCAGCCGGATAAGATAACGGGCGGCGTCATAGGCACCGGCCTCATTGTCTGTCATTACATAACTGCAATCGCTGTCGTGGTTGGCACCCAGGTAGACGCAGGGCAGGCTGCCCAGGATCTCCTGGTGACGAACTTGGGTTTTGGGTGAGATGGGGATGATCAGGATGCCGTCCACCTGGCGGGCGGCGAAGTTTTCAATGGCCTGCAGCTCCCGTTCCTCCTTGCGGATGGAATTGCTCAGAAACACCCGATAGCCGTGGGCGGCAGCGGTCTGCTCAATAGCGGTGGCCATGCCGGAGAAGTAGGGGTTGGAGACATCCGGCAGCACCAGGCCAATGGTGTGGGTGGACTGGCCGGCCAGTCCCCGGGCGGCAGCGTTGGGCACATAGCCCAGCTGGTCGCAGGCGGCCCGGACACGTTCCTTCGTTTCGGCACTGATCTCGGGACGGTTATCCAGAACGCGGGAGACGGTGGCGGCGCTGACGCCCGCCAGAGCTGCCACATCTTTAATTGTCGCTCGTTTCTTCTTCATCGTCCTCATCCTCGTAGAACAGCATGGCTTCCTCCTGAACGGAGCGGGAGACCATGGGGCTGCGGTCAGCCTGGGGGCCGAACAGCGCGTCGCCGGAGGGATCCGGGCGGTCGGAAGGAGCGGGGGCGGGCTTTTCGGGCTGACTGGGAGACTCCGGGGAAGCAGGATGCTTGGAGGCTTCCTCCGCAACGGCATCCCGCAGTTCTTCGGAGATGGTCTTTCTGCGGTTCAGGGCGGGGTTGGCACGCTTCATGCTCAAGTAGATGGGCCATGTGACCGCGTTGCCTATCAGAACAGGAGCCAGGCCGTAGGCCGTAATGAGGTACAGCATATTGGACCGGGCCAGGCCATCCAGCAGGAAAGCGGCGGCATAGAACATACCGAGGGCAATGGCAAGGCCGAAGAAGCCGTAAGGGGCTACACGCTTATCTTTCAGCAGGAACAGCAGGCAGCACACCGCCGTGCCCACAGCGGCGATAATGGCGGAATGAACTGCCGTGGTGGCCAGGGGAGTGCTCAGGGAGACGGCCCTGTACAGCGGTTCGACCAGCAGCGCGTACAGCAAACCGAAAATGACAATATACAACAGGGCCGCTGCGAAGGCGGCCAGGGCGATGGGACTTTTTCTGCGGTTGAAACGGTCAATAAAAAAACTCATGGCAAACTCCTTGTGCGGGGGGCGGTCAATTCTGCCTTATCCAAAAGTCCAAATATCTTTGGGCTCTTGGATAAGGCAAGCGGCGGGCGGGTCTCCGCCCGCCGCTTGCAATGGATGCTCTACCAGTCAGAGGTTTGGGACTTAGCCCAGCATCTGCCAGAAGTCACGCACGGTGTTGTAGCTCATGTAGATCTCGTTGGCGTCGAAGGGAGCCACGTTGATCTCAGAGTAGGGAGTGGAACCCTCAGCGGGGGTGATGTCGTCACGGACAGGCCAGCCGCCCAGGGTGTTGAAGGGCTTGTAGCCGGAAGTATCACCGTCGATGCCGCCCATCATGAAGCGGACCAGCAGCTTGGCAGCGGCGGGATGGGGAGTGCCTTCCACGATGTACAGGGTGTTGACGGCGGGGATGCCGGTGTCGGGCTCCAGGTTCACGGGAGCGAAGACCCAGCCATTCTCCTCGGCCTTACGCAGCTTGGAAGAGGCGCAGAAGCCAACGGGGGGATCCTTCTGGCCGGGGGTGCCGACGGACTCGGCGATCTCGTCAGAGGAGGCGGTGAAGATGGGCTCATTGGCGTGCAGGCGCTTCAGGAACTCATAGCCGGCGTTCTCACAGCCGTCGGACAGCTGCAGTTCCTCACCGTACAGGTTCTTGTAAGCCTCGGCCAGACGGTCGGGCTCCTCACCCACGCAGAAGCCGGTGATCCAGGAGCCCCAGGACAGGTTGTCCAGAGGATTCTGCATCATGATCTTGCCCTTCCACTGGGGCTCGGTCAGCTGCCAGATGTTGGTGATGGGAGAACCATCGGGATAAGCCTCGGTGTTGTAGAAGAGCTGGGTCAGCTCGATGTACAGGGGAGTGGCGGTAGCGGTATAGGAAGGATCAATGTGGTCGAAGATGTCGGCGGGCTGGAAATTATAGAACTTGCCACCCTGGACGTACTCGTTGTACATGGAACCGTCCTGGTCCTTGATGTGGACCACGTCAGCGGTGGGGGCACCGGCGTCATACTCGCGGGTGACCTTCTCCAGCAGCTCGTTGGTGGAGATGTCGAAGGGCACGCACTCAATGCCGGGGTACTTGGCCATGAAGGCGTCAGCAACCTTGGTGCAGCGGGAGGAGATGGAGTACAGGGTCACGGTAGCGCCCTCCTCCAGGGCTCTCTGATACAGTTCTTCGTCGGTCTCTTCAGTGTTGTAGATGCCGGAGCTCTGCTCCCACTCGGTCATGTCGGACTCAGCGGGGGCCTCGGCGGGCTGCTCGTTCTGGGCGGGGGTCTCGGTTTTTTTGCCGCAGGCGGTCAGGGTGAAGAGCATGACCACGGCCATCAGGGCAGCCAGAGCGTTCTTGTGCTTGAACATTTCCTTTTCCTCCTTGATTTCTTCCTGATTTTATTTTTTGCGGCATCCGCCGCTGGGGCACGGATCAGACGCAGTATTTGATGAGGTTCTCGGTGGTGGAGTCGAAGACGTTGATTTTCTTGGGGTTGAAGCCCAGATAGACCTTTTCGTCGCTGCTGTAGTGGGTGGAGCCCAGCTCCTTGACGGTCAGCAAGTCGCTGCCCACCCGGACGGTGACCAGAGTCTCGGAACCGGCGGGCATGCCGGAG
>CAMAZB010000029.1 GCA_945862785.1 uncultured Clostridia bacterium | reverse complement strand
CTACACACTGCATATCGTCGGCAGCGTCAGATGTGTATAAGAGACAGCCGCCCAAATGGGCGGCGGGCGCGGTTTTCTTCCGTATTATCAGGCGGTCCGGGTGATGACATTGCTGAAACCAAACCAGCCCCGGGCGTCCCGGAAGGCGCCGGTGAGAGTATCACGCACTTCCCAGGCGGTACCTGAGGTATACAGCGGGGCCAGGATATAGTCGGATATCAGCAGATCCTCCGCGTCGTGAAGGCAACCCATGCGGGCCGTGCCGTCCGGCGCGTTGGCGATGATGGCCATAAGGGTGTCATAGGCACTGTTCTCATATCTCGCCACATTGTCCGGGTCATGGGAGGTCCAGGTGGACAGGAAGCACTCGGCATCGTTGCCGTTGCCAGTCAGTTCCACGCCCGCCACCGTATAGGAGCCGCTCCGCAGAGCGGCCCACAGCTCCTGCTCCGTGACGCCCCGGGGCGTGACATGGACACCCAGGACATCCCGCCATTGCTGGCAGAGAGCCTGCGCCGTCAGGCCGTTGGAATCCTTGTCCTCATACAGGTACTCCAGTTCTCCCAGGTCACTGCCGCTGTCATAGCCGGCCTCGCTCAGCAGTTCCCGGGCGCGGTCCCGGCGCTCGCCGTAAGTCTCCGGGTCGTTATCCAGCAGGGCGCCGCCCACGGTGCGGAAATCCCCCTCCTCATTCTCAGGTACGCCGGGCGGCACCAGGCCCTCCGCCGGGCGGGCAGTAACCCCCGCCGTCTCTACCAGGGCATTCCGGTCAATGGCAAGCTGCAGCGCCTCCCGCACCAGCGGATCACCGAAGATGCCGTCTCCGCAGTTGAATACGGCGCTATACGTGCCCAAAGTGGGGATGGCCGTCCACCCCTCGTCGGCAGCCAGCTCCTGCATGCGCGTCTGCGGCAGGGGCCACACGGCGTCCACTGTTTTACTGTCGTACAGAGTCCACGCTTCCTCCGCGTTCGCGGCGAAACGGAAGGTCAGCTCACGGGGACCGGGCTGGTCGCCGTAATAGCGGTCGTTCACAGTCAAGCGGAGGGCATCCGTATCCGCCTCAGCCACGCAGAAGGGACCGTTGGTCACCAGCAACTTGGGATCGTTCCACCAGGGGGCAGGCTTCTCCCCCTCCCCGGCGGCGCGGATGCCGGCGTCCTTCAGCCGCAGCACCACATCCTGCCGCAGCGGCATGGTAGCGGGAGCGGTACAGACCTGGGTCAAAAACCAGTCGTAATAGCCGTCCAGCACCACGACCAGGGTGCTGTCATTCTTGGCGCTGACCTGAAGCAGATCCATGTCCCCGGCAGCGCGGGCCTCCTGATAGCCGCTGACGATGGACAGCAAAGATGCATAAGGAGAGCCAGAGGCGGGATCCGCCAGGCGACGCCAGGCATAGACAAAGTCCGAAGCCCGAACAGCTCTGCCGTCAGACCACTTTGCGCTGCGAAGGCGGAAGGTGTAGGTCACGGTACCGTCGTGATTTTTCTCCGTATCCACGCTCTTCGCCATGCCGCTGACCACCGTGGTACCGCCGGAACCGTCCGATACCACCCGCATCAGATTCTCATACAGGTGTGTCAGGACCGTCTGGTCCGTGATCTCCCGGGCGTAGATGGGGTCCAGCGTCTGGGGCTCCGGGCCTACGCACACAGAGAGGGCCACGCCCTCCCCGTCCTTGGCGCAGCCCGCCAACAGGGATATGCAAAGCACCGCAGGCAGCACCAGTGCCGCCAGCCGTTTCCGGAATCGCATAGCGAAAGCTCCTTTCAGAGAGAAAAAAACAGGCGCCGTATGGATGGCGGCGCCATACATCTGTAAATTTCAGAAATATTATAATGCGTACTGAACAAAGCCGAAAGCCTTGAAAGCCAAGGCTTTCAAGGCCATTTGGCTTTGTTCGAGTGCAAGGTTTTTTGAAGTAAACTGTCTAAAAACCTTGCACCTTCCACTGATGCGCCGCAGCGCACCAGTGGAAATAAGCATTGTAACAATGGCTGAATTCCATAAAAGCGGCCTCTTTGAGCCGTTTTTACGGAATTGCGCGGCTACCGCCGCGCGAATAAACCGCAAAGTGGTTTATTCAGTAGACATTATTATAGAGAATCCTGTCAGTTTTGTAAAGTCAACAGAGGAAAAAAGTAACAAATCAGTGACAAAATTTAAGGATCGTTCATAAATCCGCCGGACTGTTGCGAAGCGGCGGATCTTGTGTTATTCTTTGGAGTAAAGATACGTCTCATAACGGGAAAGCACTGGGGGGTGCTTATGTTTCAAAACTTTTTCAATTCTGAAAATCCGGTCTTCCGCTTTACGGGGCGGGTATTGGACATTTTGGTGCTGAGCGTCATGTGGGTGGTGTGCTCCCTGCCCATCGTAACCATCGGTCCCGCCAGTGCCGCGTTGTATTACAGCTGCGTCAAGTGCCTGCGATACAAGGAAGGAGGCGCCTACCGCAGCTTTCTCTCCGCTTTTAAGCTGAATCTCAAGCCGGGCATCGGCGTCACGGTGGTTCTGCTGGTGCTGGCGGTGGTGCTGGACGCGGGCTATGTTTTCTTCACCATGGCCGCCGGAACCGGGGAACAGTTGTGGGGAATCCTCCGCATCACCTATCTGGTAGTGCTGCTCCTGCCCATGGCGGTGCTGACCTGCGCGTTTCCCCTGCTGTCCCGGTTCGCCTGCACCGTGGGCGGCGTGCTGTCCACCAGCCTGCGGCTGACCTTCCGCCACCTGCCCCGGCTGATCGCCGCGGCGGCGGTGAACACCGTCTGCATCTTCGTTACTCTCAAGGGCTGGTACTACGGACTCATGCTGCTGGTTCCCGCTTTGGACGCCCTGGCGCTGTCGTATCTGCTGGAGCCGGTGTTCCGCAGATATACGCCAGAGGAGGAAAACGCGGATGGCGGGGAAAGGCCCTGGTATCTGCGCTGAATCCGAAAAAAATGCCGTGGAGATGGTCTCCACGGCATTTTTTGTTATCACAGCAGCTCCGGCACCAGCTTCGCCAGCGCCTGTGCCAGTACGGCATGGGCTTCACGGGTCAGGTGCATGCAGTCCACATGGTTGAACGCGCAGCCCAGGGCACCCGCATCCAGGAAATGAACGCCTATCTCCTCCGCCACCGTCCGGAACCGGGCGGGAACCTGCCGGGACTTCTCCACGGCGCCGGCACCCATCTCGTCCGCCACAGCGGAGGTCTGGACGCCCTCCCCGATGGCCGGGGGAGCAACCAGCAGGATGTTGGGCACTCCGCCGGGACCCCAGCACCCAATGCTCTGGGCCTTTTTCAGCAGGCGGCGCATCCCCAGGCCGATGGCATAGGCGTTGGTGCCCAAGCGCTCCTTCGTGTCGTTGGTGCCCAGCATCACGATGAGCAGGCTCACCGGCTCATGGCTTTTCAGGCAGGGATACAGGTAAGGCAGGGCCGCCAGGCCCTCCTCCACCGGGTCGTCAAAGACCGTGGTACGGCCGCAAAGGCCCTCCTCGATGACGAGGTACTCCTCCCCCAGTGCCTTTTGCAGCAGGCAGGTCCACCGCTCGTTCTCATTGAACCGGGCAAGGCCACTGTCCGCGCAGTCGGCGGGGTCGGCGCAATAGCCGTGGGTGTTGGAATCGCCCAGGCAGACGATGTGCTTCTTCACCGTCTTACTTCACGATCTCCGGCAGGCTGGCAGCAGCCGCAGACTGGCCCACGCGGCGGAACTTCTCGTCGGGCAGGGCCAGGTGGATCTTTTCGTTGACCGCAGGGTACTCGTCGGCCAGGACCTTCTTGCAGGTCTCCAGCAGCAGGTCGCCGCCCTTGCCGCTCATGACGCGGCCCAGCAGCAGCACATGGCGGTAACCGTACAGGTGGTGATACAGCGCCAGGGAGTGGGCCAGATAGACACCGATGCTCTCGTAGATCTTGGCGGCACGGGGGTCGTCCTGCTCCATCAGGCCCTGGACCACCTTCAGCTTCTCAGCGGGGGACAGGCTCTCGTCCAGCTCGATGCCGGCGGCGGGAGCCAGCTTGATGACGGAATCCTGAGAGAAATACTTGACGCCGCAGCCGATGTCGCCGGACCACTCATCCACCATGGCGGTGGGGGCGGCATCCACGGGGACGAAGGCCAGCTCATTCAACCAGCCAGTGATGTTGCCCTCCTCGTCCACATAGCCCACGGCCTCGCTGGTACCCATGGCGATACCCAGGACATTGTTGTCCTCCAGGCTCATGGCACCGGCCAGGGCGGAGACGTCGCCGTCGTTGACCACGGCGTAGGGCACGTCGCCGAAGGTATCGGTGATGGCGCGGATATAGATGTCCTTCACCTTGGCGTCGAACAGATCCTTCGGAACCTTCAGGAACAAAGAGGCGTTCATGGTGCGGTTGTCAATGTACACGCCGGCGGAGCTGACGCCCACGGCGTCCACCCGGGGCAGGTGCTCGGCGGCGGACTTCAGGGCGGAGACAATGCCGTCATAGTGATAATCGGGGTCGGAGTTGGTCTTGGGGAACCAGACCACTTCCTCGCTGTACACGCTCTCACCGTCGATGACCGCGGAGACCTTACGGTCACTTCCGCCGGCGTCGAAGCCGATGCGGCAGCCATCCAGATGACGGCCGATGGCCTTGGAAAAGCTCTTCTCCTCGGGCACCTGGTCCACCCGCACCACCTCAAAGGGATGCTCGAACACGTTACCCATGTAGTCGAAATCGAAGTCCCGGGAGCCGCCGGCGGAATAGTGCTCCTTCATGGCGTCGCACACAGCCTCGTTGCCGGCCAGATACACCCGGAAGCCGCCCTTCATCCACAGCAGAGTCTTGATGATGCGGTCAATATAGTAGATATCCGCCTCCCGCAGCTCCTCCGTGCCGTGGACACGGGTGCGGTAAACGGCCATCTGGCCGTTGGAACGTTCAACGGCCACATCGAAGGGTTCTTTCGCGTCCTGCAAAAACGCCTCATAAAAGCGGCCCAGGGGAATGAACGAGGGGTCCAGAGGGGGGAGATGCTTGACGTTCACGTCGATGCCGAGATGCTTCATGGCTGGAATCCTCCTTTTTATCATAAACACTGAAGGGACCGCGCCTCGGTCCTCTGTTTTCACTTTTAGGCTATCAGTTTTTTTCATTTTGTCAAGAGTTTGAAAATTTTTTTCTAAATTTTCTTGACGAGTTGTGCAAAAGGACATATGATTGACTTACTAATACGGAAAGGATGGTGTCCCAACATGGACAAAGCAAAACTGCAATCCTACCGGGACTGGGTGCGAAACGAACTGGACGTCTGCGCCAACTTCTGGCTGAAAAACGGCATTGACCGGGAGCACGGCGGCGTATACACCTGCCTGGACCGCAAGGGTGAGATCTACTCTACCGACAAGAGTGTGTGGATGCAGGGCCGCTGCGGCTGGATCTTCGCTTTCCTCTGCCACACCTACGGCGTGAAGGAAGAATGGCTGGAGGCCAGCAAGAGCTGCCTGGACTTCATGGAAAAATGCTGCATCAACCGGGAAGCCGGCAACCGGATGTACTTCACCGTCACTGAGGACGGAAAGCCCCTCCGCCAGCGCCGCTACTACTTCTCCGAGGCCTTCTACGCCTTGGCCAACGCCGAGTACTACGGCGTTACCGGCGAGCGTGAAAATCTGGAGCGTGCCCGCCGGGCCTATGACCTGTACTGGGATCTGGCCCACGGCATGCCCGACCCTGTGGGCATGGGCCCCAAGACCATTCCGGAAACCCGCTCCGGCCGCGCCTTCGGCATCCCCATGATCATCCTGAACGTCACCGGCGTGCTGCTGCGGGTGGATCCCGAGCGGAAGGCCCTGTACGAGGAGCGGGCACAGGCCTGCGTGGATGAGATCTTCAAATACCACGTCCATCCCGAGCTGAAGTGCGTGCTGGAGAACGTAGATGTGGACGGCACGCCCCGGCTGTACTACACCGAGGGACGCACTGTCAACCCCGGCCACGACATCGAGGGCGTGTGGTTCCTGCTGGAGCATGCCCAGCGCACCGGCGACAAGGAGCTGGTACAGAAGGCCGCCCAGATTTTCGACTGGGCCATCGAGGCGGGCTGGGACAACGAGTACGGCGGACTGCTGTACTTCACCGACTGCCTGAAGAAGCCCCCCGAGGCTTACGAGCACGACATGAAGCTGTGGTGGCCCCACAACGAGATCCTGATCGCCTCGCTGATGCTGTACCGGGATACCGGAGACGAGAAGTACCTGGACTGGTTCGACAAGACTCTGACCTACTGCAAGGAGCACTTCTCCGACCCCGAATTCGGCGAGTGGTACGGCTATCTCCGCCGGGACGGCCTGCCTACCATGCCATCCACGAAGGGTTCCACCTTCAAGGGACCCTTCCACCTACCCCGCTGCCTCATTATGTGCGACACCATGCTGGGCCAGCTATTGGACCGCTGAGCGGAACTCTGTAAACCAACCGAAGGGAGGCATCCCTGATGCCGGAGGAAAACGTCTTTAACCTTATTACCCGCGAGTACTATCAACTGACCGCTTCCGAGAAGAAGCTGGCCGCCTTCGTGGTGGCCAACGGTCAGCGTTCCCAGGCTATGTCCATCTCGGAACTGGCGGCTGCGTGCGGCGTGGCGGAAGCAACCATCTCCCGTTTCTGCCGCAGGATGGGTTATCGGGGATACAGCGCTTTCCGGCTGGCCATCGCCGCTGCCACCGCCGCCCGGGCGGACTCCGACCCCCTGTCCGGAGATATCCAGCCCGAAGACTCCGTACCGGACCTGTCCTCCAAACTGGCCAATGTGGAGATCGAGGCTATCCGGGAGACCCAGTCCCTCATCCGCCCGGAGGACATTATGGCCGCCGCGGACCTTCTGCTGGCGGCGGACAAGGTGCTGTGCATGGGCCAGGGCGGTTCCATGCTTCTGGCAAAGGAGGCCGCCCATCTGTTCACAACCGCTTTCTCCGGCTTCTTCCCCGTGGCGGATTCCCACATGCAGGTCATTGCCGCCACGAATCTGACAGAGCGGGACGCTATCCTGTTCTTCTCTTATTCCGGCTCCACCAAGGAGCTGATGGACGTTTTGCCCATCGCCCGGCGGCGCGGTGCCCGGATCATTCTGGTCACCCGCTATCCCGGTTCTCCCGGAGCGGCGCTGGCGGACCTGGTGCTGCAGTGCGGCTCCACCGAGGGGCCGCTGCAGCTTGGCTCCGTGGCCGCCCGCATCGCGCAGCTGTACCTGATCGACGTGCTGTTTTCTGAAATGTGCCGCCGGGATCTGGAGACTTGCCGCCACCACCGGGAGCTGGTGGCCGACGCGCTGTCGGAAAAACACGTTTGAAAAGCAGAGTACATGGAAGAATCTACAACTTCTTTCAAAATTTTTTCATATTTTGACGGTTTTGAAAATTTTTTCATGCACAGCTTGACAACCTCCGCGTATAATTGTACAATTTGCACATAGGTAGCAAAGCCCGAAAACGCATTTTTTATCATTTTTTAGGAGGAATGAAGATGAAGAAATTTCTTGCACTGACCCTGACCCTCGTCATGGTCCTGTCCCTGGCCGCCTGCGGCGGTAAGAAGGAGGAAACTCCCGCTCCCGATGACAGTGGCAACGAGACCGCCGCTCAGACCGAGATCGTCTGGTGGGCGTTCCCCACTTTCGGCGTGGACTCCGGCTACGAGCAGGAGCTGGCCGATGCTTTCATGGCCGCCAACCCCGATGTGAAGATCACCGTTGAGACCATCGACTTCCAGTCCGGTCCCGACGCCCTGACCTCCGCCATCACCGCCGGCACCGCCCCCGACATCCTGTTCGACGCTCCCGGCCGCATCATTGAGTACGGCAACGCCGGCAACCTGGTGGCTCTGGACGATATGATCGGCGAGCTGAAGGGCGACCTGGCCAGCGAGAGCCTGCTGGACACCTGTGTGGGTGCTGACGGCTCCTATTACATGTATCCCATCTCCTCTTCTCCCTTCTACATGGGCCTGAACAAGGAGATGCTGGAGAAGGCCGACGCTCTGCAGTATGTGAACCTGGAAGGCGACCGCACCTGGACCACTGAGAACTTCGTCAAGATGTGCGAGGCTCTGCGTGACGCCGGCGTGTGCATGACTCCCGGCATCGTTTACTGCGGCGCTCAGGGCGGTGACCAGGGCACCCGTGCTCTCGTCAACAACCTGTACTCCGGCACCATCGTCGGCTCCGACGGCAAGTGGAACGTGGGCGAGAACGGCGTAAAGGCCCTCGAGCTGCTGAAGACCATGTATGACAACAAGTCCATGGACGCCGGCTTCTCCATGGCCGCTGCCGACGAGCTGCAGCAGTTCCAGCAGGAGACCTGCGCCATGACCTTCTGCTGGGGCACCTCCAACGCCAAGAGCTACGCCTCCGAGGACTACACCCAGATCTCCGTTCCCTTCCCCTCTGACGACGGCGTGCCCGAGCTGGAGTACCTGGTCAACGGCTTCTGCGTGTTCGACAACGGCGACGACGCCAAGGCTGAGGCTTCCAAGCGCTTCATCTCCTTCATCTGCGACGATGCCGAGTGGGGCCCCAAGAGCGTTGTCCAGACCGGTGCTTTCCCCGTCCGCGCTTCCTTCGGCAACCTGTACGAGGGCAATGACGAGATGAGCCTGCTGGCCTCCTGGTCTCAGTACTATGGTCCTTACTACAACACCCGCGCTGGCTTTGCCGCCATGCGTCCTCTGTGGTTCAACATGCTGCAGCAGGTCTTCAACGGCACGCCCGCTCAGGAAGCTGCCGACGCCTTCAACTCCGGCGCCAACGGCTGAACACCATGACTTTGACACTCCCTCCCTCTGCATCAGCGGGGGGAGGGAGTATCCCTTATCGGGAACTATCTGAAGAAACGAGGGAGGAACCATGGCAACCACAAACGCTCCAAAGCGCAGTCTTGTCCTTCAACGGAGGGAAACCATCGTATCCTACTTATTCCTGCTCCCCGCACTGTTTTTCTTCGTTGGATTTGTTCTGACGCCCATGGCCATGGGCGTTGTTACCAGCTTTACTGACTCCAATTTCAACAACGTCAATACCGGCTCCCATTTTGTGTTCCTGGACAACTACATCCGGCTGTTCAAGGACCCCATTTTCCTGAAATCCGCATGGAACACCGTCGTCATCGTTGTGGTGGCGGTGCCCACGGTGACGGCGTTCTCCCTGTGGGTGGGCTCCGCCATCTACAAGATGCATTCCGCTGCGCGCTCCTTCTTCCGCTGCGTGTTCTACCTGCCGGTGGTCACCGGCTCCGTGGCGGTCGTGGTGGTTTGGAAGTGGATGTTCGACAAGTACAACGGCCTGTTTAACTACGTCATCCGCACCATGGGAGGCCAGGGCCTCATGTGGACGGAGAGTGAGAAGATGGCCCTGTGGTGCATCATCCTCATCCTGTTCACCACCTCCATCGGCCAGCCCATCGTGCTGTATGTCTCCGCCCTGGGCAATGTGGACCACTCCCTGGTGGAGGCCGCTCAGGTGGACGGTGCCACCGACCTCCAGGTGTTCTGGAAGATCAAGTGGCCCTCCATCATGCCCACCACCTTGTATGTGGCCGTCATCACCACCATCAACAGCTTCCAGTGCTTCGCTCTGATCCAGCTGCTGACCTCCGGCGGTCCCAATTACAGTACGAGTACCGTCATGTATTACCTATATGAGATCGCTTTCCGCACCACCAAGGACTTCGGCTACGCCGACGCCATGGGCGTGGTCCTGGCGATCGTCATTGCCCTGTTCAGCGCCTTGCAGTTCAAGGTCATGAACGGCGGCACCACGGAATAAGGGAGGCGAGGACATGACTAACAAAAAGCAACGGATCACACCGTATTTTGTCATCACGGTCATTCTGCTGATCGCGCTGGCCATCTTCTTCCTGTTCCCGCTGTACTGGATCGTCACCGGCTCCGTGAAGGAGAAGAGCGACATCATTATCAAGGCGGGCGAATCCGTCAAGTGGATCCCCACCACCATCTCCTGGGACAACTTCGCCCGTCTGTTCAAGTCCCAGACCAAGCTGTTCGGCATCGGGATGCCCATGGCAGTCCGGTGGCTGTTCAACAGTGTGTTCATCTCCGTGGTGGCGATGGCCCTCACCTGCTTCAGTGCGTCTCTTGCCGGCTACGCACTGGCAAAAAAGCGGTTCTGGGGCAAGGGGTTCGTGTTCTCCCTGTTTGTGTGCGCCATGGCGCTGCCCAAGCAGGTCATCCTGATCCCTCTGCTGCGTGAGATGTCCCTGCTGCACCTGATCGACACCACCTGGGGCTCCATCTTTGCGGTCATCTTCCCGGTGGTCGGCTGGCCTTTCGGCGTGTTTTTGATGAAGCAGTTTTCTGAGGGTATCCCCTCCTCCCTTCTGGAGGCCGCCCGCATCGACGGCGCCGGTGAGATCAAGACCTTCATGAACGTGGCCCTGCCCATCATCCAGCCGGGCATCGGCGCCCTGGCCATCTTCACCTTCATCAACGCCTGGAACGAATACCCCCTGCAGCTCATTATGCTGTCCAAGACGGAGGCCAAGACCATCGCCCTGGGTATTGCCGGACTGCAGAGCGAAATGTCCAACGACTTCGGTCTTATCATGGCCGGTGCCGCTCTGGCCGCCGTGCCCATCATCATCGTGTTTCTCTGCTTCCAGAAGTATTTTACTCAGGGTATTACCATGGGTGCCGTGAAGGGCTGATATTCCGCTATTTCCCGCTCCTCACGGAGCGGATGGAAAGGATTTGTGTACAATTATGTCCGATATCAAGAAATACCAGGGGATTTTCCCCGCATTCTACGCTTGCTACGAGGATAACGGCCCCGTCAGCCCCGCCCGCACCCGGGCCCTTGCCAAGTATCTGCTGGAGAAGGGCGTGAAGGGCCTGTATGTAGGCGGCTCCTCCGGCGAATGCATCTACCAGGGCGTGGAAGAGCGCAAGACCATCCTGGAGAACGTGATGGCCGAGGTGGGCGGCAAAATGACCATCATCGCCCACGTCGCCTGCAACAACACTGCCGACAGTCAGGAGCTGGCCCGCCACGCCGAGTCCCTGGGCGTGGACGCCATTGCCTCCATTCCCCCCATCTACTTCCATCTGCCGCCCTACGGCATCGCCCAGTACTGGAACGACATCTCCGCCGCGGCTCCCAACACCGACTTCATCATCTATAACATCCCCCAGCTGGCGGGTGTGGCCCTGTCCATCCCCCTGCTGCAGGAGATGAAGAAGAATCCCCGGGTCATCGGCGTAAAGAACTCCTCCATGCCCACCCAAGACATCCAGATGTGGAAGGACGAGGGCGGCGCGGACTTCGTGGTGATGAACGGCCCCGACGAGCAGTTCATCTCCGGTCTGGCCATGGGCGCTACCGGCGGCATCGGCGGTACATACGCTGTGATGCCCGAGCTGTTCCAGAAGGTCTACGACCTGTATCAGGCCGGCGAGATGAAGCTGGCCGCCGAGATTCAGAACGAGATCTGCCGCATTATCTACAAAATGTGCTCTGCCCATGGCAACCTGTACGCCGTAATGAAGGCCATCCTGAAGAAGCACGGAATGGATATCGGTTCTGTCCGCAAGCCACTGCCCGCTCTTGTTGACAGCGATCTGGCAGTGGTGGACGAGGCTTCCGCTATGATCGATGCCGCCATCGCCAAATATTGCTGAAATCTCGCACGATAAAGGAGAGTCAATGATTATGAGGATCTATCAGGAGGCGGATTACGCGGCCATGAGCCGCCGGGCCGCCAACCTCATTGCCGCCGAGGTCATCCGCAAGCCCAACTGCGTGCTGGGCCTGGCCACCGGTTCCACCCCCGTGGGTGCCTACAAGCAGCTGGCTGTCTGGAACCAGCAGGGCGACCTCAGCTTCAAGGAAGTCCAGTCCGTGAATCTGGACGAGTACAAGGGGCTGGCCCCTTCTCATGACCAAAGCTACCGTTACTTCATGCAGACCAACCTCTTCGACCACATCGATATCGACATTGCCAAGACCCATGTGCCCGACGGTCTGGCCGCCGACGCCGACACCGAGTGCGCCCGGTATGACGAGCTGGTCCGCTCCCTGGGCTACGCCGACCTGCAGCTGCTGGGCCTGGGCCGCAACGGCCACATCGGCTTCAACGAGCCCTGCGACCGCTTTGTGAAGGAGACCCATGTGGTGGACCTGACCCAGAGCACCATTGACGCCAACGCCCGGTTCTTTGCCTCTGCCGATGATGTGCCCCGTCAGGCCCTGACCATGGGCATCGGCTGCATCATGGCCGCCCGCCGGGTGCTGCTGATCGCCAGCGGAGAGGACAAGGCCGACGCCGTGTACAACGCATTCTGCGGCCCCATCACGCCCCAGTGCCCCGCCTCCATCCTCCAGCTTCATAATGACGTGGTACTGGTGGGCGACAAGGCGGCTTTGAGCAAGCTGGCCGCCGCGGGGGTGCCCGTATGCGAGTAACCGGCGGTCAGGTCTTTGACCTGGAAAAGGGCTTTGTGGAGCGGGATGTATGCACCGACGGCACCCTTCTTACCGCCGCCAGCGGCGACGGCGAGACGCTGGACGCCGCGGGCTGCTATGTCATTCCCGGTCTGATCGACGTCCACTTCCACGGCTGCGTGGGAGAGGATTTCAGCGACGCTACCCCGGACGGGCTCCAGCGCATGGCCGATTACGAGCTCAATGAGGGCGTCACTTACATCTGCCCCGCCGGCATGACGCTGCCGGAGGACCAGCTCACCCGCATCTGTGAGAATGCGGCAGCTCACAGGGCCTCCGCCGCAAGCGGCGCGGAGCTGGCGGGCCTGAACCTGGAAGGGCCTTTCCTCTGTATGGCCAAGAAGGGCGCCCAGAACGGCGCGTTCCTTCACAATCCCGACGGCGCCATGCTCCATCGGCTCCAGGAGGCCGCTCACGGCCTTGTGAAGCTGGTCACCGTGGCCCCGGAACAGCCCGGCTCGCTGGAGTTTATCCGCTCCGCCGGGGAGGACGGCATCACCGTGTCCGTCGGCCACACCACCGCCGACTACGACACCGCCAGCGCCGCCTATGAGGCCGGCGCCCGGCAGGCCACCCACCTGTTCAACGCTATGCCGCCCTTCACCCACCGCTCTCCAGGCGTCATCGGCGCTGCCTTTGACCACCCCGAGGTCCGGGCGGAGTTGATCTGCGACGGCATTCACATCCATCCCAGCGTAGTCCGGGCCACCTTCCAGCTCTTTGGGAAGGAGCGGGTCATCCTGGTATCCGACTCCCTGCGGGCCACGGGTATGCCCGACGGCAAATATCCCTTCGGCGGTCAGGAGATCATGGTCCACGGCAACCGGGCCACCATGGCCGACGATCCCAACACCCTGGCCGGCTCCGTTACCAGCCTGATGGGCTGCGTGCGGCAGGCCGTGAAATTCGGCATTCCCATGGCGGACGCCGTCCGCGCCGCGTCCTTCAACCCCGCCTGTGTCATCGGCATCGATGACCGGGCCGGCAGTCTGGAGAAGGGCAAGGAGGCCAGCTTCGTCCTGCTGGACAAGACGGACCTGTCTATCCGCGCCATCGTATTCAAGGGCGTACTGGTACACTGAAACCTGCATTCCGTTCCCCAAATTTTTCAATCAGGCAGCCGGCGCTACTCCATTTCCATAACGTTCGGCCAGCCATAAAAAAGGAGGAGATCAAATCCGCCGGCCGGCGGTGCGGCAGTGTGGAGACCTGTCGTAACGCGATAGAGGTTTTACTCTTCTATCGTAAGAGAGCTTTCGCGGATGCGTAGCTCTTACGGTCAATGGTATGGCAACTGTTTCTCTGAAAGGCATCAAGAAGATCTACGACAACAAGGTGACCGCCGTCCACGACTTCAATTTGGAGATCGCGGACAAGGAGTTCATCGTGCTGGTCGGTCCTTCCGGCTGCGGCAAGTCCACCACGCTGCGCATGGTGGCCGGTCTGGAGGACATCTCCGAGGGCGATCTGCTGATCGACGGCAAGCGCATGAACGACGTGGAACCCAAGGACCGCGATATCGCCATGGTATTCCAGAACTACGCCCTGTATCCCCACATGACCGTGGCGGAGAACATGGCCTTTGCCCTGAAGCTGCGTAAGGTCCCCAAGGAGGAGATCGACAAGAAGGTCCGTGAGGCCGCTGAGATCCTGGACATCACTCAGTACCTGGACCGCAAGCCCAAGGCCCTGTCCGGCGGTCAGCGCCAGCGCGTCGCCATTGGCCGCGCCATCGTCCGCAGCCCCCGGGTATTCCTGATGGACGAGCCTCTTTCCAACCTGGACGCCAAGCTGCGTAACCAGATGCGCGCCGAGATCATCAAGCTGCGTCAGCGCATCGACACCACCTTTATTTACGTGACCCACGACCAGACCGAGGCCATGACTCTGGGCGACCGGATCGTCATTATGAAGGACGGCTTTATCCAGCAGATCGGTACGCCCCAGGAGGTCTTTGACCATCCTGCCAACGTGTTTGTGGCCGGCTTTATCGGAATGCCTCAGATGAACTTCTTTGAAGGTCAGCTGCTGGCTGAGGACGGCAAGTACTCCGTCAAGGTCATGGATGCCGTGATGGAACTGTCTCCCGAGATCCAGGCCCAGCTAAAGGCCAAGAACGTCCCCTCCAAGGCCGTGACTCTGGGCATCCGTCCCGAGCACGTTTCCTTCGTACCGGAGGCCGGTGCCCACTGCCTGACCGGTACTGTGGACGTCAGCGAAATGATGGGCAGTGAGATCCACCTGCACGTCAACGCCGGCGGCCGGGACGTGGTTCTGCGCGTGCCTACCACGGAGCTTGCCAACGAGCACAAGAGCGGCTTCGCCTACGGCTCTCAGGTCCATTTCACCTTCCGCAGCGACCTGATCCATCTCTTTGATCCCGAGACCGAGGAAAACCTTCTGCCCCTGAGCAAGTAAGAAAAAACCGTGGGCCGGACAAGTGTCCGGCCCACGGCGTTTTTATGTCGTATTATGCCATGGTCAGTTTGCCGTCATCGCCGAATTTCACCGGTACGATCTCATTTCGGGTGTTTTTGGCGATATCGTCGATCCGCATTTTAGAGGGATAATCCGCAATCAGGCTGACTGCCACGCCCTGGCGTCTGGCCCGGCCGGTACGGCCGATGCGGTGGATATAGTCCTGATTTTCGTCAGGGATGTCGCAGTTGAACACAATGTCCACGTCGTCCACATCGATGCCCCGGGCGGCCACATCCGTGGACACGAACACCCGCAGCTTTCCCTGGCGGAACTTATCCATCACCTGCTCCCGCTTCCGCTGAGGAATGTCGCCGTGGATGCACTCCGCGTCGATGCCCCGCATCTGGAGGAACTTGGTGATGCGCTCCGTGGCGCCCTTCGTGTTGCAGAAGCACATGCAGCGGTCAAAGCCGGTCTCGTTGAGAATCTTCTCAATGGCGTCGGCCTTGCCGTCATAGGATACATCCATGCGGAACTGCTTGATGTCGGGCTTGTTCTGCTCGTCCTCCCGGACGGTGACCTCCTCCGCGTCCCGCTGGTAGACCCAGGCAATGTCCATGACCTCCCGGGAGATGGTGGCGGAAAAGAGGCCCAGGTTCTTCCGCTTGTCCATCCGGTCCAGCAGGCGGGTCACATCGTGAATGAAGCCCATATCCAGCATCCGGTCCGCCTCGTCCAGCACCACGGTCCGGGCGGTGTCCACCCGCACCGTGCGGCGCTTCATATGGTCGCTGAGACGGCCGGGGGTGGCCACCACGATCTGAGGGTGCTTCTTCAAGGTATCGATCTGCCGGCCGATGGGGGCGCCGCCGTACAGGCACACGCAGCGGACGCCGGGCTTAAAGGTCGCCAGCAGCCGGATCTCATCGGTGATCTGAATGGCCAGTTCCCGGGTGGGCGCCAGGATGACCGCCTGGACGCTCTCATCCGACCGGTCGATGTGCTCCACAATGGGGATACCGTAGGCAAAGGTCTTGCCCGTGCCGGTGGGCGCCTTGGCGATCACATCCCGCCAATCCATCATGGGAGGGATACAGCCGGCCTGCACCGGCGTGGATACTTCAATATTGCGCTGCCCGATGGCACGCATGATCTCCGGGGACAGACCCAGACTGTCAAACCGGACGCCTTCCGTATATTCCATAACATTTTCCTCTTTTTAGTATAAGATAGACATAATTTGATAGAGTAATTATACCCATAAAAGTATGAGTTGTAAAGCTATGGCCGCCATAACTGCCAGAAGTTTCCGGTTTAGTAACAATCTTCCCAAATCGTTTCTAATTTAACGTTTTTTGTTGGAAATGGTGCATTTTTTGTAGTAAAATTGTGTATTGCGTCAGCATCCGATTCCATTTTTTATGTTAAATTCATCATATAAGATACTTGCATACGGAGGTGTCAGCCGTGGATGAGATGGACTATGTGCGTATCTTGCGTGATTTACGCGAAGATGCCGACAAGACCCAGACGCAGATCGCAGAGGTCTTAGGCACTTCCCAAACCATGTACGCCCGGTATGAACGGGGCGCCAACGAACTGCCCATCCACCATCTGATCACGCTGAGCAAATATTACGGTGTCAGCACCGACTATCTGCTTGGTCTGAAAAAGGAACGGTAAAACGCGGACAGGTGCATCCCCTGTCCGCGTTTTTATACTAGGGAACCTCTGATTTAATCCGCACTACCATAAAGGCTCCGGATGAGGAATAATAACACTAGGGTCAGGATAAAGGCTATTATTCAGTGGTTCCCTAGATTTGCTGTAATCGGGTAGGAGGGGGTGACTAACCCCCGTCCTCCCACAACACCGTACGTGCCGTTTTCGGCATACGGCGTTTCGGCT
>CAMAZB010000028.1 GCA_945862785.1 uncultured Clostridia bacterium | reverse complement strand
CCATAAAAACGGCTCAAAGAGGCCGCTTTTATGGAATTCAGCCATTGTTACAATGCTTATTTCCACTGGTGCACTGCGGCGCACCAGTGAAAGGCGCAAGGTTTTTAGACAATTTAGTTCAAAAACCTTGCACTCGAACAAAGCCGAAAGCCTTGGCTTTCAAGGCTTTCGGCTTTGTTCAGTAGACATTATAATAGATTTATCAAAAGCTGGAGGGATCTGACATGCTGATTTCCACAAAGGGACGCTATGCGCTGCGGGTCATAGTCGATCTGGCGGAGCATCAGGCCGAGGGGCTCATTCCCCTGAAAGTGATCGCCAAGCGGCAGGAGATCTCCGAGAAATATCTGGAGAGCATCATCAAGCTGCTGGTAAAGGCCCGGATGGTAAACGGGATGCGGGGCAAGGGCGGCGGATACCGGCTGACGAAGGCTCCCCACCAGTATACGGTGGGCAGCATTTTGCGACTGACGGAAGAATCCCTGGCGCCAGTGGCCTGCCTGGAGCCGGGAGCGGCCTCCTGCCCCAGAATGGCGGCGTGCCGCACCCTGTCCCTGTGGCAAGGGCTGGACAAGGTGATCAGTGACTACCTGGACAACATCACCATTGCGGAGCTTATGCGGCCTGACGATGCCGGAAACGACTATGTGATCTGACGGGCATTCTGTTTCGGTGAAAATGGATAGAAAAAGAGGGCGTGAGGATGAAGTCCATCCTCACGCCCTCAGCTTGTTGAAAAGCCTTTTAAATACCGAGTTCAATCAAACGATTCAAAATCGTTGGACCATGCCGTGGGCTTCGCTTGCAAAAGCGGTTGCAATCACAGGGCGGCGACAGCGGCCTTCAGGGCATCGACCCGGTCGGTCTTCTCCCAGGAAACGCCCAGGTCCTCACGGCCCATGTGTCCGTAGGCAGCCAGCTGGCGGTAGATGGGCTTACGCAGGTCCAGATCCCGGATGATGGCGGCGGGACGCAGGTCGAACACCTTGCGGACAGCGGCTTCCAGCTTATCATCGCTGACAGTGCCGGTACCAAAGGTCTCCACCAGGATGCTGACGGGCTGGGCCACGCCGATGGCGTAGGCCAGTTCCACCTGGCAGCGGCGTGCAAGGCCCGCGGCCACAATGTTCTTGGCGACCCAGCGGGCGGCATAGGCCGCGGAGCGGTCCACCTTGGTGGGGTCCTTGCCGGAGAAGCAGCCGCCGCCGTGAGGGGCGCTGCCGCCGTAAGTATCCACAATGATCTTCCGGCCGGTCAGGCCCGCGTCAGCAGCGGGTCCGCCCTTGACAAAGCGGCCGGTAGGGTTGACATAATACTTGGTATTCTCATCCAGCATATTGGCGGGAATAACCACCTTGGCCACCTGATCGATCATGTCCTGGCGGATCTGCTCCAGGGTGACATCGGGGTTGTGCTGGGTGGAGATGACCACGGTGTCCACCCGGACGGGACGGTTTTCCTCGTCATACTCCACGGTGACCTGGCTCTTGCCATCGGGCCGCATATAGGGCAGCAGGCCGGTCTTGCGGACAACGGCCATCTGTCGGCACAGCTTCTGGGCCAGGGACAGGGGCAGGGGCATCAGCTCCGGCGTTTCGTCGCAGGCGTAGCCGAACATCATGCCCTGGTCGCCGGCACCCTCGCCCAGCTGGGACTCAGAGCCGGACTTGTCTTCCAGGGACTTGTTCACGCCCATGGCGATATCCGGGGACTGCTCGTCGATAGAGGTAATGACGGCGCAGGTGTCGCAGTCAAAGCCGTACTTGCCGCGGTCGTAGCCAATATCCCGGACCACTTCCCGGGCAATATGGGCAATATCCACATAGCAGTTGGTGGTGATCTCACCCATGACATGGATGAGGCCGGTGCAGGCCGTGGTCTCGCAGGCCACGCGGCCCATGGGGTCCTTTTCCAGGATGGCGTCCAGCACGGCGTCGGAGATCTGGTCGCAGATCTTGTCGGGATGGCCTTCGGTCACGGATTCAGAAGTAAACAGATAGTGTCTTGCCATAATGCTTTCTCCTTATCTCCCCTTCAAGAGCACAAACGAAAAAGCCGCGCGTTTCGACAGCGAAACGCGCGGAAAATCAGCTTTCCTTGCTCCTCATCTGTCGCTTTCCGCCGGAATTGGCACCTTGTCACAACAGGTTGCCGTGGGTTCATCGGGCCGGTCCCTCCGCCACTCTTGATAAGGGGTATTGAATTTTACCTTATTATGATATCAGGTTTTGTCGGATTGTCAAGATACGCACGGCGGTTTTTGCTGGAAAAGTGGTGCTTTTTCCCTTGTTTTTCCATCGTTCAAAAAATATACATGACTTTTACAGCGAATACGGGTATAATGTCCGTGTTATCAAGTTTTTTTGGAGGGATTCTTTTTGAAACGACTGAACGCCGCGGTGGACCGCTTCGCTATGAAGCATCCCCGGTTCGGCATCCCGAATCTGATGCTCTGCATCGTGGCCTGCAACGCCATCGTATACCTGCTGACCGTATTTGCCGGCTACGAAGCCGTCAGCTTCCTGGCCTTCGACTGGGCCGCCATCAAAAGCGGCGAGCTGTGGCGGCTGGTGACGTTCATCTTCATGCCGGGTTACATGACCAAGGACAGCGTGCTGTGGCTGGTGCTGTTTTTGTATTTCTACTACATGATCGGCAGCGCTCTGGAACGGGAATGGGGCACGGCCAAGTTCAACCTCTATTACCTCTCCGGTGTGGTGCTGACCATCCTCACCGGCGTGATTTTCGGCCTTGTCAACGGAAACGCCTGGATGACCGGAGCGGATTACGTCAACCTCTCCTTGTTCTTTGCATTCGCCGTGCTGTACCCCGAGACCCGGTTCCTCATCATGTTCATCATCCCGGTAAAGGTAAAGTGGCTTGCCATCGCGGACGGCGTATTCTTTGCCTTGGGCGTGCTGGGCAGCCTCCTGCAGCTGGACATTCTGAATGCCCTGCTTCCCGTGGTGGCCCTGCTGAACTTCTTTGTGTTCTTCTGGACCGACATCACCGACGAGATCAGCTACCGTCGGGGCCGGGCCCGGCACCAGGCCAGCCATCAGACCATCCAGTTCAAGTCCGCCGTCCGCCAACAGAAAAAGAAAGAGGCGGAACGGGGCTACCGCCATAAGTGCGAAGTGTGCGGCCGCACCGACACGGACTATCCCGACCTGGAATTCCGGTACTGCTCCCGCTGCGCCGGATACCACTGCTTCTGCCAGGATCACATCTTCAACCACGAGCATTTCACAGAGTAATCGCTTTTCATGCGGCCGCCTATGGGCGGCCGCTCTTTTTTGTGCAAAGTGCTTCCATATTTTTATCATACGCTGTATAATATCAGATAGAACACACAAAGAACGGAGGCGTGCACCATGGAAAACACGCTGTATCCCCGATTCAGCCGTGCATTCGAGGAGGATACCTTTCTGTGCAAGCTGCGGATGACCCGGAGCGACGCGGCCCGCCTGTTTGAAACAGCGGACTGGGTCCGGCTACTCTCTCCCCTGCTGCCGGTGGAGGAGCGTCTCTCCTGCGCCCAGGCGCTGACGGTCTTCCGCCCGCTGCTGGACACTCTGGCCCCGGAGCCGGACGAGGGCTGGTTAAGCTACGCCTATCAGGCGGCCTCCTCCCTGCTGTATCCCCAGGACGACCGGACACATACCGCCGCCCAGTGGGATGGTGCCCTGTGCTTCCTCCAGTTCCTGCGGGAGCTGTTCGACCTGGAACGGGAATCACTCCCCTTTGACCCCTGGCTGGATTTTGCCTTCTGCACGGAGGAAGAGCTGGTGGACAGCGGCGTGGCCGAGGAATACCGCCAGTTCCTGCGGCGGTTCCGGGAGGAATACGTCTACGAGCTGCTGCGGCTGGGCCGGGAAGTAACACCCTTCCGCACCCTGGAGCACATCGCAGGCGTCCACCATGTCTCCATGTCCGTGGCCCGGGCCTTCAAGGCCGGCGGCGGCCTTATCGACCTGGGGCTGATGTCCGGCGCCGCCGCAGGACACGACATCGGCAAATTCGGCTGCAAGCCGGGCGAGCGGGTGCCCTACCTCCACTATTTCTACACGGACCAGTGGTTCTCCTGGCGGGGCCTGACGGCCATCGGCCGTATCGCCGCCAACCACTCCGTCTGGGACCTGGAGATTGAGAACCTGTCGTCGGAGTCGTTGGTGCTGGTGTATGCCGACTTCCGGGTGAAGCAGTCCCGTGGCGAGGACGGGCGGGAGATCGCACGCATCTACTCCCTGGCAGAGGCCTTCGATGTCATTCTGAACAAGCTGGACAACGTGGACGAGGCCAAGCGGCGGCGGTATCAGTACGTCTACTCCAAGCTGCGGGATTTCGAGGAATATCTGACGTATTTCGGGGTGGACACCACGTTGAAAGCCCCCCGGAAAGCACCGGTGCGGCGTCCCTCCCCGGCTCTCACCGGGCCAGACGAGGTGGTGTACGGCCTGCGGTACACCGCCGTGGACCACAACATCCGCCTGATGCACCGCCTGGGCCACGAGCGGCTGTTTGTGGGCATCCTGGAGGCCGCCCGGGGCGAAAAGGAACCGGCCCGCATCCGAGCCTATGTGTCCATTTTTGAGGAGTATTTCACTTACTGGAGCGCGGGGCAGAAGGAACAGGCCCTGGAATTTCTGTACGAACTGCTACTCCTGCCCGACGGCGACATCCGCCGGCAGGCGGCTGTGCTCATCGGACGTATTCTGGCGGGCTTTACCTCCGGCTACAAGAAGGAATTGCCCGCGGGCACCGCCCCCAGTCCCCAGGAGGAGCGGCCCTTCGAGCTGTGGGCAGAGTATCTGGACCGGCTCATCCATCCGGACCACCGGCTCACCGCCCGGCAGACCAGTATGATCCGCTATCAGGCCAAGACCGTGGCGGACGCGCTGCTGGAAAACTGCTCCGACCACGACGCGGCCCGGTTCGCGGGGCTGCTGTTCCGCCACTATCAGGAGCCGGAAGCCGTGGATGGCGATGCCGCCTTTGCCCTGCTGGACACGGTGCTGAACATCTCTACCCAACGGATGACGGACCAGGACCGGCATGTGCTGGTAAGGTTCGCGGTCTGGTGGCTGTGCCGCGGCGGGGAGCCCCAGAAAGCCGCCGCCCTGCGGCTGCTGCGCCACCTGCTGCCCGCTTTGTGCAGTGAGGAGGCGGCGGCAGTCCGGGAGGCCGTGGAACATGCCGAATGTGGCAGTTCCACGCCGTTGCTGTTCCTTCAGGCCCAGCTGGGTCAAAAGCTGGGCCTGGATATGTCTGGCCTTTGGGCACAGCTGGATCAGGCCGAGGCCGTCAGCAACGTGTTCCTGGACAATCTGAAAACCGCCACGCCCTGGGTGCTGAAAGCCGTGGGCGTGGAATACCTGCTGAACCAGGCAGAGCAAGTAGGAAATATCCTGCACATCGCCACCCACTTCTCCAACCTCATCAAGGTCAGTGAGAACGTCGTCGTGCGGCGGATGGCGGGCGCGGCCCTGCTGTCCATCGCCCCCCAGCTGACGCCGGATAGACGGAACGAGATTGCCGTGGAACTGTCCAAGGCGCTGGAGACCGGGCAGGCGGAAATTTCCCAGTACATACCGGAATATCTGGGCCGATTCTCTCTATGGCTGTCTCCCCGGGAGCTGGACGAGGTGCTGGACCAGATGCTGACACTCCTCTCCTCCGCCAATACCGGCGTGGTGGCCGCGGCCCTGTCCACCGTGGGCGCTATGCTGGAACACTACGCGGAATATGCCGGGCGGTTCCGGGAGCCGCCGGAGGCTATGATGGCCCGGCGGAACCGGATGGCGGGCCTCCTGTTGAAGGGGCTGGCGTCCTGCCATGAAAGCGTGCGGCAGGAGGCACTCCACGTTCTGGGCGAAAGGCTGTTCGGCTCCCACGTCCTGAGCTATGAGGAGAAAACGGACCTGTTCACCCTGATGGCCAAGAAGATTTTGTTCCTGGTGGACGAACAGCCTGAGGAGGAGCTGACCTTCTTCTACACTGCCGCCGCCCTCAGCCACATCTACCGCTTTATCGTCCGTCACCGCATCGAGAGCGGCCCCTTCCAGTTCCGGGTACCTCAAAAGGCGGCGTTCTTCCCCGGCACCTTCGACCCCTTCTCCCTCAGCCACAAGGGTATTGTGCTGGCCATCCGGGACCTGGGCTTTGAGGTCTATCTGGCGGTGGACGAATTCTCCTGGTCCAAGAAGGCGCAGCCTTCCCTGATACGGCGGCAGATCGTCAGCATGTCCGTGGCCGACGAGTTCGACGTATACCTGTTCCCCCACGACATTCCCGTGAATCTGGCCACGCCCGCCGACCTGGATCGCCTGCGGGAGGTGTTCGCGGGGCGGGAGCTGTATCTGGCGGTGGGCTCCGACGTGGTGGCCAACGCCTCGTCCTACAAGGCGCCGCCTTCCCCCGGTTCCGTCCATTCCCTGAACCACATCGTCTTCCGCCGCTCCAGCGACGCCGAGGGACGGGAGATCGACGCGGACCTGGGCGCCATTCAGGGAAAGGTCATTGAATTGCAGCTCCCCACCCATCTGGAGGACATCAGCTCCACCCGCATCCGGGAAAACATCGACCTGGGGCGGGACATCTCCAACCTCATCGATCCCACGGTGCAGGACTTCATCTTCCGCAACAGTCTGTATCTGCGGGAGCCCCAGTACAAGCACCTGGTCCGGGCCAGTATGCTGGACTTTGAGACCGTGGTGCAGCCGGGCCAGGCCCTGTGGGAGGCTCTGCGGGAAGCGGTGGGGGATGTCTGTCCCCCGCAGCCGGACCCCCAGGACGAGGTGTGTATCCTGCGCCACACCGGCTCCCCTGCCCGGGTGCTGGGCTTTCTGACCCTGCGTACCATCAACTCCGGCGGGCTGTACGGAGCCCTTGGCAGTGAGGAGCTGGCAAACGCCATCCGCGTCCGCACAGCGGGGCGCATCCGGCTTTTGACGGGGCTGTATACCGTCCGCTCCCCCGGCGGCAACTACGATGTGGGACAGCTCCTTTTAACGGAGGCCCTGTCCCGGGCCATGGCGGAGGATTGCGGCTACGCGGTCTGGTGGGGCGGCGTCATTTCCCCGGAGACACTGGACCTGCTGGAACGGCAGGGCTTTGTATCCGTGGACGATTCCGCTCCTTATCCCCTGCTGCTGGTGGATATGCGCTCTCCCGCCGTGCTGCTGCAAAACATCGCCACGACACTGAAGGAGCCCTTCTCCTCCGACCGGCAGGTGCTCTCCGCCGTCCGGGAGGCACATTTCCGGCTCCAGCGGGCCATCTGCGCCCTGTATCCGGGAACGCTAGTGCTGTCCCTCAACGCGGAGGTCATCTACCACCGGCTGGTGCGGAAGCTGACGGCTCTCAACGGCGTTCCCGCCGAACCGACGACCCCCCGGGTGCTGGGGCCAAAGATGTGCGTGCCCTTCGGCAAGATCCTGCGGGGCAACGCCGTGCCCAACACCGTGACAAAAACCATCCACACCGACAAGGTGTTCGCCCCGGACCTGCGGTCCTTCACCATCGCGGCCTATCCCGGCTACGCGCCGCTGGAGAGCCAGATCCGCACCGTACGGTCCTTCCGACGGCCGGTGGTGCTGGTGGATGACCTGCTCCACTCCGGCAACCGCATCAACGTACTGGACCCCCTGTTCCGGCAGGAGGGGCTGGACATCGACCGGGTGCTGGTGGGACTGCTGTCCGGCCGGGGCCGGGACCTGATGGCCGCCAAAGGCCGGAAGGTGGACAGCGTGTACTTCGTGCCCAACCTGCGGGCCTGGTTCGTGGAGTCCACCATGTATCCCTTCATCGGCGGCGATACCGTGGGCGGTGCGGTGGCCGACCTGCCGGGACTGACCCCGGCAGTGAACCTCATCCTGCCCTACGCCTTCCCCCGTTTTTACAAAGAGTGCGGCCGGGAGGCGGTGTTCCGTTTCTCCCGGACCTGCATTGAGAACAGCCGGGATATCCTGACGGCGCTGGAAAACGCCTACCGGGAGCGCTATGCCCGGAACCTGACCCTCTCCCGGCTCAATGAAGCGGTCATCCTGCCGCTGGCGCCGGACAAGGGCGCGGCACTGCACTACGACGCCAGTATGGCGGCGTCCGCGTGCCTGGAGGACGATCTGAAAATGCTGCTCCGAATGCGGGACCTGCTGGAATGAAAAGAAAAGACACGGCCTGGCCGTGTCTTTTCCTTTGCAATCATCGTCATTTCATGCGCTTCAGCGTCTCCAGGACCATGGTCCACAAACGCTGGACGGAGGAGATATACAATTTCTCCCGGCAGGTGTGGATCTCCGTCAGATCAGGGCCCATGGATACGCAGTCCAGGCCGGGCAGCTTGCCGGAGAAAATGCCGCACTCCACGCCGGCGTGGATGGCTTCGATTCTGGGGGCGTGGCCGTACTGCTGGGTGAAAACCTCCACCAGCAGCTCCCGCAGGGGGGAGTCGGGGCGGTATTCCCAGCCGGAGTAGTCGCCGAAGACCTCCACGGTGCCGCCCAAGGCTTCCGTCATGCAGGTCAGGCGCTCCACCAGCATCTGCTTCTGACCGTCGATGCTGCTGCGGACGCAGAAGGACGCGATCACGGCGTCCTTCTCCGTTTTCAGGATGCCCAGATTCAGAGAAGTCTGCACCAGGCCCGGCATATCGGCGCTCATGGCCTGGATGCCGTTGGGGGCACAGGTGAGGAAGCAGAGCACCCGGCGGGTGGTGTCATCGTCCATAGGCAGGGACGCGGTGCTCTCGGCGGCGGTGACAAAAACATCGGGGTCAGTGGTCCGGTACTCGTTTTTCAGCTGGGCATCCAGCTCCCGGCAGACGGCAAGCACCGCTTCAGGATCAGTGGTGACCAGCGTGGCAACGGTCTCCCGGGGGATGGCGTTATCCTTCAGGCCACCATTGACTTCCACCAGACGCAGCTCCGCTTTCCGGGAGGCGGCATACAGCAAGCGCCCCATGAGCATGTTGGCATTGCCCAGGCCCTTGTCGATCTCCGCGCCGGAATGGCCGCCCCGCAGGCCGCCTACCGTGACTGTCAGAGCCTTGCCCGCATAGGGCGCCCGGGTCAGGGGCAGCGTGCACTGGGTCAGATTGCCGCCGGCGCAGCCGACGGTGAACACGCCCTCCTCCTCGGAGTCCAGGTTCAGCATCCGGCGACCCCGGAGCATACTGACATCCAGAGCGGTAGCACCCAGCATACCGATCTCCTCGTCCACGGTGAACACCGCCTCCAGGCGGGGATGGGGAATATCGTCCGCGTCCAGAATGGCCAGAGCCATGGCCACGGCAATGCCATCGTCACCGCCCAGGGTGGTGCCTTCGGCATAGACGGCGTCGCCGTCCACCGCCAGATCCAGGCCTTCCTTTTCCATGTCCTTCGCACAGCCGGGGGCCTTCTCGCAGACCATGTCCATATGGCCCTGGAGGATGACCGGCTCGGCGGACTCATAGCCGGAGGTGGCCTCCTTGATGATGATGACGTTGTTCAGCCCGTCCTGATAGGCCTCCAGGCCCCGCTCCCGGGCAAAGTCCATCAGCCAGTCGCTGACAGCCTTGGTGTTGGAGGAGCCGTGAGGAATGGCGCACAGCTCCTCAAAAAAGCGGAATACGCCCCTCGGCTCCAGATGTTCCAGAATTGCCATAGTATGATGCTCCTTTTCAGGTTGATTGGATTACTTTTTCAAACGGTAGCTTCCGCCTCCGGCAGGCTCAATATACTGCTGATCCAGCAAAAAGTCCAGGACCTTTCCAGCCGCCTTTTTGCCGTCCTGCACCCGGACCTTTTGGCGGGACCAGAAAGGCCCCACCGTCGTGCCGCCGATCAGCTCCGCGACCTCCGCTTTTGTGACGGTGCCGTGCTTTTTCAGGTATTTCACTACCCGGCTGCCGCAGGCGCTCATCAGGCTCCGTTCCAGATCCTCCTGCTGGTCCAGGGACTTTTTCAGGCCCCAGGCGTAGAGGATGGCGGCGGCAACGGCGAACAGGGCGATGCCCAGGATGATCTGTCCCGTACTCATGCTCTGTCCTTTCCGGCGTAGCGGATGAACCCGTTGTTCCGCAGGATCTGCATGTACTTCACCAGACGGTCGTACAGGGGTTCGGCATCTTTGCCGAACTCCGCCTTTACCAACTCCGCGATCTCACCCACGGTGCGCTTTCCGTCGATCCGCTGAAAGATAAAGCTGCCCATGGCGTCCAGGTCAATGTGGCTGACCCGGGGGCGGTGGAAGAAGGTCTGAGCGATCCATGCATAAAAGCCCCGGTGGACCATATGGACGGTCACCAGGCCGTTTTCTTTCACATCCCAGGCATTCTTTTCGGAGATAACGGGGATATAATCCAAATAGTTTTCCTGCTTTTTTGCCATAGCGTCCTCCTGCAAAAACTGGGCTATATACCATAGTATATAGCCCAGTTTGCTATTTTACAATGAATATCCCATTAATTTTTGGTGGATTTCTTGCCCTTGTTGCAGAAGAAGATGATCGTCAGCAGCAGCAGGGCAAAGAACACCAGACCGCCGATGTTGCCCAGGTTGATGATGCCGGAGATATCCGTGTTGATGTTCAGCACGGCAAAGACAGCCAGCAGGATGCCCACGACACCCTCGCCGGCGATCATGCCGGAGGTGTACAGGATGCCGGACTGAATGCTGTCGTTCTTCTCCTTCTCGGAGGCGTACTTGCGCTTCTCCACAAACAGCCGCACCAGACCGCCCAGCATGATGCCGGCGTTCAGGTGGATGGGCAGGTAAATGCCGATGGCCACGGGCAGGACGGGCAGGCCCAGAATCTCAATGACAACGGCAATGAACACGCCGGTGAACACCAGAGCCCAAGGCATCTCACCGCCCATGACGCCCTCGATGACCATTTTCATCATCATGGCCTGAGGCGCACCCAGCTCCTCGGAACCAAAGCCCCAAGCGGCATTCAGCAGGTACAGAATAGCGCCGATGGCCACAGCGGAGACACAGACACCGATCAGCTCACCATACTGCTGCTTCTTGGGAGTGGCACCCAGCAGGAAGCCGGTCTTCAGGTCCTGAGAGGTATCGCCGGCGATGGCGGCGATGATGCAGATGACGGAGCCGATGGCAATAGCGCCCACCATGCCGGAAGTTCCGGTAGAACCGGAAGCCTTCAGAATGATGGTGGCGATCAGCAGCGTGGCGATGGCCATGCCGGAAACAGGGTTATTGGAAGAACCGATCAGGCCCACCATGCGGGAGGAAACAGTGGCGAAGAAGAAGCCGAAGATCAGGATGATCAGGGAACCGATGAAGCTGACGGGAATGCTGGGGAACAGCCACATGAACACAACCACCAGCAGGCAGACCACCAGAACCACCTTCATGGAAATATCCTGCTCCGTCCGCAGCACGCCGGTGCTGCCCTTGCCGTAATCCTTGAAAGCGGCGGCAAAGGTGCGGACGATCATGGGCAGGGACTTGATCAGACTGATGATGCCGCCGGCAGCCAGCGCGCCGGCGCCGATGTAGCGGATAAACTTGCTCCACAGGCTCCAGGTGCCGCCATCGGCCCACAGCTCAGCCACGCTCATGGTGGCGGGATAGATGACCAGGTCACTGCCGAACAGGGCGATCATGGGCATCAGCACAAACCAAGCGATGGTGCTGCCCGCGAACATATAGGAGGAAACACGGGGGCCGCAGATGTAGCCCACGCCGGCCAGGGCAGGCAGGACGTCCACGCCGAAGCCGGAACCCTTATAGGCGTCGATGGTATAGTCCACCTCGCTGGGGAACAGCTTTAATCCGTCCGCCACGAACTTGTAGACGGCGGCAATGCCCAGGCCCGCGAACACGGTGGAGGCCTTGGCACCGCCTTCTTCGCCGGCCATCAGGACCTCAGCGCAGGCCTTGCCCTCGGGGTAGCCCAGGGTGCCGTGCTCCTTGACGATCAGGGCAGAGCGCAGGGGGATCATCATCATGATACCCAGCACGCCGCCGCACAGGGCAATCAAGCCGATCTCGATCATGGAGGGTACATCGCGCAGGCCCTCGGCGGCCCACATGAACAGGGCAGGCATGGTGAAAATAGCGCCCGCAGCCAGGGACTCACCGGCAGAGCCGATGGTCTGGACCATGTTGTTCTCCAAAATAGAGTCCCGCTTGAAAATGAAGCGGATGACGCCCATGGAGATGACCGCCGCGGGGATGGATGCGGAGACGGTCATACCAACGCGCAGGCCCAGGTAGGCGTTAGCTCCGCCGAACAGGACAGCCAGCAATGCACCGAGGAACACAGAGAACACAGTGAATTCGGGCACGACCTTGTCCGCCGGAATATAGGGTTGAAATTTTTTCTCTTCCACGTTTTTTCTCCTCTTTACTTCTTTTCGGCAGCACTTTACCGTGATACCGTATTATGTGCGTTCTCGTTGAGCGCAAACATACTTTTTAGTATACGGCATAATTAGACGTAAGTCAAGAAAAACGCGGATTTTGGTTTTTTCCTGTGTTTCCTGTTTTTTCGGGTCGAAAACGGCTTCCGCACGGCGGGTCAGGCCTTCGGCTCCGCCAAACGGCGGTGCCTTCTTCAGCAGCTCCCGGCAGGTATGTCCGGGCAGTCATGGGAGTCCTGCCAGAGTTCCGCTTCCAGGATCCGCACGAAACCCTCCAGTCCCGTCCGGTCCTCTTCCGTGAAGCGGCCGATGCTGGGGCTGTCGATGTCCAGCACGCCGGCGACCCGGCCGTGTGCGTGAATGGGAACAACGATCTCGGAATTGGACGCACCGTCGCAGGCGATATGTCCGGGGAACCGGTGGACGTCATGTACAAGCTGCGTCCGGTCCTCCACCACTGCCGTTCCGCACACGCCCCGCCCCACCGGGATCTCGATACAGGCAGGCTTGCCCTGAAACGGGCCAAGCACCAGCAGGTCCCCCTCCATCAGATAAAAGCCCGCCCAGTTGAGGTCGGGCAGCGTATTGTAAAGCAGCGCCGCAGCGTTGGAAAGATTGGCAATTCCGTGGGGAACGCCATGGATCAGCGCCGTCAACTGTCGGTGCAGCAATGGATAATCCGTCATGATGTCTCTCCCTTCTCCCCCGGCCGCAAAGCCGTGTGTCACCGGTCCCGGCAGATGGACCGGCAGAACGCCCTGGCCTTTTCCAACTCATCTGCGTTGGGGTGTCCTTTTGCGATACCACCGATCAGCTTAAACGGGCCAAACGTATCAAAGCCCCGGCAGCCGTATTCGCCCAAGATGTTTGCCCCCTTGGCGGTCACGGTCTCGGCGATGGTCTTGGTATAGCCCCTTCGCATGGAGCCGCAGGTGTAGACAAAGAACACATCCTTGCCTTGGGGCAGGTACTGCCGGGCAAAGTTCAGCACCGTTTCCTGGAATTCGGAATAGTAAATGCCGGAGGCGAAGCCGATGCAGTCATAGTCCTCCAGGTGTACGGCCACGCGGCTGGTTACGTCGATCAGGTCGATACCGGTTCCCTCAGCCATGGCCTTCAGGACCTTCAGTGTGTTCCCATGGTGGCGGGAATAATAGCAAATGGCGGTCTTCATTCTGACCCTCCCCTGTTTCATACAAGCTGCTCCGGCAGCTTTTTCTTCTCCTCGGGCGGAACGCCCGCGCTCAGCTCCTTTTCGATCAGGTCCAGGGCAATTCTGAACGCCGCAATGCGCCGGGTCATCAGGGTATGCTCATATTTCTCCCCCTCACCGCTTGCTCTCCGCAAACTCCCAGGCCTCCCGCAGCCACCCCAGCAGCTCATCGTCGATCTGCGCTTCCTCACTGACCAATACATGGTGCGTCCAGCGGCCCGGATACGGTTCCACAGCCACCGCCACCCGGGGTGATTCCAGTTGATTGGAAAGGCCGATGGTCACCACGATGCAGTGCTCCGGCCAGGACTTCTTCCTCCGCACCGGCAGCGATACGGCTCCAAAGAGGTGCCTGCCGTAAAAGCTGATCTGGCTCTTCTGCACCTTGACAGTGGCATCGGGAAATTCCGCTTCCATGCGGCGGAACAGCGTTTCATACAGCGACAGCTCCAGCGGCTTGCCGTCAAAGAAAAACAGGACGTCGGCTTCATAATACTCCGGTTTTTTCATGGCGTTCACCCCTCTCAATGGTGCTTCCATCATACCACAATTCTTTCTTCAGAATACGCTCCAGGGTGGGAATGTCTATCTGATTCACGGTCTGGAAGCGGCCCCGGTAAAATACCGCCCAGTTGTTGAAGGGACAGGGCAGCGCTTTCGCCTTTTCCAGGCTGTCCGCTTGAACGAAGCGCGCGGGAATACCCTTTTCCGCGCAATAGGCCCGCAGCGTTTCGATCCGCTGCGGAATATAGGGGCATTGCAGGTCGTAATAGACCGTCAGTTCCTGGTTCTCAATGGTTTCCCGCTTGGCTCCGGGCGTGAAAGCAGGCTTGCTTCCGTCAAAAGACAGCGCCAGCAGCTCGTAGCCGCCGGGAGTGGTATCCACTGTCTCAAAGCCGAACTTCCTGGCAAAGCTCTGGTCGGAGAGCCACGCCTTCTGTTTCTGCGCGCCCAGCATACAGATGCCGGAGCTTCCTCGTGCTTTCGCATCAGCGATACAGGATTCCATCAGCGCCCTGCCGTAGCCGCAGCCTTTGGGTCCACCTGTGACCCAAAGGCAATAAATGTACAGGTAATTCTCTCCCACGACAGGCACCCAGGCCGTTTCCAAGGGCGCATATTCGATGAACACGCAGCCCCTCACATTCAGTTTCCGGAACACATGGCCTTCCTTCAGCCGGTCCGCAAGCCACTGCCGCTTGGCCTCGACCCCGGGATGGGGCTTTTTCGTGCGGATGATGCAGCAAAGGTGCTCTCCGGCCAGGTTTTCCGGGGTCAAATCCACAAAGTCGATCTCCATATGTGCCCTCGTTTCCTTGGTAATTGCGTTCTCCGTGAAGGAGAATCTTGGATTCATTTTGTTTCCGCCATCTCCAGGAAGTCCCGTCTGTACTGGGACGGCGTGATGCCTTCGGACTTCTTGAACACCTTGGTGAACACCCGGTAATCCCCATAGCCCGCCTGCTCCGCCACCTCCGCCACCGAGAGGGAGCCGGAAAGCAAGAGTTTTTTCGCCTTCTCCATGCGGATATTGGTCAGATAGGCCAGAAAGCCCACACCGATCTCATTTTTAAAGAGCTGGCTGATATACTGGGGATTCAGGTGAAATTCCTCCGACAGGACCGAAAGGCTCACCTCCTCCGCCAGATGCTCCTGCAGATACCTGGTAATACCGGTGATGGTCCTCTCCTGTTCCGGTTCCTCCGCGGCCGCTACGCGCTGCTCAAACAGGGAGATTTTCAGGTTGTCGATACAGGTGCCAAACTCCTCATAGTTCACGGGCTTGAGGATATAGTCCGTGATCTGCAGCCGCAGGGCCTGCTGGCAGTAAGAGAAATCATCATAACCCGATACGATCACATAGGCGATTCGGGGATGCTTGATGCGGCTGAGCTGGATGACCTTCAAGCCGCTCATAATGGGGATATTGATGTCCATGATGACGATATCCGGGCAAAGCGTGTCAATCTGCGTGAGAGCCTCCATGCCGTCGGCAGCCTCACCCACCACCTCGCAGTCATGGGCCGCCCAGTCGAAAAGCCGCTTGAAGCCCTCCCGGATCATGATCTCATCGTCTACCAACAGCACACGCAGCTTTTTCATTGTGCATCCTCCTCATTGATGGGCAGCAGCAAATGGGCCGTCACGCCGCCTGTGGAGTTTTCCGTATACCAAGGCCGCAGAGCAGCTTGATCCGCTTCTGCACGTTCAGGATGCCGATGCTGTTGCCATCCAGCTTAGGAGCCTGTTTGGCATAGGCCAAAAGCATCTGGTCGATAGCCGCTTTCTTCCCCTCCGCAAAACCGCTGCCAGTGTCAGCGATCTGGATCTCCATACAGTTCCCGTTTTGGGCCGATCTCTGGGCCGCGATACGCACCTCTCCCCGGTAGCCTTTATTTTTCAGGCCGTGAAGCAGACTGTTTTCCACAATGGGCTGCAAAATAAAATTGGGCACCTGCACACCTCCCAGGTTCAGGTCAATGTCATACGCGCATCGGAGTTCCGGGTAACGGTAGCACATCAGCTCCATATACGCTTCCAGCAGCTCCAGCTCGTCATCCAGGGCGACCATCTGCCGGTCCACTTTCACGCTGAGACGGAAAAAGTCCACCAGCCGCATCAGCAGATCGGCCACTTTTTTATCCCCGTCCAACTGCGCCTGAATACGGATGGTATCCAGGGTATTATACAGAAAGTGGGGGTTGACCTGGCTTTTTAAGTACAGCATGGACATCTTCTGCTCCGTCAGCTCCGCCCGCAGGATATCCGGGTTTTCCAGGATCAGATAGAAAGCAAGCGTGATGAGCGTAAGGCCCATTCCACTGATGAGCCAGGTGTGATGGAATCCCTGCAGGGTGGTCCCGATCAATTCAACCAACGACGCGATCCCGATCGCCATTTTCTTTTTTCTTTGGATCTTTTTCCAGTTTGCAAGCAGGAGTCCGGTTCCAAGGAGAAAATAAAACGCGACGCTGAGATAGCAGAAGGTCACATGGATGCCGTCAGAATAGTTGCCCAGAGGTGTGACAGCATAATGAATTGGGAGAAGCATGTCCCCCAGTTCCGCGACCACCAGATAGATTCTGGCTACCAAATCAAGCCGCCGGGGCTTGCCGGTCTCCTCCTCTACCAGAATCGCAATATACTGGTAAAACAGGAAAAACACCAGGATCATCGTTCCAATGAATAAGCGGTGGAAGGCGTCGTTGAGAAGCTTGGGTACCGTTTCCAGATGGTTCACTGTATAAACCGTAATTCCATCCAAAACCAGGTGAAACAGCATAACGACCAGAAGAACAGAAAACGTCCGGTGCAGTTGGGTATACTTCTTTTCCGCAGAAAAATAGATATAGGCCACAAAAGCAAGAACCAGAAACAGCGCGATCTCCATTCGCAGCATACGTTCTCCCCCCTCTATGATATTGTAGCCGGTATGTATATTCAGAGATAGGCAGATAATGCAGATAGTTGTGTCAATTTTATAGATGTAGCAGCAACGAGTTGGCCCCATGCTTTGAATTGGCAAATCATCCGGGCAGAATATGCCATATGGTCTCCGCTGTATGATTCCAAAGTCAAGCGAATAAGCCGCATGGGGATTCACCCACATGGCTGCCTTGGCGGTGCAGCGTCATACCGTAGAATAATTATATGGAATATTGCCGGAAAATTCAATATTCCACCCTACCAACGGCATAATACCGAGCTTGCGGCAATTAGGAGCTGGTTCGGAACGGACGATCTCGGCAGTGGAATTTTTCCGGCGGTTCTTATGGCTTGTTCAAAGCCGTGATACATAAGCATTTCAAAACCCGAACTTTCAAGAGACCGCCGAAAATTCTGTGTAATCGACGTTCCTCGACAGTATGAAAATCT
>CAMAZB010000027.1 GCA_945862785.1 uncultured Clostridia bacterium | reverse complement strand
CGCAGGGCACCCTTCCTGGGTTCCCCGCGCACACCCTTCCTTCCCGTTTTCCTGCTTTTCCGGGTTTATCGACAGTCTGAGCAGCTTGCCGGAAGTTTTTTCGGCAAGCTGCTGCTTTTATAACGTCTTCGACAGATTCCCCCCGACTTTTCAGCTCCACGGGAGTAAAATAGGGAAAATCGGAAGGAGGCGGTCCCATGGAGCGGACAGAGCAGGTGCTGGAACTGCGGACGGCGGACATCCGCCCCAACCCCTATCAGCCCCGGCAGGCCTTCGACAGCGAGGGATTGCGGGAGCTGGCCGCGTCCATCCGGCGGCACGGCATTCTTCAGCCCCTGACGGTGCGGCCGGCGGGAGACGGCCAGTGGGAGCTGGTGGCTGGGGAGCGGCGGCTACGGGCGGCGAAGCTGGCGGGGCTGGAGACGGTCCCCTGCATCCGCCGGGCGGCGGACGACCGGGAGTCCGCCCTGCTGGCACTGGTGGAAAATCTGCAGCGGCGGGATCTGCACTATCTGGAGGAGGCCGCTGCCATCGCGTCCTACATCCGGCAGACCGGCATCACCCAGGAGGAGGCCGCCGCCCAGCTTGGGCGCTCGCCCTCGGCCCTGGCCAACAAACTGCGTCTGCTGCGCCTGTCTCCCGCCTGCCGGGAGCTGCTGGTGAAAAACGGCCTGACGGAGCGCCACGCCCGGTGCCTGCTGCGGCTGGAAGATGAGGAGGAACGTCTGGCGGCGCTGCGGCACATCGCGGACAAGCAGCTGAACGTGGCCCAGGCGGAGCAGTACATCGACCAGCGGCTCGCCCAGCTCCAATCCACCCCGCCCAAACGGCGGCGGACATTCATTTTGAAGGACGTGCGGCTGTTTCTCAACAGCCTGGACCGGGGGCTGCGGCTGGTGCGGGAGGCCGGTGTGGACGCCCGGACAGAGCGTCAGGAAACCGAAGATGCCATCTTATTGACCATCCGCATCCCCAAACAGCGGCAAAATTCCTGATTTTTTGCGGTTGTTACTGGATTGTAATGTTTTTTATGAGACTTCTGTGTTAAAATGGCTGACAGTGGAATAGGCTTTCTGTGTGGCCTGTCCACGAAATCCATGTTAACAACAGGAGGGCTTCATGGAACAGACGACAAACGAAGCCGTTGTGCAGAAAAATCAGGGCGGCGCCCGGCTGAAAAAGGGCGGCAAGGGACCGCTGGTGGTGCTGGGCGTCATCGTGGGCGTGCTGGTGCTGGCCTATGTGGGACTGTGCGCCTACGCCGGGTCACTGGATACGTTTTATCCCAATTATCATATCAACGGCATCGCCGTGGGCGGAATGACTGTGGAGCAGGCGTCCCAGGCGCTGGCGGCGGAGCTGCCGGAGCAGGTCATGACCCTCCATTGTGGGGGCAATCCGGTCAAATCGGGCTGGCCTTCGGACTCCCTGCCCCCCGTGACTCTGGGGGAGTTGGGCTATACGGAGGAGCGCTGCGGCGCCATCGTCCAGCGCCTGTTTGACCAGCAGAAGAGCTGCGGCTTTTTCAGCCAGGGCAGCCGGTTCCTGTCCGCTTTATTCTCCTCTACGGGTGAAACGGTCTCTGACGAGGACATGGACGCGTCTGTTTTTCAGGAGCAGGTGACCCGGTTGGCGCGGGAGCTGGCTCTGGAGCCCCAGGATACTACTTACTCCATCGGTGAGAACAGCATCTCCATCACCAAGGCCGTCAACGGGCGCTCCGTCAAGGAGGACGCCCTGGCCGAGGCACTGATCCATGCCATCCGTACATACGGCACCCAAGGAGAGCTGATCGCTTACATCAGCTTTGCCCATTTTAACCCCTGGAACCTGACGGCCCAGGCCATCCACGACGAGGTGGCCGCTGAGATGAAGAATGCCGGGTATGACCCGGAGACCAAGTCCATCACCCCCGAGCGGCTGGGCGCGGAGTTCGACGTGGACGCCGCCCAGAAAGCGCTGGACGCCGCAGCCCCCGGCGAGACAGTGGAAATTCCCGCCACCATCGAGTACCCCCGGGTGACCGCAGAGCAACTGAAAGGTGTCCTGTTCCGGGATGTGCTGGGCGAGGCCCGCACCAAGGTCGGCGGCACCGCTGCCCGCATCTCCAACGTGAAGCTGTCCGCTTCCTCCATCAACGGCTATGTGATGAACACCGGCGACGTGTTCTCCTACAACGGCGTGGTAGGCAAACGGACCGCCGCCAACGGCTACCAGCCCGCCCCCGCCTATGTGAAGGGCGAGACCGTGGACGAAATCGGCGGCGGCATCTGCCAGACCTCCTCCACCCTGTACCTGGCCTGCCTGCGGGGCAATCTGGAGATCACGGAGCGCCACGCCCACCGCTACATCCCCGCCTACATCGCCGCCGGCATGGACGCCACCGTGTCCTGGGGCGGCCCGGACTACAAGTTCACCAACGACACCGACTATCCCATCAAGATCGTCACCAGCTATGAGGGCGGCTATTTGACGGTGAAGGTGCTGGGCACCAACGCCACCGGTATTACCGCCAAAATGACCAACGAAAAGCTGTCCACCACCGATTTCCAGGTGGTGTATGAGGACGATCCCACTCTGGCCCCCGGCACGGAAAAGGTCAAGACCACCCCCTACACCGGCTCCAAGTGGAAGACCTACCGAAACCTGTACGACGCCAATGGCAAGCTGATCTCCAGCACCTACGAGGACACCAGTGACTACAAGGCCCGGAACAAGGTCATTCTGAAGGGCCCCGCCAAGGCGGAGGTTCCGGCCAGCGGCCCGGCGGATATCCCCGCGCCGACCCCCGAAGCCCCCGATACCCCGGCAGTACCGGAGACGCCTGTGGAACCTCCCACGGAGACCCCCACAGAGCCCGAGGAACCGACAATCATCGTCATCCCCATTTCGCCGGAGGAGTTCCCTGAGGGGTGACTTCCTATCCCACATTAAAAAATCGCCCGTCATTCCAGAGAATGGCGGGCGATTTTCTACATGATAGAAACGGACGGCCTGAAAACGCAGTTGGAAAGCGCCAAGACGGCACTTTGGTTTCCGGCATCTCCGCCGGAGCGTCGGCGGCTCCTGCCGACCCCTTACAGGCTGTGCTTCTTTTTCAACTTGCGGATATCCTCGCCAAAGAAGGGCAGAAGCTGGTACTCCCCCTCGATGCGGGAGGCAAGCTGTGGGGAATAGCGGCGGGCGATCTCGCCGGGCATCAGGTTCGTGTTCAGGATGGTGGACTTCTTTTCCATCAGCCGGGTATTGACGATTTGGTACAGGGCGGACTGGACGAAGGCCGTGGTCATCTCAGTGCCCAGGTCGTCCAGGATCAGCAGGTCGCAGTTCAGCACCCGGTCCACGTCGTCCCCGGCGTCCTCCTCCCGGGTGAACTTCTGAGCCTCGAATCGCTGGAAGATACGGCCCGCCGTGTCGTACACCACGGACCAGCCATTGCTGCTGACCTCCCGGGCGATAGCCGCGGAGAGGAACGTCTTGCCCAGGCCCGGTGCGCCGAACAGCAGCAGGTTGCCGGGACGCTTGCCAAACTGGTGGGCATAATCGGCACAGACGTCGTAGACCGTCTCCATATTCTCCCGGGCGGAGCGGCCGTAGTCGGCGTCATACTCCTGGGAATACCAGTCCAGGGAGAAGGTATCGAAGCTCTGGCTGCCCAGGTCCAGCATCCGGGAGAGTTCTTTTTGCTGCTCCCGGGCGTAATACTGCCGCAGGCAGCGGCAGACCTGGCCGTTTCGGTAGCCCGTGTCGCCGCAGAGGGCACAGGCGGGCTTTTCGTCCAGGCAGTCCTGGGGCAATCCCATCTGGGTCAACAACTGGCGCTTTTCCTCCTGAATACGGAGGTTTTCCTCCCGCAGCACCTCCACCGCCGGGCCGGGGTCTGTGCCGTGGCGCAGGGCGCTGGTGATGATGCGGCTCATGGTGGAGCGCAGCTCGTCCTCGATCTCCCGCAGGCGGGGCTGGCGGCGGAAGATGCTCTCCCGCCGGGCCTGGAACCGCTCCTCACGCGTCCGGCGGTCCTCCTCAAACTGCTGGAGCGCCCGGCGCATGATCTTTCCGTCGTATGCCATGGACCGTTACCCCCTGTCCCTGTGCAGGTCCCGCACGTATTTGCGCAGCTCGTCGCTGCCCGGCTTCTCCGGCTGCTCCCGTTTCGGGGCCGGACGGTCGCCCTTTTCCACTTCCTCCACGGTATGGAGGCCCGCCTCATGCCACCGCTTCAAAATGCCGTTGCAGTAGGGCCACTTCAGTTCGTGGCATTTCAGCACCGTCTTGTCGTAGGCCAGAGCCACTGTCTCCGGCGGGAAGCCCATCTCCTGCCAGGCGGTGAGGTACTTTTCCTCCGACGCCACCGGGGGACGGTCCCCCAGGCGCAGGGCCTGCATATACTTGGGCAGCGCCCCCTGGCGCTCCGTGTATTTTTTCAGGTACTCCGCCGCGGCCTTCTGGGTGTCGATGCCCATGCGGGCCCAGGCGTAGCCCTCCTTCTCGATCTGCCGCAGGGTGGGACGGCGGCCCTCGCCGTACCGGCGCTGGACCCGATCCGCACAGTGGCACACCAGGAGGTAGACCACATCCGTGGGCAGACCCAGATAATCCGTCAACCCCAGGAGAACGCCTACGTCCGGGGTGGTCAGCTTCTTCCCCAGGCGGCGCTCCACTTCGGCCACCAAGCCCCGGAACTCCGCGCTGCTCTCCAACAGGCGGGCAATGTCACCCTGCTGATAGTCCGGGCGCTCGTCGGCAGGCTCCGGGATGGCCGCCGGAGCGATGAGCCCCAGAGCCCGGAGGGTCTCCTCCGCCGCCTCGATGCGGCTCCGCTCCCAGCGGAGTTCACCCGCAAGAGACCGGGGCGCCACGGTTCCGTGGTGCCGCAGCAGGGCCAGATACAGAAGGGCCGCGTCGCCGTCGCCTCTTTCCAGCAGGCGGCGCACCGCCTGGGCGGACAGGGTAACGCTCTCATCCGCCGTATGTACCAGTACGTTGGGCATATCGGCCCTCCTCTCTTCATTCGTGTCCTCCTATTCTACACGATAATTCTCCCGGCGGCAAGTCCCCCAAATGACACAGGATATGTGAATTTTCTCAAAATATCTCCTTTTTTTCTGGCATACCCCCGTATCGTATGATATACTGTATGCTGTAAAAATGGGCGGAATCTGCCCTGTTGTTTGTTACCACTACAAAAGAGGAGGAATTTTCATGGCAAACCGCGTGGTCGTCAGCATTTGCGGAGAGGATTACACCTTTGTGGCGGAGGAATCCACCGCTTACATGCAGAAGGTGGGCACCTATGTGGGCGACAAGATGACGGAGATCCTGAATGGCGCCAAGGTGGGCCGCACTGACGCCGCCGTCCTCACCGCCGCCAACATCGCCGACGAGCTGTTCAAGGCTCAATCTGCCGCCGAGCAGCTCCGGAGTCAGATCAAGGGCTATCTGGACGAGGCCGGCAAGGCCCAGGCCGAGGTCAGCGAGCTGAAGCGGGAGATCTTCCGCCTGCAGCAGAAGCTGGACGGGCGGAATCACGGATGAGACCGGAACTCCTGTCCCCCGCCGGTTCGCCGGAGGCTCTGCGGGCTGCCGTCCAGAACGGCGCCGACGCCGTTTATCTGGGCTGGGGCGACTTCAACGCCCGCCGCAGCGCCAAAAATTTTTCCGACGAGGAATTTGCGGACGCCCTGCGCTACTGCCACCTCCGGGGCGTCCGGGTCTTTCTGACATTGAACACCCTTCTGACCGACCGGGAGCTGCCCCGGGCCGTGGAGATCGCCGCCCAGGCCTGCCGCCTGGGCGTGGACGCGGTACTGGTGCAGGACTGGGGACTTTTTGACCTGCTGCGGCAGTCTCTGCCGGACCTCCCCCTTCACGCCAGCACCCAGATGAGCGTGTTTACCTCCGGCGGCGCCTGCGAGATGGCCGCCGACGGCTGCGAGCGGGTGGTCATCGCCCGGGAGTGCTCAGCGGAGGATACCAAGGAGATTTGCCGGAATTGTCCCGCCGAGGTGGAGGTATTCGTCCACGGGGCACTGTGCATGTGCTACTCCGGTCAGTGCGCCATGAGCGCGCTGATCGGCGGGCGGTCCGGGAACCGGGGCCGCTGCGCCCAGCCCTGCCGGATGCCCTACGGCGTCAACGAGCCCGCGGGGAAGAAATATCCCCTGAGCCTGAAGGACAGCTGTCTTGCCCATGAACTGCAAGCCATGGAGGACATGGGCGTGGCCTGTCTGAAGCTGGAGGGACGGATGAAGCGGCCGGAGTATGTAGCCGTCATCACCCGCATTTATGCACGGCTGCTGAGGGAAGGGCGTGACCCCACCTCCGCCGAGGAAACGGAGATGGCCCAGGCCTTTTCCCGGTCCGGGTTCACGGACTGGTACTGGCAGGGCAAACACGGCCCGGAGATGTTCGGCACCCGACCGGAGAATGCCCCGGAGCCCAAGGCCCTGTTCGACGAGGCCAGAGCCGCCTATGAAAGAGGCGATCTCCGCACCGTCCCGGTGCGGTTTGACTGTGAAATTCGGGCGGGAGCGCCCTGCTTGCTGACGGTTTCCGACAGGGACGGCCATACCGTCACCGTCACGGGGGCCGTGCCGGAGGCTGCCCGGAACCGCAGCATCACCGCTTCTGAAATTGAAGAAAGATTGAGAAAGACTGGGGGAACCGCTTTCCGGTGCGAAAACGCCGCCGTCCGGGTGGACGAGGGACTGGCTCTGGCGGCCAGCGCCGTCAACGCTTTGCGGCGGGACGGGCTGTCCGCGCTGGAAGCGGCCCGCACCGCACCGCCAGAGCGGCGGGAGCTGGCGTTGCCTGTGCTGCCGGAGTTGGACTGCTCCGCAGATATGCCGCAGTTCACCGTTTCCGTGGTCAATGCTGCCCAGCTCACCGGCGGTCTGCTGGACCTCCACCCTGCCAGGACCTATGTGCCGTTGGAGCTGATGGCGGACTTCCCCGCCCTGCCCATCGGGGACACGGAATGGTGCGCCGTTCTGCCCCGCGTGTGGCGGGACCGGGACGAGCCCCGGCTCCGGGAGATGCTGGAACGGGTGGGCAACCTGGGTGTCCGGGCCGTGGCCGTGGGCAACATCGGGCATCTTTCCCTGATACCCGAGGGCTGGACGGCCTACGGCGATTTCGGGCTGAACGTGTTTAACGGGCGGTCCCTGGACTATCTGCGGAAAAAGGGTCTCTCCTCCGCCTGTTTCTCCTTTGAGCTGCGGTTCGCCCAGATGCGGGACCTGCCGAAAATTCTGCCCACCGAGGCTATCGTCTATGGGCGGCTGCCGCTGATGGTGACGGAAAACTGCCTCATTCAGAACAGCGTGGGCTGCCGTTGTGACCGGCCCAACTTCCTGAACGACCGCACCGGAGCGGCCTTCCCGCTGCTGCCCGTATTTGGCCACCGGACCGAGGTCCAGAACAGTAAGCCGTTGTGGCTGGCGGACCGGGCGGACTACAAACGGCTTGGGCTGGCCTATGCCCAGCTTCGGTTCACCACGGAGACGCCGGAGGAGTGCGTGCGGGTGTACCGGGGATACTTGGAGGGAACTCCCGCGACCGGGGCGTTTACCCGGGGGCTGTACGAGCGAGGCGTGGAGTAAGGCGCTTGTGAGCCGCTGGAATCTCCGCCAGTTAAATACAATTTGTATAATATCATATTTATATTACCATATATTATCATTTTCTGGAGTTTCACATGGAAGAAATCAAAGTCAAATACTTTACAAACGACATCGATGAGCTATGCTATGTGGATGGGAAATCCGACTGGATCGACCTCCATCTGGCAGAGGAAGTGACCCTGAAGGCGGGTGAGTTCCGGCTGCTGCCCCTGGGCGTCGCCATCGCCCTGCCGGAGGGATATGAGGCCCATATCGTCCCCCGCAGCTCTACCTTCAAGAACTACGGCATTCTGCAGACCAACTCCATGGGCGTGGTGGACTGCTCCTATTGCGGTGACAACGACCAGTGGCGGATGCCGGTCTACGCCACCCGGGATGTGACCATTGAGAAAAACGCCCGTATCTGCCAGTTCCGTATCATGCGGAATCAGCCGCCCCTGCGGTTCATTCGGGTGGAACGTCTGGATGGCCCCGACCGGGGCGGGTTCGGCTCCACGGGAAAGTGAGGAATTTCTGATGGCACACATCGTTTTGGCCTCCGCCTCCCCCCGGCGGCAGGAGCTGCTGCAGCGCATGGGCATCACGGAGTTTGACATCCGGGTGCCGGAGGCAGAGGAAACTTACCCGGAGGGGCTGTCTCCCCGGCAGATCGTGGAATATATCTCCCGGGAGAAGGCGGACGCCGCTGTGAAGCTGTGCGGAGCGGACGAGATCGTCATTACCGCCGATACCATGGTATTTCTGGACGATGCCCGGCTGGGCAAGCCCACGGACGAAGCTGACGCTTTGCGGATGCTGACCGCCCTCCAGGGACGGCACCACACCGTCTGCACCGGCGTCACCGTGCGTCAGGGGGACCACACCGTTACGGAGAGCGAGGAGACGGAAGTCATTTTCCGGCCCGCCACACAGCGGGAACTCCTGGCCTATATCGCCACCGGCGAGCCCATGGACAAGGCCGGAGCCTACGGCATCCAGGGGAAGGGCTCCCTGCTGGTGGAGGGCATTCGGGGCGACTTTTTCAACGTGATGGGCCTGCCGCTGCTGCGGCTAAGCCGTATGTTGGAACAATTCGCCATCACTTGCCTGGGATAACTGCCCGCAAGGAGGCATTTTTTTGAAGAATTTTCTGAAAGAGCACGGGCTTTGGGTCCTGTTCGCCGCGGCGGTCATCGCCGTGGTGCTGGCCGTCATGTCCGTTTTGAGCTATACGTCCTCGCCGCTGGTCAACGCTGCCAACACTGTGGCGGCGCCCTTCCGGGCGGCGTACACCGCCGTGGCCGACTGGTTCAACGACAAGCAGAATTATTACCGGGACACCACTGCCCTGGAAGAAGAAAACGCCGCCCTGCGCCGCCAGCTGGCGGAGATGGAGGACGCCATCCGCCAGGCGGAGGCCGACAGCGCTGAAAACGCCCGCCTGCGGGAGCTTTTGAATCTGCGGGAGCAACGGCGGGACATTACCGGCGACCTGGAGGCCGCCCTCATCACCGAGCATACCGTGAGCAACTGGACCTCTGCCCTGACGCTGAACAAGGGATCTCAGCACGGGGTGGAGCTCCATGACTGCGTGATCGACGAGACCGGCGCCCTGGTGGGCGTCATCAGTGAGGTGGGTCTCAACTGGTCCCGTGTCCTGACCCTGGTGGACACCGATACCTCCCTGGGCGCTCAGGTGTTCCGCACCGGCGAGCTGGGACTGGCCCAGGGGGATTTTTCCCTGATGGAGAAAAACCGCCTGCGGCTGGACTACCTGCCCGCCAACTGCCAGCTCCTCAGCGGAGACCTGGTGGTAACTTCGGGGCTTGGTGGCTTCTATCCCTCGGGGCTCGTCATCGGCTCCGTGGAGGAAGTCCAACCGGATGACTCCGGCGCCGCGTCCTACGCCATTCTGAAGCCGAAGGTGGACTTTGACGAACTGGCAGAGGTTTTTATCATCAAATCCTTTGACATTGTGACATGATTCGGAGGAAAGTCCTCTCTCTTCCTTCTCGTCTTCCCCATAGTACCATATAAGGAGGCGCAGCCCTTGCTGGCCCGAAATGAGACGATACTGAAATGGGTGATGTACACCGCCGTTACGGTGCTGTGCTTCCTGGTGCAGGAGGCCTTTCTCCAGCGGTTCACCCTCTGGGGCGTCATCCCCTTTATCTATCCCCTGCTGGCGGCCATTCCCGCCGCCTATGAGGGTTCTGTGCCCGGGACGGCCTTCGCCCTGGCGGTAGGCGTGGTGTGCGACCTGGTCCTGCCCGGTCCCCTGCCCTGCTTTTACACCCTGATATTCCCGGTGGTGGGGCTTTGCGCCGCTCTGCTTTCCCGGAATCTGCTGCCGGCGGGCTTTCTCTGCTCTCTGGCCGCTGCCGCGGCGGCCTTTTTGCTGACAGACCTGTTCGCCGCGGTACTGCTGTGGCTGAATGGCCGTGCCGCCTGGGGCGCGGCCGGGTTCCTGCTGCTGCGGGAATTCTGCGTCACCGCGCCGCTGACCGTACCTGTCACCCTTTTGTACCGGGCTGTCCACCGCAGGGCTCACCGGGACGATTGAGCGCTTTACAGTATTTCAAAGGAGAACCCATGGAGCCAAAGATCCAACATACCCGATTATATGTGCTGGCGGGCTTTCTGGCCGCGATCCTGCTGGTGTATCTGGGCATTCTGTTCAACACCCAGGTCATCGACCATGCGGACTATCTGGCCAAGTCCATCCACTCTATCGCCAAGGAGGAGACCGTAAACGCCTCCCGCGGCATCATTACTGACCGCAGCGGGCGGACGCTGGTCTCCAACAGCTCCGCCTATGACCTGACGTTCGACACCGGCCTTTTGAAGGCGGGCGACGATCCCAACCAGGCTATTTTGCGGCTGATCCGGCTGTGCCAGGAGCAGGACAAGGCCTGGACGGACAACCTGCCCATCCGGGCCGAGGCACCCTATGCCTACACCCTGGATCATGTCAGCCAGACCCAGAAAAAACGTTTTTTGACTTATTTAAAATCCCTGGACGGCGCTAAAAAAGCCCTGGGGGCCTATCTGCTGGAGCACCCGGAGCTGGTGCCGGAGGAAGATACGCCTCAGGAAAGCGTTGAAGCTCCCCCGTCCCCGGAGAAGCAGGCCGCTGCTCTGCTGGAGCGCTTTCCCGCCTCCGCTCTGACTGAACAGGTGCTCATCGGCGCGGGGCTGACCCCCGCAAAGCTGATGGAGCTGATGTGCAAAAGCTTTGAATTACCAGGGACATTTTCCGCCCGGGAGCAGCGGCAGGTATTGGGCGTCCGCTACGAGCTGGCGCTCCGCAAACTCAACGATTACAGTCCCTATGTCCTGGTGGAGGACATTGACACTGAGTTCGTCTCCCTGCTGGCAGACGGACGGTATGCCGGGGCCAAGGTGACCACCTCCACCCGGCGGGAATATCAGACCTCCTATGCCGCCCACATTCTGGGCACCGTGGGCGCTATCGACTCCAAGGACGAGCTGGAGGAGCTGGGCGAAGGATACCGTCTGTCCGACACCGTGGGCAAGTCCGGCGTGGAGTCCGCCTTTGAGCAGTATCTGAAAGGCAGCAACGGCACCCGGATAGTGTCGGTCAATGACGAGGGAAAGATCACCGGTCAGTACTACGAGACAGAACCCCAGCCGGGGAACACCGTGGAGCTGACCATCGATCTAGATCTGCAGGAAACGGTGGAAACGGCCCTGGCGGAAACTATCGAAAAAATGACTGCCGAGGACGGCAACGTGAAGCGGGGCGGCGCCGCCGCCGTGGTGAAGGTGGGCACCGGCGAGGTGTTGGCCCTGGGCAACTATCCCACCTACGACCTGTCCACTTACCGCCAGCCGGAGGTCTACGCCGAGCTGGTCAATAACCCCGCGAACCCATTTCAGAACCGGGCCACCTCCTCCGCTTACGCCCCCGGCTCCACCTTCAAGCCCCTCACCGCCCTGGCGGCGTTGGAGGAAGGCGCGGTGACCCTGACGGAGAAGATCAACGACCCCGGCGTCTGGTACTACCCCGAAATGATCGAGGGCACCGAGCCTTTCAAGCCCCATTGCTGGAAGCGCAGCGGCCACGGGAAGCTGAACATCACCCAGGCCATTACCAACTCCTGCAACGTATTTTTCTACGAGATGGGCTATCGCCTGGGCATCGACGCACTGGATAAGTATGCCAAGGCGTTTGGCCTGGGCGAGAGCACCGGCATCGAGATCGGCGACAATCCCGGCGTGCTGGCGAGCCGGGAGGAACGGGAGGCTGCCGGCGGCGTCTGGTACGGCGGCGAAACCACCCAGGCGGCTATCGGCCAGTCGGACAACCTGTTCACCCCCCTCCAGCTGGCCAACTACATCGCCACCCTGGTCTCCGGCGGTAAGCACTGCCAGGCCCATCTGCTGAAAGCCGTTAAGACCTACGACAATGCCGAGGTAGTGGCGCTGGGCAACACCCAGCTTGTCAACACCGTTCAGTTCAGCGACAGCACCCTCCAGGCCATTAAGGAGGGTATGCTGGGCTACACCCAGCCCGGCGGTATGGTGTACAGCGCCTTCAAGGACTGCATCGTGAAAGCGGGCGCCAAGACCGGTACCGCGCAGCTGGGCGGCGGCAAGAAAAACAACGGCATGTTCGTGTGCTTCGCCCCCTATGACGACCCGGAGATCGCCGTGGCCATCGCCATTGAGCAGGGCGATGCCGGCGCGGCCCTGGCCTCCACCGCCGTCACGATCCTGAACGATTATTTCTCCACCGACGAGGTGGGGACCACCATTCTGGGTGAGGACCAGCTCCTCCCCTGACAGCTATCAATCTACGACAAGGAGTCCCTTTCCATGAGTGAACCGTTCGTTTTTGACCCCCGTTGTGACCTTTGCAAGACCCCCTTCGGCGCCGCGGTCTGCGGCCAGGAGGTCACCTTTACCTGCCGCCCCCTGACCAGCGAGGGCTTTACCCACTGCGCCCTGGTGCTGCACCGGGAATTTTCCGGGCAGAGCCAGGAGGTGGAGCTGTCCCCCGCCGGTTTTTGGGGTGACCGGATGTGCTTTACCACCGTGTTCCAGGCCCCGGAGGAGCCGGAGCTGATCTGGTACCACTTCCGCTTCTGGCGGGATGACGGTTCCGGCTGCGACCTGGACAAGACCGGTTACCGCAGCGACGGCCAGCCCCTGTCCTGGCAGCTTACCGTCTACCGCAGAAGCCATACGCCGGACTGGTACGGCGGCGGCATGGTATACCAGATTTTTCCAGATAGATTTCGGCGTCTGTCTGTGCCGGACCCGGCGGGACTGGTAGGCAACCGGTGGGTCCACCAGAACTGGGAGGACGCCCCGACCTGGCGGCCCGATCCTGACGGCGAGGTGCGGAACCGGGACTTTTTCGGCGGTTCTCTGGCGGGGATCACCGAAAAACTGGACGAACTGGCGGCATTGGGCGTGACCGCCCTGTACATGTGTCCCATTTTTGAATCCGCCTCCAATCACCGCTACAATACAGCCGATTACACGAAGATCGATCCCTTGCTGGGCAACGAGGAGGACTTCAAGACTCTCTGCGCCAAGGCAAAGGAACGGGGTATCCGGGTCATTCTGGACGGTGTGTTCAACCACACCGGCTCCCAGAGCATCTACTTCAATGCCGACGGGTTTTATCCCTCTCTGGGTGCGGCCCAGAGTCAGGATTCCCCCTATTCGGACTGGTTCTCCTTCCACCCCTGGCCTGACGACTACGACGCCTGGTGGGGTATCCGTACCCTGCCCGCCGTCCGGGAGGACGCAGCCAGCTATGTGGACTACATCATCGACGGCGAGGACTCCATCATCCGCCGCTGGCTGCGCTCCGGCGCTTCCGGCTGGCGGCTGGATGTGGCCGACGAGCTGCCGGACTGGTTTATTGAAAAGGCCCGGAAAGCCGTGGAGGAAACAAAGGAGGACGGATTGCTGATCGGCGAGGTATGGGAAGACGCCTCCAATAAGATCGCCTACTCCCAGCGGCGAAAGTACCTGCTGGGCAGCGAGCTCCACGGCGTGATGAACTATCCTTTCCGCACGGCGCTGCTGACCTATCTGAAGGGCGGCAACGCCGAGGGCTTCCGGGACTCCATGGAGACCATCCGGGAAAACTATCCGCCGGAGGCCTTTTATGCCAACATGAACTTCCTGGGCACCCACGACACCGCCCGTATCCTGACGGTGCTGGGAGCGGACTATCCGCCGGAGTCCAAGGAGGAGCGTGCGAATTTCCGCCTCTCCCCTGACCAGCGGCAGCGGGGCGTGGACCTGCTGCGGCTGGCAGCGCTGGCGCTGTTCAGCTTCCCCGGCGTGCCCACTGTGTTCTACGGCGATGAGGCCGGCATGGAGGGCTGGGAGGACCCCTTCAACCGGGGAACCTATCCCTGGGGGCAGGAAGACACCGCCATCCGGGATTATTTCGCGCTGCTGGGCGGCCTGCGGAAGCAGCGGGCATCCCTGCGGCAGGGCGGGCTGCGCTGGCTCTGTGCCGAAGGCCGGCTGGCGGCCTTTGCCCGGGAGTCCGCCGGGGAGCGGAGCGTCGCCGTGCTGAACGCGGGGGACGAACCACGGACACTGACCCTGGACTGGCCTTGGGAGAATTGTACGGACCTGCTGTCCGGCCGGAATTTCGCACCCGTGGACGGAGAATTGCACCTGGCACTGTCACCCTATGAGGGGCTTTTGCTGGGCTGACGCGGTATGTTTCACGTGAAACATGACTGTGCGCTTTACTGTTGATTTCCCCGGATGTTTCACGTGAAACATTCGGGGATTTTTTGCGCTTTTTTGCGGACTGGCCCTTGCAAGGCCAAAGTCTCCTTGATATAATAAACGCGTATACTTACGCGGAAATTTGGAAAGTAGGTGCCTTCTTGGCAAAGACCATTGCTATCGTGAATCAAAAGGGCGGCGTGGGTAAGACCACCACCTGCGTCAATCTCTCCGCAGCCCTGAAAGAAGCAGGAAAGCGTATCCTGCTGTGCGACTTTGACCCCCAGGCCAACTCCACTTCCGGTATGGGCGTGGATAAGACGGTATCCCGGGGCGTTTATGACGTTCTGATCGGCAGTATTCCCGCAAAAGAAGCCATTACCTCCACCCGTTACGGCGATGTGATGCCTTCCAACAAGGCGCTGGCCGGCGCGGGTATTGAGCTGATCGCTATGGAACGGCGGGAATTCCTGCTGCGAAACGCTCTGGAACAGGTGGCTGAGAACTACGATTACATCTTCATCGACTGCCCCCCCTCTCTGGAGCTGCTGACGCTGAACGCGCTTTGCGCGGCGGATTCCATTCTGGTGCCCGTGCAAGGGGAATACTACGCGTTGGAGGGGCTTTCCGACCTGATGAACACCGTCCGCATCGTCCGTCGGTCCCTGAATCCCCGGCTGGAACTGGAAGGCGTCCTTTTAACGATGTTTGACGGGCGGACGAATCTTGCCCTGCAAGTGGCAGAGGAAGTCAAGCACTACTTCCCCGGCAAGGTATACGCCACCGTCATCCCCAGAAACGTCCGGCTCTCCGAGGCTCCCAGCCACGGCAAGCCCATTACCGCCTACGACCGCACTTCCCGCGGCGCCGAGGCTTACACCGCTTTTGCGGCGGAATTTTTGAAGAAACAGCATTAACGCGGAAAGGAGCATCTGCCCATGGCATCCAAAAAGCCCTCCGGCCTGGGCCGGGGTCTCGGCGCCCTTCTGGGCGACGATGTCTTGAAGACCGAGACCACCGGGGCGCTCTATCTCCCCATCACCGATGTGGAGAGCAATTCCTCTCAGCCCCGCAAGAATTTTGACGAAGATGCGCTGGCCCAGCTGGCGGACTCCATTCGGGAACACGGCATTATCCAGCCGCTGACCGTACGGAAGCTGACCTCCGGATATTATCAGATCATTGCCGGCGAGCGCCGTTGGCGGGCCGCCCGTATGGCGGGCTTGAAGGAAGTTCCCGTGACCGTCATCGAAGCCGACGACCGCAAGGCTGCCGAGCTGGCCATGATTGAAAACCTCCAGCGGGAGGACCTGGACCCCATCGAAGAAGCCATGGGCTACCGGTCCCTGACCCAGCAGTACCACATGACCCAGGAGGAGGCCGCCCAGCGGGTGGGCAAGTCCCGCAGCGCCGTGACCAACGCCCTGCGGCTGCTGGAACTGGAGCCTTCTGTGCAAAAGAAGCTGCAGGAAAAGGCCCTGAGCGCCGGCCATGCCCGGGCCCTCATTCCCCTCTCCCCCGCCCTGCAGGTAAGAGCCGCTAACGCTATTATTGACGGCGGACTGTCCGTCCGGCAGGCGGAGGCGCTGGCAAAGCGGCTGGCAGCCGAGAAAAAGCCCAGGAAAGAAACGCCCGTCAATCAGGTGAATTACACCGCCGAGGCGCAGAAGGAGCTTTCCAGCAAGCTGGGGCGGGGCGTACGCATCGTGACGGGCCGAAAAAAAGGCCGCATTGAGCTGGAGTATTACGGTCTGGATGACCTGAATGACCTGCTGGAAGCCCTGGCCCTGCTGCGAAGAAAGGACAAGGCCCATGAAATTTGAAAAACGGGACGCCGCCGGCATCCCCGCTCCCCAGGAGGAAAAAACCTCCCAGGGCGGAAATAAGCCCGTGGTCGTCTATATTATGATCCTGTTTATTGCCGCGTTTTTGCTGATGGCGCTGTCCTTCTTCATGCATCAGCGCAGCAACACCGAAGCCCTGGGAGAGCTGGAAAACTCCGTCAGCACCATGCAGGAAGTCCAGGCTACCCAGGAGAAGATCATCGATCTGCAGGACAAGCTGGCAGTGGCCGAGGAAGAGCTGGACCGCGTTAACGAGAAGCTGGAAAAGGCCGAGCAGGACTATGCCGCATCGGAAAAGAGCCTGCAGGAGGAAAAAGACGCGCTGCTGGCACTGTACGCCCTGCAGCAGAACTACCTGAATCAGGATTTTGACGCCTGCGTCCAGACCATTCAGGAGGCGGAAAGCGCGGGATTGCCCGCAAAGCTCTCCGCCATTAGCGAAACGGGGCTCACCGCTCCCGCTGTCCGCTGGCAGCAGCTCAAGAGCGCCGTAGAGGCCAAGGCGGAAAAGTAATCCCCTATGTTTCACGTGAAACATTGATTTGTTTGATATTTTGAATCACAAAAGAGGAGATTGTTGATATGCTCGACATTCGTTTCATCCGGGAAAATCCCGACGCTGTCAAGGAAAACATCAAGAAGAAGTTTCAGGACGCCAAGCTGCCCCTGGTAGATGAGGTCATTGACCTGGACACCAAGCGCCGCGCCGCCATCGCTGAGGCTGACCAGCTTCGCTCCAACCGCAACACCCTTTCCAAGCAGATCGGTATGCTGATGGGCCAGGCCAAGAAGGACCCCTCCAAGCTGGCAGAGGCCGAAGCTGTGAAGCAGCAGGTCAAGGAGCAGGCGGACCGCCTGGCAGAGCTGGAAAAGCTGGAAGACGAGCTGGAGGCAGAGCTGCACAAGCGGATGCTGGTCATCCCCCAGATGATCGACGACTCCGTGCCTCTGGGCCCCGACGACTCCTGCAACGTGGAAGTGGAGCGGTTCGGCGAGGCCAAAACCCCGGACTTCCCCATTCCCTATCACACCGAGATCATGGAGAGCTTTGACGGCATTGATCTGGACGCCGCCGGCCGGGTCTCCGGCAACGGCTTCTACTATCTGCTGGGCGACATTGCGCGGCTGCACGAGGCCGTTCTGGCCTATGGCCGTGATTTCATGATCTCCAAGGGCTTTACCTACTGCATTCCCCCCTTCATGATCCACGGCAACGTGGTGGAGGGCGTCATGTCCCAGACCGACATGGACGGCATGATGTACAAGATCGAGGGCGAGGACCTGTACCTGATCGGCACCTCCGAACACTCCATGATCGGCCGCTTCATCGATCAGATCATCCCCGGTGAAAAGCTGCCCCAGACCCTGACCTCCTACTCCCCCTGCTTCCGCAAGGAGAAGGGCG
>CAMAZB010000026.1 GCA_945862785.1 uncultured Clostridia bacterium | reverse complement strand
GATACTGAGTGTCAGCCATTTTTTCAGGCTCATGAAAGGTCCCCCCTTACTTGATCTTCAATTCCTTGGCCATATCGTTCAGATTGATGGTCAGTATCTTGCTGACGCCCTGCTCCTGCATGGTGACGCCGTAGAGGACGTCGGCCTCCTCCATGGTGCCCCGGCGGTGGGTGATGACGATGAACTGGGTCTTCCCCGCCAGGCGCCGCATATACCGGGCCACCCGGATAACATTTGGCTCGTCCAGAGCGGCTTCGATCTCGTCCATGACGCAGAAGGGCGTGGGATGGACTTTCAGAATGGCGAAGTACAGGGCAATGGCCACGAATGCCTTTTCGCCGCCGGACAGCAGAGAGATGGTTTTGAGGGTCTTCCCGGGCGGCTGGGCCTTGATCTCGATGCCGCAGCCCAGGATGTCGTTCTCGTCCTCCAGCTCCAGGCGGGCGGTGCCGCCGCCGAAGAGGTCGGTAAAGGTGGTCTGGAAGCTCTCGTTGATGAGTTTGAACTGCTCCGCGAAAATCACTGTCATCTGGCCGGTGATCTCCTCGATAATGCCCGTCAACTCCTCCTTGGCCTTTTCCACGTCGTTGCGCTGGTCGGTCAGGTAGGTGTAGCGGCCGTTGACACGGTCGAACTCCTCAATGGCGCCGATATTGATAGCACCCAGAGAATTGATCTCCCGCTTCAGCTCGCCGATGCGGCGGCCGGCCTTGGGGACGCTCTCCAGTTCAATGCGCTGGGCCTGCGCGTCGGTGTGGCTGAGCTCGTAGTGCTCCCACAAGCGGTCCAGAATCTGCTTTTCCTCCATGGCAGAGGTGGCCATTTTCTGTTCCAGCTTGGATGCGGCCCGCTCCAGGTTCAGCAGGTTCTCGTTCATCTCCTGGCTCTGCTTGTTCCGGGCGGTGCGCTCGGCCTCCAGGGCGATCTTTTCGTCGTTCAGGGTCTTCAGGCGGTCCCGGAAGGCCTGACCACGGCCGGCAAGACTCTCCATTGCCTGCCGGCACCGTGCGATCTCGCTTTGGGCGCCGTCGATGTTCTGCCGGTAGGCGCGGACGGCTTTCTCCTTCTGGCCCCGGTCTCCCGCCAGCTCCCGCGCCAGCTGGCGCAGGTCGGCGGCACGGTGAACAGTGGCCTCCCGCTCGGCGGTCAGAGCCGCCAAATCGGATTTCTTTCCGGTGATTTCTTCCGTCAGGGCGCCGGACCGGGCCAGCAACTCCGACTGGCCGGAGAGGGCCTCCTCCGCCTGGGCCCGCAATCTCTCCGCCAGGGCTTCCTGCTCCGCCACGGCTTTTTCAGCGGCGGCGGCACGCTGGACATTGTCAGCCAGGCGGCCATTCAGGCTCTCCAGCTCGCCGTCCAGGTTTTCAAGGCTCTCCTCCAGGGAGCGCAGCAAAATATCAAAGTGGTTTTTGGCGCCCTCCAGCCGCAGGACCTCGTCCTCAGCCTGGCGGCGCTGGCTCTCCGCGGTCTCCAACTCGTATTGGGCGGCGTTCAATTCCCGGTTTGCCGCCTCCTCGTTCTTCTGTGCGGCTGCCAGCTTTTCATGCATGGCGGCGGCGCGGCTGTTCAGTTTCTCCAGCTCGGCGGCACGGCTCAGCACACCGGCGCTGCGGCTGGTGGAACCGCCGGTCATGGAGCCGCCCCGGTTGATGACCTGACCGTCCAGCGTCACGATGCGGAAGGCGTTCTTGTACTTCCGGGCCATGGCGATGCCGCAGTCCATGTCCTCCACGATGACCGTGCGGCCCAGGAGGTTCTGGAAAATATTTGTATATCTTGCGTCAAAGGTCACCAGCCGGGAGGCGATGCCTACGAATCCAAATTCATTCTCAACCCCGCTCTGGCGCAGCTCGTCGCCCCGGATGGCAGTCAGCGGCAGGAAGGTAGCGCGACCGCCGTCCCGCTGCTTCAAAAAGTTGATGGCGGCCTTGGCGTCTTCCTCCCGATCCACCACGATATTCTGCAAGCCGCCGCCCAAAGCGATCTCGATAGCCAGGGAATAGCGGCTGTCCGTCTTCATCAGATTCGCCACGGGGCCGTGGATGCCCCGCAGGCTGTTCTGGGCCTGGCACACCAGCTTGACGGCCTTGGAGAAGCCCTCGTACTCCTTCTCCATCTCCGTCAGCAGCCGGATGCGGTTATCCAGCGCGCCTACGTCCATGGTCAGCCTGACCCGCTCTTCACTGGCGGCGGCAGCTTTCTTCTTCCGCTCCTCCATCCGCAGGCTGTGGCCCGCGATGATGTTGGCAACGGCGGTGGCTTCGTCCTGCGCGTCCTCCAGGGCACGGCGGTTGGCTTTCGCCTCCCTGCGGGATTTCTCCAGCCTTGTCTCGGCGTCCGCCTTGTCCCGCTCCACGGCTTCTTTCCGCTCCCGGATCTGGCCGTTCTCCGCCGCGATGGCGGCAGCTTCGGCCCGTGCATCAGCGGCGGCGGCCACAGTCATGGCCTCCCGGCCCCGGAGGGTCTCCGCCTCAGACTGGGCGCCGCCCGCCTCTTCGGCAGCGGCTCGGGCCCGCTCCAGCAGAGCGTCCAGAGCGGTGTTCAGCTCTTCAATCTCCTTTTCGATTTCAGCGACACGGGCCTCCTGCTCCGCCGCCTGCTTTTCCAGGCCGCCGGCACGGCTGTCCGTCTCCTGCAGTTCGGCTTCCGCCCGGCGGATATTCTCCTCATTGTGGGCAATGGTGCTCTCCAGCACGGCGACAGCAGATTCCTGCTCCTTCACCTGGCCGTCCAGTTCTGCGGCCTCGGCACGGATGCGCTCGGCCTCCATGTCCTTCTCCCGCATCTTCTCGCCGAACTGCTCGCCCTCGGCGTAGAGGGCGTCCAAGGCGGCGCGGGCCTCGTCCCGGGCGGTTTCCGCGGCATGGAAATCCGCTTCCAGCTTCCGGGCGCCGGCCTTCAGCTCGTCCAGATTGGTCAGCCACACGGAGATCTCCAAAAGGCGCAGCTCGTCCCGGAGGACCAGGTACTTCTTCGCCTTTTCCGCCTGATCCTTCAGGGGACCGACCTGCAATTCCAGCTCGGAAATTTTGTCGTTGATGCGGACCAGGTTCTCCTCCGTCCGCTCCAGCTTCCGCTCGGACTCTTCCTTCCGGTGGCGGAACTTGGAGATGCCGGCGGCTTCCTCGAAGATCTCCCGGCGCTCGCCGCTCTTGGCGGACAAAATCTCGTCGATCTTGCCCTGGCCGATGATGGAGTAGCCCTCTCTGCCCATGCCGGTATCCATGAACAGCTCGGTCACATCCTTGAGGCGGACGGACTGGCGGTTGATATAGTATTCGCTCTCGCCGCTGCGGTAGTACCGGCGGGTAACAGCAACCTCGCTCTCCTCCATGGTGGGGAAAATATGCTCCGTGTTGTCGATCACCAGCGTCACCTGGGCAAAGCCCACCTGGGCCCGCTTCGCCGTACCGCCGAAAATAACATCCTCCATCTTGGCGCCGCGAAGGCCCTTGGCGCTCTGCTCGCCCATGACCCAGCGGATGGCGTCCGAAATGTTGGACTTACCGGAGCCGTTGGGTCCCACGATGGCGGTGATATCCTCACCGAAATTCAGAACGGTCTTATCCGGGAAGGATTTGAAGCCCTGGATCTCCAATGCCTTTAAGTACACATTCTCACCTCTGCAAAATCAACATACTATAACTAGAATAATATATCAGAGAAGCAGCCGGTTTTCAAGGCCAAATTCCATGGAGGCGTGATACTCAAAACAGATCTCGACTTTTTCGTCCGCCTATGTTATTCTTTTTGTAGTATAACGGTCGGAGGGAGCATGTATGCGGAAAAAGGAGCTGCGGACCATCGCCGCTTTCCACACCACCGCCGCCGCCATGGCCGCCGAACGGCTGTGCCGGCGGGAGGGTCTGGAGGGCCGTCTTATTCCCGTGCCCCGGAGCGTTACTTCAGACTGCGGCATCGCCTGGAGCGCTCCGGCGGAGCTGCGGGACACCCTGGAGCTTCGGTTCCGGGAGGCGGGTCTGGAGGTGGCGGGGGTCTATCTGCTTTCCGTATAAATTGCTGTCCGGGACCTGAAAAAGAGGAGGAGAGTTTGACATGAAAGAAAACCATTGGCTGCGGGACCACTGGCTGATCCTGCTGACCGGCGTGGTGGTGGGCACGGCCGCCCTGATCCTCACCGCCGCCGGGAATCCGAAGAACATGGGCTTCTGCATCGCCTGCTTTGAGCGGGACATCGCCGGGGCCCTGGGGCTTCACAGCGCCGCCAAGGTGCAGTACATCCGTCCTGAGATCATCGGCATCGTGCTGGGCTCCCTGCTGGCCGCCGTGGCTGCCAAGGAGTTCCGGGGCCGGGCCGGGTCCTCCCCCGCCTGCCGCTTCGTGCTGGGCCTGTTCGTGATGATCGGCGCGCTGGTATTCCTGGGCTGCCCCCTGCGGATGGTCATCCGCCTGGGCGGCGGCGACCTGACGGCAGTGGCCGGTCTGCTGGGCTTCGTCGCGGGCATCCTGGTGGGCATCGTCTTTTTGAAAAAGGGCTTCTCCCTGGGCCGGGCCTATTCCGTCCGCAAAGGCGAGGGCCTGATGCTTCCCGGCGTGATGGTGATTCTACTGGTGCTGTTGGTAGCGGCGCCCCAGCTCCTGAAATTCTCCGAGGAAGGCCCCGGCTCCATGCGGGCTTTCTGGCTGGTGTCTCTCATCGCCGGACTGGTTGTGGGCGCTCTGGCTCAGCGCAGCCGCCTGTGCATGGCCGGTGGCCTGCGGGATGTGTTCCTGCTGAAGGACTACACCCTGCTGACCGGCTTCCTGGCCATCTGGGTCACCGTTACCGTGGGCAACCTGATCATGGGCAAATACAACTTCTCCGCCGTTTCCCAGCCTGTGGCCCACAGCCAGTATCTGTGGTCCTTCCTGGGCATGGCGCTGGCGGGCTGGGGCTCCATCCTGCTGGGCGGCTGCCCCCTGCGGCAGCTGATTCTGGCCGGTGAGGGCAACGGCGATTCCGGCGTAACCGTGCTGGGCATGATCGTGGGCGCCGCGGTGGCCCACAACTTCGGCCTGGCGGGCAATCCTGACAGCGTAGTGGACGGTATCTACAAGGTCGGTGGCATCGGCACCCACGGCATGGTGGCCGTAGTGCTGGGCTTTGTGGTGCTGCTGGTCATCTCCCTGCTCCATCTCCCCGGAAAGGAGGAAGCGTGATGATCGATACCAGAGGGCTCTCCTGCCCCACTCCCGTCGTCATGGTCCAGAAGGCCATCAAGGACGGCGCCCCCGCCAAGCTGGAGGTCCTGGCTGACGCCAAGGTGGCGGTGGAAAACGTCACCCGGTTCGCCCATTCCCAGGGTTATCAGGTGGAGGTCACCGCCGATGGCCCCGACTTCAAGCTGACGCTGACAAAATAACATCAAACAAGGCCGTCTCAAACGAGGCGGCCTTGCTGTTTGTTTTACTCCCAGAACAGTTCGTCCAGGGTCTTGTTGAGGGCCTTGCAGATTGCAAGGCACAGCTTGATGGTAGGGTTGTAGTCGCCCTTTTCAATGGCGTTGATGGTCTGGCGGGAGACGCCCACCGCGTCGGCCAGCTGCTGCTGGCTCATGTCCAGCGCCGCCCGGGCGGATTTCAGCCGCAGGTTCTTCATTCCCCGGCCTCCCGCTTTGCCAGCAGATAATTCACCACATATACCACCAGGATCGTCAGCGTTATAACGCCGCAGATGCCGTTCACCGCGGCGTAGGTCAGAACGCCGTCCTGCACCACACGGCCGCCTTTCCAATTCATGACGCCGATGGCCAGGTTCAAGGCCGAAACAACAGCCAGCAGCGTCATTACCGTCCGGGGCTTCTCCTTCAGGCTCAGGTAGGCGTCCTTCACGATGCAGACGGAGGCAAACACCATCAGCGCCGCGGCGATACACAGGATAGCGCCGACGAGAACATCGCACCAGCGGCCAAAGATCTGGTCGGAAAAGCCGTACAGCAGCAGGCAGGTCAGCAGGGTCCAGAAGCCGTATTTGTAGGCCTGCCCTCTGGCCCGCTCCTGCCGCTCGTCAAAGGTCAGATCCATGACCTTCAGCTTGAACAGCAGCGCCACGATACCGACGCCCACCAGTATCCCCACCAGCAGGCCAAAGATGTATCCCAAAGAGTGTTCCATATGTCGTTCCTCCTGTTTGTTTCTTCTTTCTTGATTGTGAGATAAGTGTAATACTTAAAAGTTATTTTGTCAAGTATATTTTACTTTTAGTCGTAAAAATTTTCCGGCAGCACATTACTGTGCCGCCGGCTTTCCTTTTCGTTCACCAATCTGACGGTAGAGGCAGGCAAGGCCGTCGGACAGGCCGCCCACCGCGTCGATGATGCCCTTTCGGACCGCTTCCTCGCCGTAGAGGACGCTGCCCACGTCGGCGGCCATGTCGTCCTTTTTCAGCATCAGAGCCTGGAAGTCTTGGGCGCTGATCTGGCTGTGGCCGGAGACAAAGGCCACGATGCGGTCCTGGAGACGCTGGAAGTAATTGTAGGTCTGCGGCGCGGCAATGACGGTGCCGCTCATGCGGACGGGATGGATGGTCATGGCAGCAGAGGGCACGGCGAAGCTCCGTTTCGCCGCCACCGCCAGGGGGACCCCGATGGAATGGCTGCCCCCCAGGACGATGGAGACTGTGGGCTTTGTCATGCTGGCGATCAATTCCGCGATGGCAAGGCCCGCCTCCACGTCGCCGCCCACGGTGTTCAGCAGGAACAGCACGCCGTCCACCTCGTCAGATTCCTCCAGCTTGGAGAGAAGCGGAAGAACGTGCTCATACTTGGTGGTCTTGGCAGTGTTGGGAGCGGTGGAGTGACCCTCGATCTGGCCGATGACGGTCAGGCAATAGACTGTGCCGTGAGGCGTGCGGGTCATGGCAGAGCCGAAATCCAGAATGGACTGGGCTGTCTTCCCGCCGCCGTCCTTTTCGGAATCTTCGGGGTCGGTGGGTTTCGTTTGTTCAGTCATATGATCCCTCACTTTCCCCGGTATTGTCTCCAGTTTTACGAAAACTACGCGGAAGGTGGGGTTTCTTTTTTCACCGCATCGTGCTATACTGAATTCACATTTTTTAAGGGCCGGAGGCTGATACTGTGGAACAGAACAAACAGCGCATTGTGGTGAAGGTAGGCACCTCCACTCTGACTCACGACTCCGGGGCTGTGGACCTGAGAAGTATGGAGCATCTGGTGCGGGTGCTGTCCGACCTCAGCGGTGCGGGACACGAGGTCATTCTGGTGACCTCCGGCGCCATCGCCGTGGGCACAGCCCGGCTGGGCCTTTCCGAGCGGCCAAAGGAACTGCGGATGAAGCAGGCGGCGGCCGCCGTAGGCCAGTGCCGCATGATGCACATTTACGATAAACTCTTTTCCGAGTACAACCGCACCATGGCCCAGATTTTGCTGACCGGGGACGACGTGGAGGACCCTGAACGGGCGGAGCATCTGCGGAGCACCTTCTCCGCCCTGCTGGAAATGGGCGTCATCCCGGTGGTCAACGAAAACGACTCTGTGTCCTCCGCCGAGATCGAGACCGGACACCACAAGGTCCTGGGCGACAACGACACCCTGTCCGCCATCGTGGCGGAGCTGTGCCGGGCGGACCTGCTGGTATTGCTCTCCGACATTGACGGACTGTACAACGCCGATCCCAAGCGGTATCCCGGTGCAAGCCTCCTCCACCGGGTAACGGAGCTAACGCCGGAAATTCTGGAGATGGCAGGCGGCGCCGGAAGCTGGCGAGGCACCGGCGGCATGGCCACCAAGCTCTCTGCCGCCCGCATTGCCATGGCCGCCGGGTGCGATATGGTCATCACCAACGGGGAACGGATGGAGAACCTCTACGGCATCGTGGAGGGGCAGGACATCGGGACACGGTTCATTGCTTCCAGATAAGGAGGATGCGGATATGACAGCATTACAGCAGCAAGGAAAGCTGGCGAAGGACGCCACTTACATATTGGCCATCGCCGGAACGGCAAAGAAAAACGCCGCCTTGGCCGCTATCGCGGACATTTTGACGGCACGGCAGGAGGAGTGGCTCTCCGCCAACGCCGCTGATGTGGCGGCGGCAAAGGAGGCGGGGATGCGGCCCGCCATGCTGGACCGGCTAACTTTGACACCAGAGCGCATCGCCGGTATTGTGGACGGCGTGCGGCAGGTCATGGCCCTGCCGGACCCCATCGGGCAGGTCACGAAGATGGAGACCCGGCCCAACGGGCTCATCATCGGCCGGCGGCGGGTACCTCTGGGGGTCATCGCCATCATCTTTGAGGCCCGGCCCAACGTCACCGTGGATGCGGCGGCGCTGTGCCTGAAAGCCGGCAACGTGTGCATTCTCCGGGGCGGCAAGGAGGCCATCCGCTCCAACCGCTGCGTGGCGAAGCTCATGCGGGAGGCGCTGGTCTCTGTGGAGCTGCCGGAGGACTGCATCTCCCTGGTGCAGGACACCAGCCACGAGACCGCCAACGAGTTGATGCATCTGGACGGCTACGTGGACGTGCTGATTCCCCGGGGCGGCGCGGGGCTCATCCGGGCCGTGGCAAAAGAGGCCAGCGTGCCGGTCATCCGCACTGGCGAGGGCGTGTGCCACATCTACGTGGACGACGAGGCAGACCTGGACATGGCTGCCAAGGTCCTGTTCAACGCTAAGTGCTCCCGGCCCTCCGTGTGCAACGCCGTGGAGTGCGTGCTGGTGCAGGAGGACATTGCCAAGGGCTTCTGGGAAAAGGCCCTGCCCCTGCTGGACGAAAAAGGTGTGGAGCTGCGGGCGGACGCGGCGGCACTGGACATTCTGGGTGCCCGCGCCCTGCCCGCTGCCGAGAGCGACTGGGACGCGGAGTACGACGACTACATCCTGGCTGTGAAAACGGTCAAGGACATGGACGAGGCCATCGGGTTCATTAACCAGCACGGCACCGGCCACTCCGAGAGCATCATCACGAAAAACTATTTCAAGGCCCAGCACTTCCTGGACCGTGTGGACGCGGCGGCGGTGTATGTCAACGCCTCCACCCGCTTCACCGATGGCGGCGAGTTCGGCCTGGGGGCCGAGATCGGCATCTCCACCCAGAAGATGCACGCCCGGGGACCCATGGGCCTGGAGGAATTGACTTCCTGCAAGTATGTCATTTACGGCGAGGGCCAAGTGCGGTAAGCTGCAAAAAGGGAGGATATGGAAATGTTATTTAAAACTATCGCTCTCAGTATCATCACAGTACTGCTTCTTCTCCTGGCTCTTACCCGGAAGCCCGGGCACATCAAGCTGTTGCTGGCATTGCTGTCGGCGGCAGCCTCCATCGCGTCCATGGTGTTCTTCATCCTGATGCAGCATACCAGCGGCAACCCGGACGCCGGGCAGGAGCTGGTGCAGCTCTACGCCCCTTGCGGCATCTATGTTCTGATCGCGCTGTTCAGCCTGACCGTGGCGGCTCTCAACCGTCGAAAGCTGCAAAAGGACAAGGCCGCCAAGGCGGCAGCAAAGGCGGAGAAGGCGGCCGCCAAAGCGGAAAAAACCACCGGACAGACGGACAGCGGGGAAAACTGAGATTATTTTCACATAGAGAGGATGTTCAACATATGGCAACTTTAGGTTTTATCGGCACCGGCAACATGGGCGGAGCGCTGGCCCGGGCCGCCTGCAAAAGCATCCCCAGTGACCAGGTGTTCCTGGCAAACCGCACTGCGGAAAAGGCCCGGGCTCTGGCGGAAGAACTGGATTGCCGGGTTGCGGACAACGAGGCCATTGCGGAGAGCGCCGACTTTATCTTCTTGGGAGTGAAGCCCCAGATGATGGCGGAGCTGCTGGCAGATATCGGCCCTGTGCTGGCAAAGCGGGAGAGCCGCTTCATCCTGGTGACCATGGCGGCCGGCCTCACCATTGCCCGTATCCAGGAGCTGGCAGGCGGAAACTACCCCGTCATCCGCATCATGCCCAACACGCCCGCCGCCATCGGTGAGGGTATGATCCTGTACGCCTGCGGCGTGGGTGTTGCCAAAGCGGAAGAAAACGTATTCTTAGACGCCATGACCGGTGCGGGGCGCTTCTCTCCCCTGCCGGAGAAGCTGATCGACGCCGGTTCCGCCGTATCCGGCTGCGGCCCCGCTTTTGTGGATCTGTTCATCGAAGCCCTGGCCGACGGCGGCGTAGCCTGTGGTCTACCCCGGGCGGCGGCGCAGGAATACGCAGCCCAGATGGTGCTGGGGTCCGCCCGGCTGGTTCTGGAAAGCGGCAAACATCCCGGCGCCCTGAAGGACGCCGTCTGCTCTCCCGGCGGCACCACCATCCAGGGCGTCCGGACACTGGAGGAAGCAGGCTTCCGGGGAGCCGTCATGGACGCGGTCATCGCGGCCTACGAGAAGAATTTTGATCTGAAATAACATCAAAAATGAAGAGAAGGGGCTGTCGATAAACCGGGAAATGTAGGAAAACGGGGAGGACGGGTGTGCGCGGCTGGCCCGCAGGACGTTTCGGATCGCAACCGGGCGTAGCTCAGCTCTTAGCGCGGAGATGAACCCGGGAAGGGTGCCCTGCGCCATTCAAATCAATAGATTTCAGAACTTTTTGAAAGTTCTGAAATCTTAAGCAGCTTGTTGAAAAGACTTTTTCGACAAACTGAAGCCCGGAGCGATGCTCCGGGCTTCTTGCATGGATTCAGTTTCTCAGGCGGAGGGGATGGTCAGGACCTGGCCGATGTAGATCATGCCGGGATCCTTAACGGTGGCCTTGTTGGCTTCGTAAATGACGCCCCACTTGGTGCCGGTTCCGTAGGTCTTCTGGGCGATGCTCCACAGGCAGTCGCCCGCGGCCACGGTGTAGATGCCGCTCTCGGCGGGCTTTTCAGGCTCCACGGGCTTGGCGGGTTCCACAGGCTTTTCAGGCTCAGCAGGCTGCTCGGGTTCAGCGGAAGCAGTCACGATAGTGATGCGGCCCTCGGGGGCGGCATACTCCTTGCCCACAGTACCATCCAGCTCGTTGACGATATAGTTGATCAGGACCTGGTTGTCGATCATGACGCAGTCCTTGACGATCTCCACATTGTCAGTGCCGAACATGGCATAGCCGTCGCCCTGAGACTTCAGCATATAGTTGTGGGAGGCCAGGGTATAGGTCTTGTTCACATCCAGAGGCTGGCCGCCGACCTGGATGTCGGAAACACGGTAAGCGCCGTCCACCTTGACGAACATGTTCTTTTCATCCCGCACCACGGAGGAGGGAATGGTGCTGTCAATGGTATAGGTCAGGCCGGAGACCTGCAGGAATCCACCGCTCTCGCCGGGGTATGCAGAAGCGCCCAGTTCCAGAGCGTCCTTGATCTGCTGGCCGGTGACCTTCACTAGGCAGGCCTCATTGCCGAAAGGATGGACGCTGACGATGTCACCGTAGGTAATATCGCCGGCGGCAATGTTGGCACGGACACCGCCGCCGTTGACGAAAGCCACATCGGCGCCCAGCATCACACGGTAAGCGTCGGCGCACAGGTCACCCAAGTTGGTCTCAGCACTGCGGACGGCACGCTTGCCGTCGGCGCCGTTGATGGTCAGTTCCACTTCCGTCTTGGCCACGACCTGCTTCTGCAGGGCGTCGAACTTCTCCGTCACAGTGGCGATGTAAGCGGTGGTATCGGCGTCGGCAGTCACATTGGCCAGATCGATATTCTCGCAGGTGATGGTCCCATCCGCTTTGATCGTGATCTTGCCCACGTTGGCCAGCTTGGTGCCGGTCTGGGCAAAAGCCACATCGTTGCCGGCTTTATCCTTCACGGTCTCGGCAAAGGTGGAGTGAGAGTGGCCGTCAATAAAGGCATCAAAGCCGGTGGTGTTGGCGATGACCTCCTTGGAGGTCCAGGGGGAGGACTCTCCGTCAATGCCCAGATGGCCCAGGCCGATAACGTAGTCCGCGCCGGCGGCTTCCGCCGCGTCGATGGCTTTCTGCGCGGCAGCGTACAGCTTCTGGCCGTTGCCGCCTTCACAGAAACCGTAGATGTAGTTGCCGTTCCCGTCCTGGAAATAGGTCGGAGTAGACTTGGTGAAAGTCTCGGGGGTACACAGGCCCACGAAGGCGACCTTGGTGCCGTCCACGTCGAACAGCTTATAGGCGTCAAACACGGGCTTGCCGGTCTCATCCACAAAGTTGGCGGAAATATAGGGGTACTCAGCTTTTTCCTTGGCCAGCTTCAGGAACTGGTCCATGTCGTAGTCGAACTCATGGTTGCCGGGGATCGCCACATCGTAGCCGATCTCGTTCATGATGTCCACGATGTACTCGCCCTTGGACAGCGTGCCGATCACGCCGCCCTGGATGGCGTCACCGGCGTCCACCAGCAGGTCGGCTTCTTTCGCCAGAGCCGCCACCTTGTCGTAAGCTTCATAATTGCAATGGACGTCATTGGTGTGGAGAATAACGATCTCATCCGCAGGAGCGGAAGAAATCACCATTGTCTCCTCCGCGCTGGCGGTGACGGCCAGTGAGAACATCATGGCCAGGGCCAGCAGCAGAGACAGAAGTTTCTTGCTCTTCATCTGTTTACCTCCTTTTGTTATTCAGGCAAAACTTGCCTAGTGGCTTCATTATATCATGTTTGTTCGAAATAGGCAGTCCGAAACTGAAAGTTTCATGAAAAATTTTCCGGTGGGTTTTTGTAAACTTTTTGCCGATTTCCGGTATGGCTGGTAATCCGGCGGCGGGTGTGCTATACTGGTGCCACGATACATCAACGGATTGGAGGAGGTTTTATGCGTACGCTGTTCAAGGGCGGCACGGTGGTCTCCGGCACGGGGACAAAGCGGGCCGACCTGCTGATCGAGAATGAAAAAATCGTGGAGTCGGGCCGGAATCTGAAGGCGGACGCCGACAAGGTGGTGGACGTGACCGGGTGCTTCCTGTTCCCCGGCTTCATCGACGCCCACACCCACTTTGACCTGGATGTGTGCAATACCACCACAGCGGATGATTTCTACACCGGCAGCCGGGCGGCCCTCCGGGGCGGCACCACCACCGTCATCGACTTCGCCTGCCCCAACAAGGGTGAAAGCCTGCACTATGGCCTGGACCTGTGGCACAAGAAGGCCGACGGGCGGACCTTCTGCGACTACGGCTTCCACATGACCATCGACGACTGGAACGAGTCCATCCGGGCGGAGCTGCCGGATATGTTTGCCAAGGGCATCTCCTCCTTCAAGATGTACATGACCTATCCCGCCATGATGGTGGGCGACCGGGATATGTACTGGGCGCTGAAGGAACTGAAATCCCTGGGCGGCCTGTGCGGCGTCCACTGTGAGAACGCCGGAGTCATCGACGGCATGATCGCCGAGCGGAAAAACAGCGGGCAGTTCTCACCCGCCTGCCATCCCCTGACCAGGCCGCCCTATCTGGAGGCGGAGGCGGTCAGCCGCCTGCTGCGCATCGCCCAGGCAGCGGAGGCACCGGTAGTCATCGTTCACCTGACGAACCAGGAGGCACTGAAAGAAGTGCAGCACGCCCGAGACCGGGGCCAGAAGGTCTATGTGGAGACTTGCCCCCAGTACCTGCTGCTGGACGACAGCGTGTACTTCAACGAGGATTACTCCCAGGCGGCACGGTACGTCTGTGCGCCGCCCATCCGGGACAAGAGCCAACAGGCCCTGCTGTGGAAGGCCCTGCGGCGGGGTGACATCCAGACCATCTCCACCGACCACTGCTCCTTCACCCTGGAGCAGAAAGACGCGGGCCGGGAGGACTTCACCAAGATCCCCGGCGGTCTGCCCGGCGTGGAAACCCGTGGCGAGCTGATCTACTCCTACGGCGTAGCAGCCAAGCGCATCAGCGCCCAGCGGATGTGCCTGGCCCTCAGCGAAAACCCGGCCCGGATGTACGGCCTGTTCCCCAGGAAAGGCCACCTGCGGCCCGGCGCCGACGCCGACATCGTAGTCTACGATCCCGGTGCCAGCCATGTCATCCGGGCGGACGACTGCGTGGCAAACGTGGACTACAACCCCTACGAGGGCTTTGTCACCGCCGGAGGCATCCGGCAGGTGTGGCTCCGGGGCAATCTGGCCGTGGAGAACGGAAAGGTTCTGGACGAGACGCCTCAGGGAAGGTATATGGCACGGGGGAAGTGCTCCCTTTGATGCAAAAAACAGGCTGTGCATATGCACAGCCTGCTTTTTATGATCCTTATTCGCCCCACTGGACGTCCACGATGGTGCCGCCCTTGATCTCGATATACTCACTCTTGAGGATGTAGTCCGTCTTGCCGATGCGGACCTCCTGATCGCCGACCTTGGTGGTCATGACTGCCTCGGTGGGGGTCTCGGTGGTAGCGGTGAAGTACAGCGTCACATGGTCGGGGTCCTCCACCCACTCGCCGTCAGGGCCCAATACATAGTAAGGCGCTTTCTCCACAGACTCGATCTGGCCGCCCACCAGGGCGCCGGATGCCATCAGCGGGGAGGGCAGATGCAGCTTGCTGTTCTCATACACTTCCTTGGGAACACCCTCAGCCTTCACCGTATAAGTCACCTTCGTCATGGTGCGGTGGCCCGTGTCGCCAATATTCAGAAGCTTATAGCCCGCGAAACCAACCACGGCCAGGATGAGTACCAGGACGATGACGTCCACGATGTTGAATCTGTGCTTTGCTTTCTGTTCCATACTTCCTCCATCACGGGCGAAAGCCCGGTTTTTCTCTTGTTGTGGACAACGTTCGGGAAATATTGTATACTATTTTTTTAGATTCCACAAGACCATTTTTTGAAACGAGGTCTTTTTCCTATGAAAGTCATCCATCTCATCAGCGGCGGCGACTCTGGCGGTGCCAAAACACACGTCCTGAGCCTGCTGCAAAATCTGAACAAGGTCATCACCGCCCAGTTGGTCTGCTTCCGGGACGGCCCCTTCGCCGAGGAGGCCCGGCAGATGGGCATTCCTACCGAAATTATGGGCGGCAACAACATTCCCCGGTTGCGGCGGCAGCTCACTGCCTACATCCGGGCAGGCGGCTACCAGCTCATCCACTGCCACGGCTCCCGGGCCAACATGGTGGGCGCCCTGCTGCGCTCCTCCACGGGTCTGCCGGTGGTCTCTACTGTCCACAGCGACTATAAGCTGGACTACATGGGCCGCCCCCTCAGCCGCCTGACCTTCGGTACCATCAACGCCTGGGCCCTGCGGCACCTGGACTACCGCATCGGTGTATCTGACGCCATGGTGGACCTGCTCATCTCCCGGGGCTTTGCGCCGGACCGGTTCTACGCCATCTACAATGGCATCGACTTTACCCCCGCGCCGCCGCAGGGCGACCGTCTTGCCTACCTGCGGAACCTGGGGGCGGATGTGGACGAGGATTCCGTGGTGGTGGGCATCGCCGCCCGGCTGAATCCCGTCAAGGATATGTCCACCCTGGTGCGGGGCTTCGCCGCTGGCTATCAGAAATGCAAGCGGCTCCGTCTCGTTATCGCCGGCGACGGCGAGGAGCGGGAAAAACTGGGCGCTCTTGTGAAAGAACTGGGTGTGGAAAAGCAGGTGACCTTTGCCGGGTGGATCAGCGGCGGCATGGACCGCTTTTACGCCGCTCTGGACATCAACGCCCTCACCAGCCTCAGTGAGACCTTCCCCTACGCCCTGACCGAGGGTGCCCGGTTCCATCTGGCCACCGTGGCCACCGCCGTGGGCGGTATCCCCTTCCTGATCGACACCGACGTCAACGGCTACCTGTTTCAGCCGGGAGACTGGAAAACCCTGGGTGAACATCTGGCTGCCCTGGGCAATGATGACCAACTCCGCCGCCAGATGGGCGAAAAGCTCTACGAAAAGGCGTCCACCCAGTTCTCCATCCAAAAAACCGTAGATACCCAGCTTCATATCTACGAGGATATCCTCCGCCGGCACAGCAGGCCTCAAACCGGGCGGGACGGCGTGGTGATCTGTGGCGCCTACGGCCGTGGCAACGCCGGTGACGACGCCATTCTGGAAGCCATTTTGCAGGAGATGCGTTCTATTGACCCGGATATGCCGGTAACAGTCATCTCCAAGGATCCCAAGAGCACCCGGCTGACCTATCGGGTCCGTTCCGTCAGCCGGATGGCTATTCCGGCGTGGCAGTCGGCTATGAAGAAGGCCCGTTTGTATATCAACGGCGGCGGCAGCCTCATTCAGGATGTGACCTCCCGCCGGTCTTTGTGGTTCTATCTGCACAACATCTCTGCCGCCAAGCGGGCCGGGTGCAAGGTCCAGATGTACGGCTGCGGCATCGGCCCCGTCACCCGGGAAAACCACCGGAAGCTGGCGGCAAAGGTGCTGAACCGAAATGTGGACGTCATCACCCTGCGGGAGCCGAATTCCCTGGACGAGCTGCGGGCCATGGGTGTGACCGAACCCCAGATCCTGCTGACAGCGGATCCTGCCCTGACCCTGCACCGGGCATCCGACGACGAGACGGACAGCGTGCTGCTGCGTGCGGGCATTCCGCCCCATGGGCGGTATATCTGCTTCGCCCTGCGCCAGTGGCGGGGCTTTGAGGACAAGGCCCCCCTGTTCGCCCGGGCGGCAAAGTATGCCTATGAGACCTACGGCCTGACGCCGGTGTTCGCAGCGGTGGAAAAGCACCAGGACCCCATTGCCGCCCGGCAGGCCGCCGCGCACCTGGACATTCCCCACTACTTCCTGGACGACGCCGGCGGTGCGGGCACCATCATCGGTGCCCTCAGCCGCATGGAGCTGGTGGTATCTATGCGGCTCCACGCCCTGATTTTCGCCGCCGGGCAGGGAATCCCCCTGGCAGGCGTAGTGTACGACCCCAAGGTGTCTGCCTTCCTGCGGTATATCGGGCAGGAGCTGTTCACGGACCTGGACGCTCTGACGGAAGAAAACCTGCGGAATATGATTGATCAGGCGGCAGCCCAGGCCAGCCACCCTGAAGCTCAGGCCGCCGCAGTGGAGCGGCTGCAGGCCATGGAACATGGAAACATGGAGGCAGCCCGGCGACTGCTGGGAATGTAAGCTGGGAGCAGATTAGCTGGCCGAAAAATTCGTCAATGAAGCCGCCAGATTTCAACAAGAAATCTGGCGGCTTTCAGCTTGTCGAAAAAGTCTTTTCGACAAGCTGCTTAAGATTTCAGAACTTTCAAATAGTTCTGAAATCTATTGATTTAAATGACGCAGGGCACCCTTCCTGGGTTCCCCGCGCACACCCTTCCTTCCCATTTCCCTACATTTCCGGGTTTATCGACTACTTTTGCTAATCACGGACAATTCGAATATATTGCATTCCCTGCCCACAGATAAAAAAGCATTAGTTCCGTGCTTATCGCAGGAACATCCGCATCTTTTCGTAAAGGCCGCGCCGAACTGATAGCGCATAGGAAGGTTCGGTCTTCTTATCCACGATGCTCGAAGTGCTAGGGAAGCTCTGATTAAATTAACATGTGCAGATTTGCGTCGGAAATTTTCGCTGACGAGGAAGAAAAGCGCGGAAATACTTTGTGTATTTCAAGCTTTTCTGACAAAGTTCAGTGGAAAATTCCTGTGTGAAGTTGCGCATAGGGATTTATTCAGAGGTTCCCTAGATAATGTCTGCTGAATAATTGAAAAATTCTTGCAGTGCAAGCTGTTGAGGCTGATTCGTGATATAATAAGAGTATCGAAAAACGCAAGAATCAGGCAAAAACCTTGCACTTGGAGGACAGCTATGTATCGTTACAGCAACGG
>CAMAZB010000025.1 GCA_945862785.1 uncultured Clostridia bacterium | reverse complement strand
TGCGGGCCAGCCCCGCACACCCTTCCTTCCCGTTTTCCTACATTTCCGGGTTTATTGACAGCTTGAAAGCGGCCAATGGCCGCTCTTTTCCTATATCCTCAGCGAGGTGTGGAGCTTATAAACTTCCTTTTGCTCGTAAAAAATCACTTTTTGAGCGCCATGGTATAAATAAACCGGGTGGAGATGGCGTCGCTCTCCGCTTTCAGGATGCCCTTGTGCTCCGCCGCAATGGTCCGGGCAATGGGCAGTCCCAGGCCGAAACCGGATTTTTCTCCCCGGGAGCCATCCACCCGGTAGAACCGCTCGAACAGCCGCTCCAGCTGCTCGGCTGGAATGGGTTGACCGGGGTTGGAGACGGTCAGCTTTGCCTGTCGGTCCGTGGCTTCCAGGGCCAGGTGGACAGTACCTCCATCGGCGCCGTACTTGATAGCATTGTCCAGCAGGATGGAGATAAGCTGCCGCAGCTTGTCGCCGTCGCCCAGAACGGTGATGTTTTCCGCCAGGGTGTAGTCCAGGGGTTTTCCCGCCTCGAAAGCCACCGGTTCAAAGGCCAGGGCGCAATCGGCTGCGATGTCGGAGAGGGAGATCTCTGTCAGCACGGCGGTGCGGGCCATGTTGTCCGCCCGGGCCAGGGTCAGCATCTCCTCCACCAGGGAGCGCATTCGCCCTGCCTCGGAACGGATGTTGTCCGTCCAGCGGGCGGGCTTGTCCGAAAGACCGGCCTGCTCCAGCAGCTCCGCATTGGAGAGGATGACAGTCAGGGGCGTTTTCAGCTCGTGGGAGGCGTCGGACAGAAACTGCCGCTGCTGCTTCCAGGCATTTTCCACAGGTCGGGTGGCCCAGCGGGAGAGCAAAATGGACACGCCCAGCAGCAGCGCCAGGGACGCCAGGGCAATGACCAGGTAGGAGCCCATCATTTTCCGCAGCACAGCCTGCTCCATGGACATGTCCACGAAGGCCAGCTTCTCATACAGGCCGTTGTCCTGCCGCAGATACCGCAGATGATAAGCAGTGATGGTGCCCTCCCGCCGGTCCTGGGAGAGGCAGTCCTGCAAAATCGCGGTCAGCTCCTCCGTATCCTCCAGATTGGAGTAGGTGCCGCCGGTGATCTGGGCGGTGTAGCCGCCGTTCCGGGAGGACCAGAGGTTCACGGTGAAATAGGGCAGCAGCACCCGGTCGCCGCCAATGGTGATGGACAGGTCCGGCCGGTTCACACCGCCGCTGATGACCTGCTCCTGGACTACCCGATGAAGGACCTGACGGCTGAGATTCGAGATATTCCGGGCCATGGAAAAATAGACGGAGAAGAACACTGCCGCCAGGACGGCGGTGACCAGCGCCATGCAGATAGCTACAAATTTCAGCCGCAGCTTGCGGATCATGGCAAGTGCTCCTCCCTGTCGAAAAGTATGGTGAAAATGTGGAAAACTCTGTGGAGAAGTCGAAAAACCTATGGCTTCTCCAGACAATAGCCCACCATGCGAATGGTCTTGATCTTTACGCCGGAGTGCAGGTGCTCCAGCTTTTTGCGGAGGAAAGAGATATAGACCTCCACGTTGTTGTCCTCCGCGTCGGACTCGTAGCCCCAGATCTTCAGCAGCAGGTTTTCTTTGGTAATGACCAGCTCCCGGTTCAGCATCAGGAGCTCCATGATGTCAAATTCCTTCCGGCTTAGGCGAAGGCTGCGGTCACCGCAGGAGAGGGTAAAGGAACTCTTTTCCAGCCGCAGGTCGCCGTACTCCAGCGCATCGGTGTTCCGCAACTCCGGCTGCCGCCGGGTCAGGGCCCGGATGCAGGCCAGCAGCTCCCGGGGCTCGAAGGGCTTGGTCAGATAGTAATCCGCGCCGCAGTCCAGGCCCTCTACCCGGTCCGTTACCTCCGACCGGGCCGTGAGCATCAGCACCGGTGTGGCGTTCCCTGCCGCCCGCAGCCGGCGCAGGACCGAGAAGCCATCCAGCTTGGGCAGCATCACATCCAGCAAAATCACGTCATAAATGGCGGACAGGGCGTTGTCCAGACCCGCTTCTCCGTCGTGACAGACGTCGGCCGTGTAACCGTTCAGCTCCAGAAGATCCTGCAGCGTGGAAGCCAGACGTTTTTCGTCTTCAATGATCAGCACCCGCATAAGGCGCCTCCTTTCGGTGTCAGCCCTCCAGCCCGTTGACGGATATCGACATGAGGGGATCCAGAAACGCTGTGGGCAGGAAATAGATGGTCGTGTCATTCTCCAGCCGCACAAATCTGCCGGACCCGTCTGGCAGGCGGCTGCCGATGGTCAGCTCAAAGGTCTGGTCGGAAGCGGACTCCGATGTGTAGCGGACGGATACCTGGGCAGCGGGGGCGTCAAAGCCGCAGATAGAGGCCGCTTCGTCAGAGGGGTGGTAATCCACACATTTCGTGACGGCCAGGGTGGTCACATCCTCCACCAGGGCCCGGACGGCGGGAACATCGGTGACGTTGGCGCCGTTGCTGCGCCATGTGGTGATACCCTCGCCCTGCTGGGCCGTCAGCACGGTAATGGGACGGTCGGTCCCCTCCTCCCCTTCCGGTCCCTGGATGGTGATGGACAGCAGGCGCTCCTCCGGCAGTTCCGGCAGCTTTGGCAGTTCCATCATGTCGTAAACAGGCCGGCACAGGAGCTTATAGAGGGTGTCGGGGAGAATGTAGGCGGTGGTTTCGTCACCGTTGAGCCGGACATAGTAGCTGTTGCCGTCGGTGGTGGCGCGGCCAAAGAGCAGGGTGGTCTCTCCCTTGGCGGTGGTGGCGGTAAGGGAGGCATTGGGCTGGTCGAAGCCAGCGTTTTTCAGCGCGTCGCTGTCCGTTACGGTCTGCTGGGGGGTCCAGGACGCCAACTGCCCGGTGATGCCCAAAATGGTGGTGTCGTCCAGGGGGAACGTGGGATCGGCGGTCCAGAACCACTTGCCGGTTTCGTCCAGGGCAAAGGACAGGGAGAACTCGCTGTTTTCGTAAGACAACGCGGTGTAGGCCGTCGGGTCGGTGACAGTGACCGCCCCTGCGGGGTCAAATGTCTCCTTTGCCGCACGGTTTTCCTTGTAACGCACCCCCAGAAGCACCAATACCACGGCGCATAGGACCGCCAGTACGGCACTGAGGAAGGTGACGATCCGTCTTTCTTGCCAGGTCATAGAGGGATACCTCCTGTTTGATCGAGTCTGAAATGCCTTTTGCGAGCATACCATCGGTTCATAAGCTGCTCTCCGGCCGCAATGGGCGCCGGCGGTGCTTTGGGAGCTGGAATACAGCCCGCAGCTCCGGCAACTGACGGTAATAGTATACCACAGGCGTTCCCCTGTTGCAATTCCACCTTATTCGCAAAAGCTGAAGCGGAACTGAAAGGACGGACCTGAGGGGAAAATGCTGGCTTTTTCAAACATTTTCTTGCAAAAGCAGAGGGGCTTTTATATAATAATAATGCCATAGAAGGCCCAAATTACCCGGATGGTATGCGACCGCCGGAAAATATGGAGGAAAGAAGAATGAGAGGCGTACACAGCGCGGTAGACGATATTCGCCGCAGCGTATTCACCGAGGTGGCCCGCCTGGCCTATGAGTATGACGAGAACGACCAGGACAAGGTGGATCTGATCCCCTATAAGCTGGTGCCCGGAGATATTGCAAAGCACCGCCACGACGTGTATCTGGAGCGCGCGGTCATCATTGCCCGGGTGCGGTTGGCTCTGGGTATGAACATTGATATCGGCGGTCACCTCAGCACCCATATCAACGAAGCTGTTACGGATCAGAAATATTTTGAAAATCCCCTGGTAAACGTCATCCACTCTGCCTGCAATGCCTGCCCTACCAAGCAGATTCGCATTACGGACAGCTGTCAGGGCTGCATTTCCCACCCCTGCATGAACGTGTGTCCCAAGGATGCCATTTACCTGGATAAAGAAAAGCACTGCCACATCGACCAGAGCAAGTGCATCAAGTGCGGTAAATGCTTTAACCAGTGCCCCTACCGGGCCATCAGCTACATCGAGCGCCCCTGCGCCGCCGCCTGCGGCATGAACGCGATCGAATCCGACGAGCAGGGCCGCGCCAAGATCAACTATGACAAGTGCGTCTCCTGCGGCATGTGCCTGGTGAACTGCCCCTTCGGCGCCATTGCGGATAAGAGCCAGATTTTCCAGCTCATCACCGCCATCCGCCGCGGTGAAGAGGTCATCGCCTGTGTGGCGCCCGCTTTCGTGGGCCAGTTTGGCAAGGACGCCACACCCGCCAAGCTGAAGACCGCCATGCGGATCCTGGGCTTTGCCGATGTGGTGGAAGTGGCCATCGGCGCGGACCTGTGCACGGTACAGGAGGCCCAGGACTTCCTGGAGGAGGTCCCTGAAAAGCAGGCATGGATGGGCACATCCTGCTGTCCCGCCTGGTCCATGATGGCCAAAACCATGTTCCCGGAGTTCAAGGACAATATCTCCATGGCGCTGACCCCCATGGTCATCACCGCCCGCATGGTGAAGAAGGACCATCCCAACGCCCGCATCGTGTTCATCGGACCCTGCGCTGCCAAGAAACTGGAAGCCAACCGCCGTACCGTCCGGTCCGACGTGGATTTCGTGCTGACCTTTGAGGAGCTGCTGGGCATGTTCGACGCCAAGGACATCGACTTCGCCACGATCGAGGCTGATCCCGCCGATGATATGGACGAGGGCAGCGGCATGGGCCGGGGCTTCGCCGTGGGCGGCGGCGTGGCGGCTGCCGTGGTGGAGGCCATCAAGCACATCGCTCCCGACCGGGAGATCCTGGTGGAGCACGCCGATGGCCTGAAAGAATGCAAGAAGATGCTGATGATGGCCAAGGCCGGCAAGCGGGACGGCTACCTGCTGGAGGGTATGGCCTGTCCCGGCGGCTGTGTGGCCGGCGCCGGCACCATCCGGCCTGTCAAGGAGAGCATGGCGAACGTGGAGAAATTCAAGAACGCTGCTCCCGAGCAGAGCTGCACCACCAGTCCCTTCCTGAACCGACTGGAAGAAGTCGAGAAGAAGTACGAGTAATTCCCCATAAACAAGGACAGGCCTCCGGCGAAAGCCGGGGGCCTGTTTTTTGTGTCAGAAATTACAGTTTGGTGGTCACAAACTGATAAAGGCGCTGGAACTCCGCCGGAGAGGCGGCGTAGTCCTTCACGCTGTCCAGCAGCGTGAGGCCCAGCTCTTCTGTTTTCCAGCCTATTTCCTCCAGCCTTTCCATACGGGCCTGCAAGATCTCAATGGCATCCTCCTTGGTGACGGTATATTGATAGGACTGGCCTTCCACATCCGTATAGGCGAAGGTGACCTGATCCAGATTATCCACCAATACCAGGAGTGGAATGGCGACAGCATTCATGCTGGATTCAAATTTGGCGATGACCGCGCGGGGAGCTGTCAGTTCCAGCGTCCAGTCATAGGGGCGGCTGGAGGTGTGGAGGCTGTTGGTGTAGGAGCCCAGCCTGCCCTGGATGTCCAAAGCGTTGGCCACCTGATTCAGCGCGGGCATGTCACCCACATAGGGGGTTTTGGTTTCATACAGACGGGCTACTCGCTCCTGGATGAGGGTGTCGTCCTGCCAGACGAGGCGACCGCAGAGACGGACCTCATCCACACCGTCCAGCGGGACCTCCACCGTCCCGCCGCCGTTGGGGAACAGGGGAGAAACCAGCACGGAGCGGGCGTGAATATCCGCCACGCCGTCAGCGGTGTCCACAGTCCAGCCCCAGAAGGCGGTGGCGGAGGAGGGCGTGGAGATGGACAGGCGAAGGATGCCATTCTGTTCCACAGCTTCCGCCACGAACAGGTCCTGCTCCTGGGCCGGGGTGCCGATGACAAAAACCTTCAAGGCACATCCCGCCAGCATTACCGCCAGGGTGCATAAAACGGCAATGACCACCCGCCGTCCGCTCTTCCGCTTGACGGTTTTCAGATAGTCCACTTCCCTGCTCTGCTCAGCCGCTTCCGCTGGTTCAGCGGGGGATGTCATGGCATCCCGGCGGGCCGCGCAGTCCGGGCAGGCAGCCAGGTGGGCTTCCACCGCTGCGTTGGTTTCATCGGAGGTCATTCCCTCCACATAGGACGGCAAAAGGTCCCGCACTACACCGCAGGTCAGATCATTTTTCATGGGACATACCTCCGTTTCGCAGCTTTTCCTTGCTTCGATAAAAAATCACTCTTGCCCAGGTCTCGGTCTTTCCCAGCACATCTCCGATCTCCCGGAAGCTGAGACCGCCGAAAGCCCGGAGGTACACCACCTCCCGGGCGTCGGCTGGGAGACTGTGGATACTTCGCAGCAGCTCCAGACGGCCTTCCTGCTCCAACAGGTCCTCCTCCGACGAGGGGATGGGGATTTCCGGCATCTCGTCAGGCATGGGGGCCTCCCGCTTATGCTTGCGGAGATGCTGGTACCACAAGTGCTTGGCGATCTGGCACAGCCAGACGGACACTTTGCACGTCCCGTCGAACCGTCCGATGGAGCGGACGGCCTGGTAAAAAGTCTCCTGGGTCAACTCCTCCGCCAGGTCCGGGTCATGGCACTGGGCCAGGAGGAACTTGTAGACGGTCTGGGCGTGCTGTTGGTAAATGGCGCTCATATCGTCCATCAGATGTCCCTCCTTTCACCCATATATCCGCCGGGCCGCGGTTTTGTTACAGTGGGGGTAAAAAAATTTGACGGGAGGTCCCGTCAAATTTTTCATACTAGAATCCATTAAAAATAAGACAATTGTCTTATTTTTATAGCGCCAGCGGCGCGTTGGATTCTTATGAGACGCGCTGACGCGCAAAGCGCGGCGGCTCCCATTAAAATGTCTCATTTTAATGGGAGAATAGTATCAGTCCAGCGTCTTGGTTTCGAACATCTCCTCAAAGGAGCGGATATAGTAGTCCGACAGGGCCTTGATCTCTTCCTGCTCCGCCTCGGCGGCGGGATCGTACACGGCGCAGACCCGGAATCCGGCGGCTTTGGCCGTGCGGATGGCGTGGAGGGCGTCCTCAAAGATCACCGTGTCCTTTTTGCTTCCCCGCAGGCGGCACATAGCCCGCTCATAGATCTCCGGGCTGTCGTTTTTCCCTACGCCTACATCGGTGCAGGTCAAAAGTCCCCTGAAATAGCCGTCGATACCGGCGTGCTTCAAAGCGGCCTCCGCCAAATGGCGGTCCGTATTGGTGGCAACGTACATCCAGACGCCTTCCATCTTCAAAAGGGAGAGGAATTTCTGAACGCCGGGTTTGGCCTGAACGTGGTGGTTGTAGAAATCCTCCACCTGGGCCTCCGTCAGGTCGATGATCTCGTCCACGGTCTGGGGCAGATGGTATTCCTCCTTGCAGAGGGCGGCACCCTCCCGCATAGTCAGCACCATGAGTCGTGCCCCCAGGTCCGGGGCGGGCTCGATGCCCATGGACCGCAGCAGGTTGGGCCCCAGGTCGTTCCAGATGTGCATGGAGTCCAGCAGTGTGCCGTCCATGTCGAAGATCGCACTTTGTAAACGCATAGATACCTCGCAGCATTTCGCCGCAAGGCGGCGAAAAAATTGAAATCATTTTCGGCAGGACATGCGCCTGCCGAAAATACATTGACTTAAGCGCCCTGGGCGCGTTCACCAGTGACCGACAAGGGGCCCCCGCCGAAGCCCAGCGAAGCGGGTTCGGTGGGGAGAAAAAGAACAAACGGAGCGACGTGAGCTTTCGCCAAAGGCGGTAGCGAATACAGCGCAGTTTGTTCTGACGCGGTGGGGGGAATCTACTGCGCAGCCGTTAGCAGCTTTGCTGCGATACGGATGCGGCGTGCCCCTTGCGGGTAAAAGGGGGGACAACGCCCCCTTTACTATCAGCAGAGCTTCGCACCCGCGGGGATGGAATCGTCGATCATGAGCAGGTGCAGGCACTCCTCGCCCTTTTCCATGTGGACGGCGGAGATCAGCATACCGCAGCTGTCCCGGCCCATCATCTTCCGGGGGGGCAGGTTCACGATGGCCACCAGCGTCTTGCCCACCAGTTCCTCGGGTTTGTACCACTTGGCAATGCCGGAGAGAATCTGACGGTCCACGCCGGTGCCGTCGTCCAGGATAAATTTCAAAAGCTTCTCGCTCTTTCTCACATTCTCGCAGGCCTTGACCTTCACGGCGCGGAAATCGGACTTGCAGAAGGTGTCAAAGTCCACCTGCTCGGTGAGCTGGGGCTCCACCTCAATGGCGGGCAGGGCGGCCTTCTTGGCGGCCTCGGCGGCCTCCTCCAGCTCGGCGATGGCCTTGTCCATATCGATGCGGGGGAACAGGTTTTCGCCCTTGGTGACGGCGGCGGTCTCAGGCAGAGCACCCCAGACAGCGGCGCTGTCCCAGGTCTGGATATCCGCGGCCGCGCCGATCTGGACGAACAGCTTGCTCATGCTCTCGGGCATGAAGGGGCTCAGCAGGATACCGCAGATGCGGGTGGCCTCCAGCAGGTTGTACAGGACGTGGGCCAGGCGTGCACCGTTGGTCTCCATGTCCTTGGCCAGAGCCCAGGGAGCGGTCTCGTCGATATACTTGTTGGCCCGCTGGATGACCTTGAACACCTCCGCCAGGGCGTTGTGGGGGGCGTAGGATTCCATCTGGGCCTCGTAAGCGTCGCGCAGAGCGGAGGCCATGGCGATAAGGTCAGTATCAAAGGGTTCGGGAGCACTGCATGCCTTGCAGCCCGCGGGAAGCTGGCCGTCAAAGTACTTGCCCACCATGGCGGTGGTGCGGCTGAGCAGGTTGCCCAGGTCGTTGGCAAGGTCGGTGTTGATGGTCTGGATCAGCAGCTCGTTGGAGAAGTTGCCGTCAGAGCCGAAGGGGAAGGTTCGCATCAGGAAGAAGCGCAGGGCATCCACGCCGAACTTCTCCGCCAGGATATAGGGATCCACCACGTTGCCCTTGGACTTGCTCATCTTGCCGCCGTCCAGCAGCAGCCAGCCGTGGCCGAAGACGTGCTTGGGCAGAGGCATCTCCATGCTCATCAGCATGGCGGGCCAGATGATGGAGTGGAACCGGACGATCTCCTTGCCCACGAAATGGACGTCGGCGGGCCAGTACTTGTCGTAGTCGTTGTACTGGTCGTTCAGGAAGCCCAGGGCGGTGGTGTAGTTGAACAGGGCGTCCACCCACACGTAGACCACATGGCCCGGGTCAAAGTCCACGGGAATGCCCCAGGTAAAGCTGGTGCGGGAAACGCACAGGTCCTCCAGGCCGGGGTCGATAAAGTTTTTCACCATCTCGTTGACGCGGCTGCGGGGCTGGAGGAAGTCGGTATTCTCCAGCAGGTCCCGGACCTTATCGGCGTACTTGCTCAGACGGAAGAAGTAGGCCTCCTCCTCGGCGTCCACCACAGGGCGGCCGCAGTCGGGACAGCAGCCGTCCTTCAGCTGGCTCTCGGTCCAGAAGGACTCGCAGGGGGTGCAGTACTTGCCCTTGTAAGAACCCTTGTAGATGTCACCCTTGTCGTACATCTTCTTAAAGATCTTCTGGACGGCGGACACATGGTAGTCATCGGTGGTACGGATGAAGCGGTCGTTGGAGATGTTCATCAGCTTCCACAGGTCCTTCACGCCCTGGGGACCCTCCACGATCTTGTCCACAAACTCCTTGGGGGTCACGCCGGCCTCCTTGGCCTTGGTCTCGATCTTCTGGCCGTGCTCGTCGGTGCCGGTCAGGAACATCACGTCATACCCGGCCAGTCGCTTGTAGCGGGCCATTGCGTCGGTGGCCACGGTGCAGTAGGTGTGGCCGATATGGAGCTTGTCGGAGGGATAGTAGATGGGGGTGGTGATATAAAACTTTTTCTGTTCCATGGGGTTTTCTCCTTTTTAACGGCCGCTCCGAATGGAAGAGGGCCGGATTTCACGTAATTATTTATTATATCGGATATTTCCCGTAATTACAACATTTCAACCGGGATTTTCTTCCGCCAGACTGCCCTTCCGCTTCCACCGGCCGGAAAGGTAATAAATGACCGACAGAGTGAAGCCCACGGTCCAGCCCACGCCTACGCCGTAGTACATATAATCCGGGCCGTAGTGGTCGGCGAACCAGTAGACGGCAGGTACACGGACCAAAATCAGAGAGAAGATGACATCCAGCATGGCGAACATGCTGTCTCCGGCGCCCCGCATGGCGTTGTTCAGGCAGAACATGACGGAGAACAGGAAATAGAAGGGCATGATGCACTTCAGGTACACCGCTCCCGACTGGATGACGGCGGGAGTATCGGAGAAAAAGCCCACCAGTGTGGGGCCCAGGGGGATGAGCACCAGCATCACCGCTGACCAGACCACGGAGGCAATCACGGTGATGCGGATACCCTGCCGGGCCCGGTCCAGCCGCTTGGCACCGATATTCTGGCCCACGAAGGATGTGACGGCGTTGGAGAGGCTCTGCACCGGCAGGAAAGCCAGGGAGTCCAACTTGGAGCCCACGTTGTAGGCGGCGGCGAACTCTTTGCCGAAGGAGTTGATCTTACTCATCACCACCATGGCACCGATGGCCACCAGAGACATCTGGATGCCCGCCGGCAGGCCGATGCCCATGATCTGCCGGAACAGGGCCTTGTCGAACCGGCGGCAGAAGGGGCGGATGGCGATTTCGGGATAGTGGCGGTTGATGTAGAACAAACCGAACAGCCAGGAAAAGGCCTGGGAGATGATGGTGCCCAGGGCCACGCCCAGCACGCCCATGCCGCACCCCAGCACGAATACCAGGTCCAGCACGATGTTCATCACCGACGAGATGGCCAGGAACAGCAGCGTGGTCCGGCTGTTGCCCAGGCCGCCTAAAATACCGGCGTTCAGGTTGTAGCCGATGGCGCCGATGAGGCCCGCGGATACCACCGTCAGATAGAGCCACGATTCGGCCCAGGCGTCGGCCTTCACCTGCATTAGCAGCAGGACCGGCTTCACCAGCCCCAGAGCGATGACCGTGATGGGGATGGCGGAGACCATGAAAGCGGTATAGACGGTGTCCACCGCGTCCCGGACCCGGTCCATGTTCCCGGCACCGTAGAACTGGGCGATGACTACCGTGCCGCCGCCCGAGAGTCCCATGAACAGGGATGTGAACATGAAGATGACGGGAAAGCCCACGCCCACCGCCGCCAGGGCGGCGTCGCCGGCGTAGTTGCCCACTACCCAGCTGTCCACCATGTTGTAGAGTTGCTGGAGGAAGCTGCCCGCCAGTAAAGGCAGGGCAAAATAAAAGATATGTCCGGCGGGGCTGCCCACCGTCATGTTCCGCATACCGTTTTCGTGTTCCATGTTGAAATTCCTCGTCAATTTTTCATCCTTATCTCTACTTTACTCCCTTTTCGGGGCCGGGGCAATATTGTTTTTTCCCCGGATATCGGATACAATGTGGAAAACCATCAAATGCATAAGGAGAATCACCATGAAACTGGTATCCTGGAACGTCAACGGCCTGCGGGCCTGCCTTGGAAAGGGTTTTCTGGACTTCTGCGCCTTTGCCGACGCGGACGTCATCTGCCTGCAGGAGACGAAAATGCGCCCGGAGCAGGCGGAATTCGACCTGCCGGGCTACACCCGCTTCTGGAACAGCGCTGACAAGGCGGGTTACTCCGGCACCGCCATTTTTACAAAAACGGAGCCGCTGAACGTCACCTATGACTTCGGCATTGATGAGCACCGCCACGAGGGCCGGGTCATCACAGCGGAGTACCCGGCGTTCTATCTGGTGTGCTGCTATACCCCTAACTCCAAGGACCAGCTGAGTCGGCTTCCCTACCGCATGGCCTGGGAGGACGACATCCGGGAGTATCTCTTGGAGCTGGACGCCCAAAAGCCTGTGGTCTACTGCGGCGATCTGAACGTGGCCCATGAGGAAATTGATATCAAGAACCCCAAGTCCAACCGCATGAACCCGGGCTTTTCCGACGAGGAGCGGGCCAAGATGACACAGCTCTTGTCCAGCGGCTTTGTGGATACCTTCCGCTACCTCTACCCCGACAAGACCGGGGCCTACTCCTGGTGGAGCTACCGCTTCAACGCCCGGAAGAACAACGCGGGCTGGCGCATCGACTATTTCATTGTGTCGGAACGCCTGAAGGACAAGATCAAAAACGCCGACATCTGGAGCGAGGTGCAGGGCAGCGACCACTGCCCGGTGGTGTTGGAGCTGGATATATAAGCGGAGAAGCGCCTATTTTTAGTAAAAATGACAGATGAAAATTCGCCCGAGCGTTGTATAATGTGGTATGACCAGACTGTCGATAAACCCGGAAACGTAGGAAAACGGGAAGGAAGGGTGTGCGCGGCTGGCCCGCAGGACGTTTCGGAGCGCAACCGGGCGTAGCCCGGCTCTTAGCGCGGAGATGAACCCAGGAAGGGTGCCCTGCGCCATTCAAATCAATAGATTTCAGAACTTTTTGAAGGTTCTGAAATCTTAAGCAGCTTGTCGAAAAGACTTTTTCGACAAGCTGGACATTGTATGTTGTATGACGATCATAAAACGCCGGGCACGGATAACAGCGCCCGGACCTGTGTGAAAGGAAGCGTCTATCATGCCTGAAGCAATGAAATACGGCCAGCAGGAATTTGAAGTAAAGCTGCCTCCCAAGCTGATCGCGGCGGAACTGGAGCCCAACCATGTGGACCTGCCCCAGCGGACAGTGCCGGAGCACATCCACTATGCCCTGGAGCATCCCATCGACTCCAAGCCCCTGAAGGAACTGGTAAAGCCTGGTGAGACGGTTTGTATCATCATCTCCGATGTGACCCGCCGCTGGCAGTCCCCGGAGACCTACATCCCCATCTTGATCGAAGAACTGGAGAGTGCCGGGATCCGGGACGAGGATATGCTCATCATCTCCGCCACCGGCACTCACCGGCAGCAGACCAAGGAGGAGCACATTGGCCTGGTGACCCAGGCGGTGTACGACCGCATTCGCCTGGTGGACCACCAGTGCACCGACGAGGAGAACCTGCAGTACGTGGGCACTACCTCCCGGGGCACGCCTGTATGGCTGGACAAGCGGGCTCTGGAGTGCGACCATATCATCCTCACCGGCGGCGTGGTGTACCACTTCATGGCGGGCTTCGGCGGCGGCCGTAAGAGCATCCTCCCAGGCATTGCCGGCCGGGAGACCATTATGAGGAACCACAACCTGGCCCTGAATCCCGGCCTGGGCGCCGGGTCCAACCCGGAGGTTCGCAGCGCCAATCTGTCCGACAGCAATCCCGTCCACGCCGACATGATGGAGGCCTGTGCCATGGTGAAGCCCACCTTCCTCATCAACGTGGTGGTGGACGATAATCAGAAAATCATCAGCGCCTTCGCCGGCAACTGGATCACCGCCCACAAGGCGGCCTGCGAGCTGGTGGACAAGATGTACGGCGTGGCCGCCAGGGAGAAAACGCCCCTGGTGATCGCCAGTGCCGGCGGCTATCCCAAGGACCTGAACTTCTACCAGACCATTAAAACGCTGTGCAACGCTCTGGAAGTGGTGGAGGACGGTGGCACCATCATCCTGGTGACGAAGTCCGACGAGGGCTTCGGCAACGCCGACACCGAGCGCCAGATCGCGGGCTACGAGACCATGCTGGACCGGGAAAAGGCCCTGCGGGAGAACTTCTCCATCGGCGCCTTCATCGGCTACCTGTTTGCCGAAAGCGCCGAGAAGCACCACCTGATCGCCGTTACCGGTATCCCCCAGGAGCAGTTCGGCACCGCCAAGATCCACGCCGTGAAAACGCTGGATGAGGCTCTGGAGCTGTCCCGGCAGCTGAACGGCGGCAAGGATCTGCGGGCCACCCTCTTGCCTCACGGCGCCAACACCCTGCCAAAACTGAAATGAACTGAAATGACGGGTAACCGTCCCCGGGCGATAGCCCGGGGACGGTTTTTAACTGAGCAGGGCGTTGATCTCCTCGATTTCCAGGTCCTGTAAGGCCCAGTTGATACCGTAGCCCACCACCTTGGCAAGGTCCCGGACTTGAGCGTCAATGTCCCGGGGAGTTACCATCAGGTTCTGCTGGTTGCCCCGGAGTTTCTCCTCGTCAATTTCCGTAATGCCGGACTCCTCCAGCAGGTCCGCCGCCAGAGTGGCGGCGTCCACCACCGTGGGGATGCCGATGGCGAACACAGGAACCCCTAACGTCTCCTGGTCCAGGGCTGCCCGGTGGTTCCCCACCCCGGAGCCGGGGGTAATGCCTGTGTCGCTGAGCTGCACCGTGGCACACACCCGGCCCACCCGGCGGGAGGCCAGGGCGTCCACGGCGATGACCAGGGCGGGCTGTACTTCGGCCACCAGCCCCCGTACTGCCTCCGCGGACTCCACGCCGGTGGTGCCCAGGACACCGGTCTGCTGCACCGCCACGGGCCGGAACCCGGCAAAGTGCCAGGGCTGCGCGGTGATGAGGTGCCGGGTCACCAGGACGCTGTCCGCCGCCAGAGGGCCCACGGCGTCGGGGGTCATGGCCCGGTTGCCCAGGCCGATGACCAGTACCGGGCCGGTCTCCGGCAGCAGTTCCTTCAGCTGCCCGCCCACAGCCCGGACGGCCCGCTCAAAAAAGTCGGCTTTTCGCTGCCAGAAGGTGGTGAGGTCGATGGTGCGGTAGGTGCCCCGGGGCTTGCCCAGAGCCTTCTCGCCCCGCTCATCCAGAATGTCTACCCGGTTCACCGGATAGCCCTCCGAGCGCTGCTTGGATGCTTTCACGCCGCTCAGGCGAGTGGTCTTTTCCGCCGATTCCTGCCAAAGCTCCCTGGCCTCCAGGGCCAGGTCCGTACGTTTTTTGAACATGATCGCTGCCTCCTGACACAAAATCTAGTGGTCGCATCCCTAGGTTTTGCGTCAAAAGATACAATATACAAAAAATGCACACAATTTGTAAAAAAACTCTTGCTTTTTGGGAAGTTCCCTGCTAAAATATCATTCTGCACAGTGGAAAATACCACTGAATTTGCCTAAGGAGGTGTTTGGTTTGCCGAATATTAAGTCTGCCAAGAAGCGCGTTCTGATCGGAGAGGTGAGAAACGCCCGCAACAAGGCCGCGAAGTCCGAGCTGAAGACCGCCATCAAGAAGTTCGAGGCTGCTGCCGCAGAAGGCAATCGCACCGAGGCCGATGGCGCTTACAAGGTTGCTGTGAAGAAAGTCGATCAGGCTGTTGCCAAGGGCGTTCTGCACAAGAACACGGCTGCTCATCGCAAGAGCGCCATGACCCTGAAGCTGAACAAGATCGGCTGATTTGTGTCGAGCCAAAAGGACATCCGAAAGGGTGTCCTTTTTTTCATGTTCGGAACACTTTTCGCCGATTCCGGCTGAATACAGTGAAAATTCATAGTCTGGATATTTCTTTTTTCCAAAGCCGTGGTAAAATGACGGTACAAACGTGATGTGAGGTGCTTTCATGCCCATTTTTGATACCCATGCCCATTACGATTCCAACGGCTTCAACGCCGACCGGGACGAGGTCTTGTCCGCCCTCCCCGCTATCGGGGTGGGGCTGGTGGTGGACCCGGGCTGTGACGCGGAGAGCTCCCGCAAGGCTGTGGCCCTGGCGGAGCAGTATCCCCACGTTTACGCCGCTGTGGGCATTCACCCGGAGGACTGCGCCGGGTGTACCGATGCGGATTTTGACGCCATCCGGGCGCTGTGCGGCCATGAAAAAGTGGTTGCCATCGGCGAGATCGGCCTGGACTACTACTGGGCGGAGAATCCCCCCAGGGAATTCCAGCAGGCGGTTTTCCGCCGTCAGATGGAGTTGGCCCAGAAGCTGGACCTGCCCGTCATCATCCATGACCGGGAGGCCCACGGGGACAGCCTAGCCATCGTTTTGGAATACCCCGAAGTGCGGGGCGTGTTCCACTGCTTTTCCGGCAGCCCGGAGATGGCCGCGGAGCTGTTGAAGCGGGGCTGGTATCTGGGTTTTGACGGCCCCATCACCTATAAAAATGCCAAGCGGGCGCCGGAGGTGGCCGCCATTATCCCCCTGGACCGTATCGTGGTGGAGACAGACGCTCCTTACCTGACCCCGGTGCCCTACCGGGGCAAGCGAAACGACAGCCGCTACCTTCCCTATGTCATTGAAAAACTGGCGGAATGGAAGGGTGTTACGGCCGAGGAGATGATGAACATCACCTGGGAAAACGGGCTGCGGCTGTTTGGACTGGGGGGAAGGGCATGAGAAGGCTGCCGCCTGTTTTGTTGGCATTGATGTTGCTGACTGGGTGCGGCGCATGGGAAACGGAGGCGGCCCTCTCACTGCCAAAGACAGTTCCAGCCAAGCCCATCTCCGCCCCGGCGGTGGTGACGGAGGGACGGAACCCCACGAAAGACTATGATCTGCCCACAGAAGTGGTCCGCCAGTTGGAATGGGGCGAGCGGATGGGAAAGCCCGTGGCGAAGCTCGCAGAGCTGCCGGAACAGGATGCGGCTTTTTACGCCGTAGAGGAGGATTCGAGCTATTGGGCCTTGCTGCGGTGGGGCGGCAGCCTGGCGGAATTTGACTGGAGCTTTGGCGGACCGCTGATTGTGGAGCCGCGGCTCTGGTGCCGGGATGTGGACGGTGACGGGCAGGAAGAAATCGTGCTGGTCAACCATGTTGGCAGCGGCACCGGCGTTTCCATCGAAGAACTTCACATTGTGGAGAAAAACCTGGATGGCACCTTAACGGACTATGCTTTCCCGGAGGAATTGTGGCAAGAAGACCTGTCTTCCCTGCTGGATACTGCGGTCACTGCTGACCGGACCTTTGCCGTCTTGGGCGAGGAACTGGTGGACATCACCCGCCAGCTCCCAGAGAATCTGGACCCGGAGGTGCTTCGGGGGCTGGGTACGGGAAGCGTGGCAAGGTTTGACACCGACTGGCCCGACAGCGGGGGCATCCGGTTCAACGGCAGCGCTTGCCTGGACGCGGATGGCTATTATTACTGGTATGTTGCGGATATTTCCGCTTATGTGTCTTACGCCGGCGGCGTTTTTACCCTGTCGGATTTCCATTTGAACGGCAATGAATAAGGAGTGAACCATCATGGAAAAAGGCTTTACGATCACTTATGAATACGGGGACAACCTGTATGTGAACCCCACCAACCGCTGCAACTTCAACTGCGAGTTCTGCCTGCGGCATAACCAGAGCTCCGGTGGCAGCATCTACACCCACAACCTCTGGCTGGAGCGGGAGCCGACGAAGGAGGAACTTCTGGCCTCCATCGAGAGCCACGATCTTTCTAAATACAAGCAGCTGGTGTTCGTGGGCTTCGGAGAGCCCAGCTACCGCATCGAGGACATCTGCTGGGTCATCGACCAGATGAAGGCCAAGGGCGAGAAGATCTACACCCGCATGGATACCAACGGTACCGGCAATCTTATTCACGGACGGGACATCTGCCCGGACTTCGCCGGACGGTTCGACATGGTGTCCATCTCCCTGAACACTGACACGGCGGAGAAGTACGACGCCCTGTGCCATCCCGCCCAGAAGGGGGCCTACGAGGCCATGAAGGCCTTTGCGAAGGAAATCCGGAAGTACGTTCCCACGGTGATGATGACCGTGGTGGACACCATCCCGGCGGAGGAGATCGAGAACTGCCGAAAAATCTGCGAGGATGAGATCGGCGCCATCTACCGGGTACGGGAATACATCGAAGATTAAGGATAAAGAGAGGACAGACAAATGATCGGAGCCATTATCATGGGCGCCCTGGTAGGCTGGATCGCGGGAAAGCTGATGAATCTGGAGGGCGGATTGCTGCGAAACATTGTAGTGGGCGTCATCGGTTCCTTTGTGGGCAGCCTGGTGTTCGGCTTTGTAGGATTTTCCGCCCACGGCCTCATCGCCAACCTGCTGGTGGGCATCGTAGGCGCCTGCCTGTTTATCTGGCTGGGCAGAAAGATTTTCCACTGATGCGTTTATAAGACGCAATCGTCCCCGGGCTCTATGGAGCCCGGGGACGATTCAGACTGTCGATAAACCCGGAAATGTAGGAAAACGGGAAGGAAGGGTGTGCGC
>CAMAZB010000024.1 GCA_945862785.1 uncultured Clostridia bacterium | reverse complement strand
CAGTCAACACGATTTGGGTCCTGTTGGGCGCGGCCCTGGTCTTCTTCATGCAGGCTGGCTTCGCCATGTGTGAGGCGGGCTTTACCCGTGCCAAGAACACCGGTAACATCCTAATGAAAAACCTGATGGACTTCTGCATCGGCACCCCCACCTACTGGATTCTGGGCTTCGGCATCATGTTCGGCGGTGCCGGCGCCATCATCGGCGGCTTCGACCCCTTTGTCCGGGGCGACTACACCGACGTGCTCCCCTCCGGCGTGCCCCTGTTCGCGTTCCTGATTTTCCAGACCGTCTTCTGCGCCACCGCCGCCACCATCGTCTCCGGCTCCATGGCGGAGCGCACCAAGTTCATCTCCTACTGCATCTACTCTTTCTGCATCTCCGCGTTCATCTATCCCGTTTCCGGCCACTGGATCTGGGGCGGCGGCTGGCTGAGCCAGCTGGGCTTCCATGACTTCGCCGGCTCCACCGCAGTCCACATGGTAGGCGGCGTGTGCGCCTGCATCGGCGCCGCTATTCTGGGCCCCCGCATCGGCAAGTACGACAAGGACGGCAATCCCCGGGCCATCATCGGCCACAACCTGTCCCTGGGCGCTCTGGGCGTGTTCATCCTGTGGTTCTGCTGGTTCGGCTTCAACGGCTGCTCCACCGTGGCCATGGACAGCGACGAGGCCATGGTCTCCGCCGGTCTCATCTTCGTCAACACCAATATGGCTGCCGCCGTGGCCTCCTGCGTCACCATGCTCTACACCTGGCTGCGCTACAAGAAGCCTGACGTGGGCATGACCCTCAACGCCGCTCTGGCTGGCCTGGTGGCCATCACCGCCGGCTGCGACATGGTGTCTCCCGTGGGCGCCGCTATCATCGGCATTGCCGCTGGCCTGGTGCTTCCCATTTCCGTAGGCTTCTTTGATTCTGTGGTAAAGATCGACGACCCCGTGGGCGCCATCTCCGTGCACGGCGTCTGCGGCGCCATGGGCACCATCCTCACCGGTCTGCTGGCCGTGGACGGCGGCGTGTTCTACGGCGGTGGTTTCCACTTCTTCCTGATCCAGTGTCTGGGCGTGCTGGCTACCGCTGCCTGGGCCGCTGTGATGATCACCGTCGTGTTCCTGATCCTGAAGAGCACCATCGGCCTCCGGGTCTCCGCAGAGGAGGAGCTGAAGGGCCTGGACATCACCGAGCACGGCCTGCCCTCCGCATACGGCGGCTTCGCCTTCGTCTATGACGACACCCCCGCCGACCTGGTGGCCCAGGCCACCGGCGACGTTCCCGTCAAGGAGGCCGTTCCCGTGGAGGTCGCCGCCTCCGCCGTGGAGCCCTCCGCTCCTGTGGGCGGCGTGAAGATGACCAAGATCGACATCCTGTGCAAGATGGAGCGGTTCGACGCGCTCAAGCGGGCCATGTTCGACATCGGCATCACCGGCATGACCGCCACCAACGTTATGGGCTGCGGCGAGCAGCGGGGCAAGACTGAGGGCTACTTCCGCGGTGCCAAGGTGGAAGCCACCATGCTGCCCAGCATGCAGGTGTCCATCGTGGTCAGCAAGCTGCCCGTCTCCCTGGTGGTCAACACTGCCCGGAAGGTCCTCTACACCGGCAACATCGGCGATGGCAAGATCTTCATCTCCAATGTGGAGAACGTCATCAAGGTCCGTACCGGCGAGCAGGGCTACGACGCCCTCCAGGACGAGGCCATCTAAGATTGCTCCCTTCTTTCCGGAGGAGGTCCGTTTCGGCGGGCCTCCTTCGTTTTTCTGCATAACTTCTCCATTCCGGGAAATACTGACCGCAGAAAACATTTGCGGGAGGCATCCTCATGGACTATCTCAACGCATTCCTCTGCGGCGGTATCCTGTGCGCCATCGGCCAGATCCTGATCGACAAAACCAAGCTCACCCCCGCCCGCATTCTGACGGGCTACGTAGTGGTGGGCGTGATCCTCAGCGCCCTGGGCGTATACCAGCCCATTGCCGACTGGGGCGGTGCCGGTGCCACCGTACCCCTGACGGGCTTCGGCCATGCTCTGGCAAAGGGCGTGGCCAAGGCCGTGGCGGAAAAGGGCTGGCTGGGGGTCCTTACCGGCGGCCTCACCGCCACCGCCGGCGGCATCGCGGCGGCTGTGGTATTCGGCGTCCTTATGGCGCTGATTTTCAAGCCGGGAGAAAAACGGTGACTTCCTCAAAACACGGGCGGCTGCGGCCGCCCGTGTTTTTGTAATCCTTTTGTTCTTCTTTTTTATATGCGGACCTGCTATACTGTTCTCATCAGAAAAAATGACAGAAAGGAACATTCCTATGCGCCGTATGACAAACCTACTGCTTGCATTGCTGTTGCTGCTGTCCCTGACCGCCTGCAGCTCCGCCCCCGCACCGGGGTCCGACGGCCCCTCCCAGCCGGAGCCCCCTGCCCAAGCTGAAACACCGGAGGCTGACGCTCCCGCTGAGCCGGAGCCGGAGCCCTACACCATCCTGGATCCCACCGTCCAGCCCGAAGGCGGCGTCCGGGACGGCGTGACCTACGTTCCCTACGACGGTGTGGTGGAGCACCTGTTCTTCCACCCCGTGGTGGCCTACCCGGAGCTGGCCTTTGACGGGGACAGCAAATCCGACGGCATCGACGACTGGATGGTCACCGCCGGAGAGTACCTGAAGATTTTGGAGAGCGTCTACGAAAAGGGCTACGTCCTGGTGGACATTGCGGACTGCTGGAGCGAGCAGACCGATGAGTCTGGCCAGACCCGCATGGTGAAAAATACTCTCTACCTCCCCGAGGGTAAAAAGCCTTTGATCCTCTCCTACGATGATGTAAATTACTATGAGTACATGCTGGCCAACGGCTTCACATATAAATTGATCATCGGGGAGGACGGCAAGCTCTGGTCCTGGGGCAAGGACCCCCAGGGCAAGGAAGTGGTCAGCCGGGATCTGGACGCGGTGACCATTCTGGACAAATTCGTGGAGGAGCACCCGGACTTCTCCCCCTTCGGCGCCAAGGGCTGCCTGAGCCTGACGGGCTACGAGGGCATCCTGGGCTACCGCACCCAGACCGACAGTAAAAGCTGGACTGCCGAACAGGAGGCCAACCGCCAGAAGGAGATTGAGGCCGTGAAGCCCATCGTGGCGGAGCTGAAGCGCACCGGCTGGACCTTCGGCAGCCACACCTGGGGCCACATCAGCTTGAACACCCGCACCTTTGACGCCGTCACCGCCGACATGCAGAAGTGGTTTGCCGAGGTAGGCTCCCTGGTGGGCGAAACCTCCGTGTTGTTCTATCCCTTCGGCGGCCGTCTGGACGGCGACGACGTACAGCAGTCCGGCCCCGCCTTCCGGTGGATGCAGGAGCACGGCTTCCGCATCTTCTGCTCCGTGGGCATCGACTCCTGGTCCAAGTGCAAGAGCGATATCAGCGCCGTCATCTGCGACCGGCTCCATCCCGACGGTACCACCCTCCGCTCCGCCAAAGCCCGGGAGCGGTACATGAAATTCTATGACGCCAAGGACATCATCGACCTGAGCGTGCGGCCTCAAAGAGAGGTCGGCTGGATGTCATAAGGCGAACAGGAGGAATCCGCATGACCCGTGAAGAATTGAAGGCCGCAGCCGTCACCATGCTGGACCGGGCCTACTGTCCCTATTCCCACTTTGCCGTGGGCGCCGCGCTGGAATGCGCCGACGGCACGGTATTCACCGGCTGCAACATCGAAAACGCCGCTTTCTCCCCCACCATCTGCGCCGAGCGCACCGCCGTGGCGAAGGCCGTCAGCGAGGGACACACCGACTTCGTCCGCATCGTGGTGGCGGGCCGGTGCGAGAGCTTCTGCGTTCCCTGCGGGGTTTGCCGCCAGGTGCTGCGGGAGTTCGCCCCCGACATGGAGATCATCTGTCTCAACAGCAAGGGAGAGGAACAGGTCTTTACCCTTTCCGAATTGCTCCCCCACAGCTTCGGCCCGGAGTTCCTGGCATGAGGCTGACGGACGCGGAAGCGGCGGCCCGTATCGCCGCCACGCCGGGGCACGACGTCTGCGTCCTTCGCATTGAGGACGGGGACTTCGGCTGCGAGGAGCATCGGGAACCGGCGCCGCTGTGGCTGCTGTGTCAAACGGCGGACGGTCAGAAGTTCTCCCTGGACATCCCGGAGTCCCGGGTGGAAGCCTTAGGTCTCACCGAGGGCTGTACCTGCCGCCGGGCGGACCTGCATCCCTGAACGACCTGCATCCCTGAACAAGCTTCAGGCTGTCGATAAACCCGGAAATGAAGGAAAACGGGAAGGAAGGGTGTGCGGGGCTGGCCCGCAGGACGTTTCGGAGCGCAACCGGGCGTAGCCCGGCTCTTAGCGCGGAGATGAACCCAGGAAGGGTGCCCTGCGCCATTCAAATCAATAGATTTCAGAACTTTTTAAAAGTTTTGAAATCTTAAGCAGCTTGTCGAAAAGACTTTTTCGACAAGCTAAAATCAGCAGTGGAGTACTCCACTGCTGATTTCTTTATACCAGTTTTTCAAAATAGAAGAACGTCTCGTCCTCTCCGTTTTTCCGCATACAGGAGGACAGCATCTTGTAGGACGCCTGGTTCTCTTTGAAGCACTTGGCCACCACGCGGGTGAGATGGACCTTGTACAGCGCCCAGTCTGCCACGGCGGCAAAGGCCTCGGTGCCATAGCCATGGCCCGCGTAAGCTCCGTCGATGCGGCAGCCCAGCTCCGCGCTGCCCCGGCAGTCGAAGCGGTACAGCACCGCTTCGCCAATGAGCTGTCCATCCAGCCTGACGGCAAAATTCACCGCCTGGCGGTTCTCAAAGTCCCGCTGGGCCACATTGAAGAAGCTCCGTTCCTCCACCGGGCCGCCCAGGCCGCCCACATCGTCGTAGCCCCACCAGCGGTTCCGCTCCCCGTCCAGCACCAGGGCATTGTAAGCGGGGATGTCCGCCTCGGTCAGGGCGGACAGGGTCAGCCGCTCTGTTTTCAGCTCCGGGATGGTCTTCACATGCTGCAGCAGCTCATTCTGGGGTTCAAAACAGTACTTGGGCGCCAGTTTGGCGGGGCCGTACTGCAATTTGGACGTTCTGAGCCCCCGGTCCGCCGCGTCATCCTCCCGGTTGATCCACTGGCAGCCGTCGCCGCATTCGCCGGCAAAAGCCTGAACCATGGCGGGATATACGCCGGTATAGGAATACAGCGCCTTTTCGATGTGTATGATGAGAGTGTCCCCACATTTCTCCGCCAGCGCCAGAGCCACCAGCTTCTCTCCATCGAACATACCGCCGCCGATGAACCAGGGCTTGTTCACCATTCGCAGCATCTTCTTCGCCAGTTCCAGCTCATCCCGTGCCTTGGCGTTGTTCCCCTTGGGGAACTCCCTCTCGTAATCCGCCCAGAAGCGCCGGACAGCCTCCGCGTCCTCTCCGGTCAGGCGTCGGAACTCCGCATTCGGACACAGGGCACGGAATTTCTTGATGTGGTTCCGCTGACCGGAGTACCGCCGCCCGGCAAAGAGCTGCAGGTCCTCCCGGTAATACACATAGTCCCGCCAGGTACGGACGTCGCTGACGCGGACATAGGGATACCGGGCCAACAGCCGGGCTGCCTTACATTCCGGCACCACGGAGATCACCGGCAGGACTCCCTGCTCCAGACAGTACTGCTCGATGGCGGTGAGGGCGGCGTCCTCGTCTCCCTCCGGACCGGGCACCGGGTAGTCGAACACCCAGCGGCCATCATGCTCGTTCCGCACCACCAGGCACCCGGCGATCTCCGTCCAGGCGGGGTGCAGCACCGGCCGCCACATCAGCTTAGTCCCCACGGAATACTCGCAGAGACCATATTTGCAATTCGCATAATACTTCCGCAGTTTTCCGCCATCCTGTATCGTTACGGGCTTAAATTGGTACATAAACTCATCCTTTTTCTTATTTTGTGGATATTTTATCGTTCTTTCAAAATATTTTTCCCCGAATTTACCTTTCCAATCTCTTGACTGTGCGTGTGAAATATCGTATCATACATGAAGGAACCTAATATTGGATATGAGAGATTTTGATGGGAGAGAGGTTTTTTTATGAGCAATGAAAGAGGTTCTTGGGGAAGCAACATCGGCTTCCTGCTGGCGGCCATCGGCTCTGCCGTAGGCCTGGGCAACATCTGGGGCTTCCCGTACAAGATGGGAAAGTCCGGCGGTTTTACCTTCCTGCTGATCTACCTGCTGCTGGCGGTATTCGTGGGCTTCGTCATTATGATGGGCGAGCTGGCCATGGGCCGCAAAACCGGCAAGGGCACTGTTGGCGCTTACCACAACCTGTCCAGAAAATTCAAATGGGTAGGCTGGCTGGCAGTCTTTTCTCCCTTTGTCATTATGAGCTTCTACTCTGTTCTGGGCGGCTACTGCATTGAGTACATGGCTCTGAACCTGAGCAACCTGGCCTTTGCCGGCGCGGAGATCAAGACCGGCGCCGACCTGTTCAGCGCCATGCTGACCAATCCCTTCGGCTGTGTGGCCTTCACCCTGCTGTTCCTGATCATCTGCTACCTCATCAACCGGGGCGGCGTGTCCGGCGGCATCGAGAAGTTCAACAAGGTGGGTATGCCCGCCCTGTTCGTCATGCTGGTCATTATCATCATCCGCTCCCTGACCCTGCCCGGCGCTGTGGAAGGCCTGAAGTTCATGTTTGTCCCCGGCTACGCCGTGAAGGCGGGCTTCATCGCCGAGGCTCCCAACTTTGCCACCGTTCTCGCCACCGCCGGCGGCCAGATGTTCTTCTCTCTGTCCCTGGCCATGGGCGTTATGATTACTTACGGCTCTTATCTGGATAAGAAAGAGAACCTTGTGAAAAACTCCGCCGTCATCGTGGTGGCGGACACCGTCGTGGCCACCATGGCCGGCGTGGCAGTCATTCCCGCCGCCGTGGCCAACGGTATCCAGAGCGGCATCCCCCTGAACGAGATCAAACTGGGCGGCCCCAGCCTGCTGTTCATCACCCTGCAGGACGTGTTCCAGGCCATGGGTACCATCGGTCCCCTGTTCGGTGTCATCTTCTATCTGCTGGTGCTCATCGCCGCCATCTCCTCCGCCATCTCTCTGGTGGAAGTGGTCGCAACCTTCTTCATGGACCGCGCCGCCGCCAAGGGCAAGGAGGGCAACCGCCACCGCATCGTTCTGCTGGTGTGCCTGGCAATCATGGTGGAGGCCGCGCTGGTGGCCGTCGATGGTCTGGGCAGCAACGGCATCTGGGTCCCCGGTCAGGCTTTCTTCGGCATCCACGGCTGGAACGACTGCTGGCTGGACTTCATGGATATGATGTCCGAGGGCGTGGCCATGCCGCTGGGCGCCCTGCTCATGAGCATCATGGTAGGCTGGGAAATCAAGCCCAAGACTCTGCTGGACGAGATCCACAGCGGAGCCTCCAGCAAGATCGACAGCTTCTTCACCTTCTGCGTCAAGTTTATCGTGCCTCTGGGCATGGTGCTGATCCTGCTGGGCCAGATCAACGATTTCTTCGGCCTCGGCATTTTCGGCTGAGTGCAGGATTCCCTGACAGGATACACCTGATACAAGTTCCATACAGTCGTTTTCGCAACAGGAAGCAGAACCGAAAGGTTCTGCTTCCTTCGTTTACTTCAAACCGATGTAAGCAAGGCCGTAGCACCCCGGTCCGGCATGGGTGCCGATCACGGCGCCCAGTTCCTCCCCCGCATGGTCCCGGATGCCCAGGGCCTCCGTTACCTTATCCCGGTAGGCTTCCATAGTCTCCTGGCAGCGGGAGTGACCGAATACCACAGGATAGCGGGTATCCACGGGATACTCCCTGACGAAATCCAGAGTGTAGGCCAGGATCTTCTGACTGCCCCGGACCTTGCCCACGGCCTTCACCTCGCCATCCACCACGGCCACCACCGGGGAGATGTGGAGCATGGTACCCATCATGGCGGTGGAGGCGGAAATACGCCCGCCCATTTTCAGGTACTTCAGCGTGCCCACAAAGGCGATGAACCGCACCCGGCCCCGCAGCGCCTCCAGTTCCGCCGCGATCTCGGCAGCGGTCTTACCCGCATCCCGGAGGCGCGCCGCCTCCCGCACCAGCAGTCCCTCGCCCAGGGTGGCGTTCAGGGAGTCCACCAGATGGAGCCGCTCGCCGCCCTCCAGCATCTCCTTGGCAATGCAGGCGGACTGGAAGGAACCGGACAGCTTGGAGGACACCAGGATGGCCACCACCTCGTCCCCGTTTTCCAGCAAAGGCTGAAACGCGTCACAGTACTCCTGGGGGTTGAGCTGGGTGGTCTTGGGCAGCACCTTGGCCTCCGCCTGCTTGGCGTAGAACTCCTCCTTGGTGATGTCCACGCCGTCGGTGTACACGCCGTCCTCAAAAATGACCCGCATGTGGATCAGCCGGACATTCAACTGCTCCGCCTCCTGGACCGTCAGGTCACTGGTGGAATCGGTGATGATATGGACCATAGTTCCTCCTTCGGCGGACGGACCACCTTTGAAAAATTGCAAAATACAGGTTTACTATACCTAAATTTACTACAAAATGCAAGAAATTTTCACGTATTCCCGGTTGCTCCTTCCGAGTGAATGTGCTATGCTTTCCCAAAGAGAAGAAAAGGGGGGCAGTACCATGACGGAACCGGAACGGATGCTGTCGGGCAAATTATATTACGCCGGAGATGAGGCCCTGTCGGCGGCACGGAACCGGGCGAAAAAGCTGACCTGGCACTTTAACCAAATGGACCCCACCGACTGGGCGGGCCGGACGGCCCTCCTGCAAGAACTGCTGGGCCGTCTGGGAGAGGATAGCTGGATCGAGCCCAGCTTCCGCTGCGACTATGGCGTGAACATCACCGTTGGAGACGCGGTGTTTATCAACTACGACTGCGTTTTTCTGGACGTTGCCCCCATCACCATCGGCGACCGGGTACTCATCGGTCCCAGGACGGGTCTCTACACTGCCGGGCACCCCATCGCCCCGGAGGTCCGGGACACGGGTCTGGAATACGGCCTGCCCATCACCCTGGAGGACGGCGTCTGGCTGGGTGGGAGCGTGGCGGTATGTCCCGGCGTGACCATCGGGCAGAACAGCATCATCGCTGCCGGTTCCGTGGTGACGAAGGACATTCCGCCCAACGTCATCGCCGCCGGGAATCCCTGCCGCGTCCTGCGTCCCATTACTGACGAAGACCGGGAAAAGTGGGAAGCCCAGCGGCGGGAATACCTGCAATCCCAGGAGAGAGGCTAGGGGGAACTTTTGGTTCCCTGGTTATTCGCCGACGGCGAATGAAGAAAATGAAATCATTTTCGGCAGGACATGTGCCTGCCGAAAATACATTGACCCCAGCCGCCCTGGGCAGCGACACCAGTCCGCAGACTGGTGGTGGGGGGCAGCAAACGGATAAAGAGAACGGAGCCAAAGGGCTCCGTTCTCTTTATCCGTTTGCGTCTAGGGGGAGCTTGCTCCCCCTGGATTTTAGTTCATCTGTTTCCGGCGGCTGAGGTTCATGGTGCCGTCCTGCATGTTGTTCAGAGACTCCAGGCTCTTGCCGGTGCCCAGAGCCACGCAGGAGATAGCATCCTCCGCGATGACGGTCTGGATGCCGGTACGGGCGGCCACCAGCTTATCAAAGCCGGAAACCAGGCTGCCGCCGCCGGTCATCACGATGCCGTTGGTGGAGATGTCCGCCACCAGCTCGGGGGGCGTCCGCTCCAGCACAGAGTGGATGGCCTCCATGATGCGCTCCACAGGCTCCTCGAAGGCATCCATCATTTCGGTGGAGCTGACGGTGACGACCTTGGGCAGGCCGGTAAGCAGGCAGCGGCCCTTCACGTCCATGGTCTCCTCCTCGTCCTTGGGGAAGACGCAGCCGATCTGCTTCTTCATCTCCTCGGCGGTACGCTCGCCCACCAGCAGGTTATGGGTGCGGCGCATATACTTCACAACGGCCTCGTTGAGCTGGTCGCCGGCGATCTTGATGGAGGCGCTCTCCACAACGCCGCTGAGGGAGATGACAGCGATGTCGGCGGTACCACCGCCGATATCCACCACCATGTGGCCGTCGGGCTTGGCGATGTCGATGCCGGCGCCGATGGCGGCGGCAACAGGCTCCTCGATCAGGTACACCTTCCGGGCGCCGGCTTGGATACCAGCGTCGATCACAGCGCGCTCCTCAACCTCGGTGATGCCGGAGGGCACGCAGATGATGACCCGGGGCTTGAAGAAGGAGACCCCGGCCACCTTATGGATAAACTCTTTCAGCATCCGCTCCGTCATGTCATAGTCGGAGATCACGCCCTCCCGCAGGGGGCGGATGGCGACAATATTGCCGGGAGTACGGCCCAGCATGGCCTGCGCCTCTGTGCCCACCTTCAGCAGTTTGCCGGTGTTCTTATCCAGCGCCACCACGGAGGGCTCGTTGAGCACGATGCCCTTGCCCTTCACATAAACCAGAACCGACGCGGTACCCAAATCGATACCGATATCCTTAGCCATAGGCATAAATCCACCTCATTTGATCTTTCTATCCATATTATGAACGGTTTTCACCGTACGCAATCATACAGTGTATATTATACTGACAGTTCCTATGGAATGCAATATCATTTTTTGAACTTTTCCCGGGTTTTCGACACGGCGGTGCAGACGACGCTCTCCGCCCCGGCGTCCTTCAGCACCCGGGCGCACTCCGCCAGAGTCGCTCCGGTGGTGCAGATATCATCGATGAGCAGGATGCGCTTTCCCGCCGCGTCACCGCACGCTTCATAGACGCCCAGCACATTGGCACGGCGGGCGGCGGCATCGGAGATGCCGGATTGGGCAGGATTGTCCACGGTCTTGTTCAAAAGGCGTACCGGCTCGGTGTCCCACAGGCGGCAGGCGGCCCGGGCCAGCAGCTCCGCCTGGTCGTAGCCACGCTTCCGCAGACGCTTTTTGCTGACCGGAACCCAGGTCACGGTATCGAACTCCCCGGATAAGTGCTCGGCGGCACAGCGGGCCAGCAGTTCGCCCAGGGCCTCCGCCGAGGCAGACGCTCCCTGGAACTTGAAGCGCAAAATGCCCTCCCGGGCCAGGTCCTCGTACCATAAGGGCGCAGCGCACCGCAGCCCGCCGGAAATATTCCAGCAGGCGTCATTCTCCGCCGTCCAGGGCAGGGCCTTTTCACATTGCGGACAGACGCCGCCATGCTCCCGCACACGCCCGCAGAAGGGGCACTTGGGCGGGAACAGGAGGTCCAGGATGCGTTCCAGTATTTTCATTGCTCTGCCAGAAGCTCGTCGTAAGTGGTTTTCAGCGCATCCCGGATACCGCGCAGTTGGGATGCCCTAATGTGCTGGATACCCCCTTCAATCTTCACCAACGTTTCTCTGGTCATATCCACGCCCTCTAGCTGCAAAAGGCGCACCAAATCTACCTGTCTAATCTTTTTCCGCTTCCGAATCGCCTTAATGTTTGCACCTATATTGATGTCTTGTTTAATCTTCTGCTCCATGAAGGCCTCCGCAAATTGGACCAATTTCGGTCCATCTTTGTTTTCATTCTATGGGGTCAGAATACGCAAAAGGTTCTCGTTTTAGTTCTTTTATTAATTTGACGCAGCCCTGCCGCACGGGGGGCAACGCCCCGTGGGCGGACAAAAAGAGGGGTGTCCCCTCTCCGGGTCACCCCTCGCTGTGCGCCAATCTCCAGCGCAAGCCGGAATAGCGCTTCTGCTGCTTATCGTTTGCCGCCATGGCCCGGATGGCCGCGTCGTCGCCCACCATGATCAGCAATTCCCGTGCCCGGGTCAGGGCAGTGTACAGCACTCCCCGCACCATCAGGGACTGAGCCGCCGGCATGGCCGCCATCACCACGCAGCGGTATTCGCTGCCCTGGGCCTTGTGGATCGTCATGGCATAGGCCAGGTCGATCTCGTTCAGCATCTCCACGCCGTAGGTAGCCGCCCGGCCGTCGAACTCCACGGCTAACCACTCGCCGGAGGGGTCGATCTGCAAAATCTTTCCCACGTCGCCGTTGAAAATGCCGGTGCCGATGGTGCCGTCCTCCCGGCCCCAGACCACGTTGTAGTCGTTCCGGGTCTGCATGATGCGGTCGCCCTCCCGGAACAGCCTGTCCCCCCACTGGATCTCCCGCTTGTCCGGTCCGGCGGGGTTCAGCGCCGCCTGCAGGCAGCGGTTCAGGTTGATGGTGCCGCTGGCGCCCTTCCGGGTGGGGGTCAATACCTGTATCTGGTCCGCTGGGATGCCCATTTTCTCCGGCAGGCGGGTCTTGCACAGCTCCACGATGGTGGAGACCGTCCGCTCACCGTCCCGGCGGCACATGAAAAAGAAATCCCCCTGGTCGTTGGTCAACTGGGGCGGCTCCCCCATATTGACGGCGTGGGCGTTGCGGATAATGGCGGAGCTCTCCGCCTGGCGGAACACCTCCCGCAAAAAAACGGTCTCCACCCGCCCGCTGCGGATGAGGTCAGAAAACACGTTGCCCGCTCCCACAGAGGGCAGCTGGTCGGCATCACCGACCAACACCAGCCGGGTACCGGGCCGCAGCGCCCGCAGCAGAGCGGAAAACAGCGTCAGGTCCACCATGCTCATCTCGTCCACGATGACGGCATCGGTCTCCAGCGGCTCCTTTTCCGTTTTCGTGAAGGTCACCTGCTGGGTGGCTTCGTTCCAGCTCATGCCCAGCAGTCGGTGGACGGTCTGTGCCTCCCGGCCCGTCAGCTCGCTCATGCGCTTCGCCGCCCGGCCGGTAGGAGCCGCCAGCACGATGTCCAGCCCCATTTTTTCAAACAGCGCCACGATACCCCGGACGGTGGTGGTCTTGCCGGTGCCGGGTCCGCCTGTAAGGATAACCACACCGGTTTTTGCCGCCAGCTCCACCGCCTGGCGCTGCTGGGGCGCATAAGTAATGCCCTGCTCCGCTTCAATTTCGGAGACGGTCCTATCGGCCTGTGGGCTTCTGTCGGCATCCGCCGTTAACAAACCGTTTAAGCGCACGCAGGTGGAAACCTCCGCCTCCCACAGCCGCCGGAGGTAGCAGGCCTCCACGTTTGCCACTGGCTCCTGGATGACGGCCCGGCGCTCGATGAGGTCGTCCAGGGCGCTCTCTACCAGTTCTTCACCGCAGTCCAGAAGCTGGCAAGTGGCCGCCACCAGCTTGGGCCGGGGCAGGAATACATGGCCGTTATTCTCATTATGGCTCAATTCAAAGGTTACCGCCGCCCGCAGCCGCTCGCCGCAGTCGGCGGAAAAGCCCATGCTCATGGCGATCTCGTCGGTGGCGGAAAACTCCACGCCGCAGTCGTCTGAGGACAGAAGGTACGGATTTTCCCGCACTTTTTCCAGTGCCGCGTCGCCGTAGACCTGTCGCAGCCGCATGGCCAGCACCGGGGGAAGCTGATACTGGGCCAGGAAGGCCATCAGCCGCCGCAGGCCCATGGCCTGCCGGAAGCTGGCCGCGATTTCCTGGGCTTTCTTCTCCGTGATGCCTTTAATCAGACTCAGCCGACCCGGGTCCTGCTCCAGAATGTCCAGGGTCTCGGGGCCAAAACGGTCCACGATGCGCCGGGCGGTGGCGGGGCCAACGCCCTTGCACACACCGGAGGAGAGGTAGTCGAAAATCTCCTCCTCGTCCTCCGGCAGGCTCCGCTCCAGCTCCACCGCCCGCAGCTGCTCACCGTGCTGGGGGTGGGTCTCCCACACGCCGGAGACCGTCAGATGCTCTCCCGGCGCGGCGCAGGGGATGCACCCCACCACTGTGACCACCTCGCCCTCCCCGGTAAGGAGGCGGAGCACCGTATAGCCGTTCTCGGCGTTTTCAAAAATAATGCTATGTACCGTGCCCTCCCAGGTGACCAGTTCTTCCATGTTCCTACCCTACTTTACTCGAAATTCTTTCGCGTCCACCAGTTCCGCGTTTTTTTCCCGGTCTGCCAAATACGCCGCCAGTTCCCGGGCATCCTCCGTCATACCGCAGTCCACCAGGATGATCTTCGCTCCCGGCAGTCCACCCTGGACCCGCCGCAGCTCCCGCACATCATTCTCCATGGCCAGAGCCTCACCCTTCAGGGGCAGTACCAGCATCAGGCCCGGCACCGTGGGCCGCCCGGCGTGGAGCAGGGCACCTGCCGCCAACCAGACCACGGTGGTCATGCCCACCGCCGAGAAAAAGGTCAGGATACCGTCTTGCAATACTGTCATGCCGCATCACCTCGGGACAGTGTATGCAGGCCGTCAGGGCGTGGTTCCCCCCTGCTGGGGGGAACCGGGGAGTGACACCCCCCCCCATTTTCTTTGGTCTTGCCAAAGAAAACGGGCTGCGCCCGGTCCAAAAGAAAAACGCTTTGGCGGCTCAACTTGACACTTGTGTCAAGTTGACCGCGGAGCGGGAGTTGTTGTAATCGGTGCGGCGGTAATTTGGGGCTTGTACCGGGTGCGCTTCGGTCCTGAGAGGCAGAGGAGTGCTCCACCACAAGTTGAGACTGCCGTCTTGCTTTCGGGGAAGTCATCGAATGGACCAGCGTCTCTTTCCGCTGCTGCTGCCCCGCCATTGGTTTAACACCTGGCTCCCGGTAGAATTCGTAGGGGCGGCTATCAGCCGCCCGTTTTCTGTGGCTTCTCCACCCGCTTCCGCAGCTCGTCCAGTCTCTCCTCCAGACAGCGCACCTTCCATAGGAGGTATATCACTAAACCAGCCAAAACTGCCATCAGTATGAACAAGACCAGGAGTATCAGCGACTGCCGTGTCATGCCAGCAAAAACATACATCAAAAAACGAGAGCCAGCGCGGTCAGCCCCGTTAAAATGGTCTCGAAAACCGTGCCTTTTATTTTACTCATGTCAGTCCTCCCTGGTAATGCCCAGCTCCGCCAGGACGGCTTCCTCTCTCTCCCGCATCTGTTTCTTCTGCGGGCCCTCGTCCAGGTGGTCATACCCCAGCAGGTGGAGCACCGAATGGGTCACTAAGTACGCCAACTCCCGGCGCTGGGAGTGGCCGTATTCCTTCGCCTGAGCAGCCACATGCTCCATGGAGATGACCATGTCCCCCAAAGGCACCAGCCCGGTGCCCGGGTCCGCGTCCTCCTCCGTGGGCAGCTCGCCGGGGTGAAGGTCGAACTCCGGGAAGCTCAGCACATCCGTAGCCCGGTCCACCTCCCGCATGTCACGGTTGATGGCGTGGATATTCTCGTCATCGGTCAGCAGCACGTCCACCTCGCAGGGTACTGCCACACCCTCCGCCGCCAAAGCGGTGCGGATGACCTTGCGGATAAAGGCGCAGCGGCTGGCGCTGTCTGCGCCGGGCACGTCGGCGGTGATGGGAATATAATGACGCTTCGTCATGGCCGTTTTCCTCCCTTTCCGCCGTTTTTGGCGGTCTCATAGTCCTCGTAGGCCTTCACGATGCGCTGCACCATCACATGGCGGACCACATCGGCGTTGGTCAGCTCACAGATACCGATGCCCTCCACGTTTTTCAGCACCCGCATGGCCTCTTTCAGGCCGGAGGCCTTGCCGTCCGGCAGGTCGACCTGGGTGGTGTCGCCGGTAATGACGATCTTGGAGCCAAAGCCCAGGCGGGTCAGAAACATCTTCATCTGCTCCCGGGAGGTGTTCTGGGCCTCGTCCAGGATGATGAAGCTGTCATCTAGGGTCCGGCCACGCATATAGGCCAGGGGCGCCACCTCAATGTTGCCCCGTTCCAGGTACTTCTGGTAGGTCTCCGCCCCCAGCATGTCAAACAGGGCATCGTACAGGGGTCGCAGGTACGGATCGACCTTGCTCTGCAAATCGCCGGGCAGGAAGCCCAGCCGCTCACCGGCCTCCACCGCCGGGCGGGTGAGGATGATGCGGTTCACCTGCTTGTCCCGGAAGGCCTGGACGGCGGCGGCTACCGCCAAGTAGGTCTTGCCGGTTCCCGCCGGGCCCACGCCGATCGTAACGGTGTTTTTCAGGACGGATTTGATATATTCCTTCTGGCCGATGGTCTTAGGCTTGACCGGCCGGCCCTTGGCGGAGATGCACAGCACATCGCCGGTCAGCTCCGTGATCTGCTCCTCCTTCCCGGAGCGGACCAGACCGATGACGTAGCGCACATTCTGTTCGCCGATGGCCTCGCCCCGGCTGGACAGAGTCAGCAGGGCCTGGATGGCCTTGCAGGCCAGCATGGTGTCCTCTGCTTCGCCCTCTACCCGCAGTTCTCCGTCCCGGTTCACCACCGACACGGAAAACTCCTGCTCCAAAAGCCGGATGTTTTCATCAAATGATCCAAAGATGTTCACGGCCTGCTCCAGCCGCTCAATGCTGATCCTCTGTTCCAAAGCTGTATCACTCCTGTGTATGCGGGTGCGTCACGCACCCGGTTCTTCCGTATAGATAGGAACACTCTCCCCGATCTGCTCCTCGCACTCCGCCGTCAGGGTGACGGTCAGGGTATCTCCCCGCCTGTGAGAGGAGCACAGCGTGGACCGCACGCTACCGTGAGGCTCCACCATCTGCCCGAGCTGTTCCGTCAGCACCTGCTCCGCCGCCCGTTCCGCTTCCACAGGGGAGCGGGATTGGGGCGCCGTCTCATAAAAGCGGCAGGTTTCCGTCACCAGCGTCACCGGCAGGGGAATATCAAAAAGGGACCAGGGATGCCTTTTGGTTATTTTATCATATTTCTTCCCTTCGATGCTACTGTTTCGGAAGAATTTTACGCGGCGGGTTCCCAGCACCAGAGAGACGCAGGTTTTTTCCTTCCCCGTGTACTGTTTCGTCAGGGTCGTCAGGGGCACCTCGGTAGTCAGCGTGTACCAGGTCCTGGCCCGGATCTTTCCCATCCCCGCCAGGATGCGGGCGCCGAAGGTATCCGTATCCGCTACGCCGGAGATCAGAAGCTGGCCTTTCTCCACGGAAGAACCCGGCAGCACGCAGGTCACGCCGTCCAGGGCCCGGACCTCCAGCACCAGTCCCGCCCGCCGGGCCACCACGTTGGCCGGGGTCTTTTCGTCCACGATCTCCGGAGGAGGCACCCGCTCCCGCACCTGCACCTGCGCCCGGCAGCCGGAGACATTCACCGCGATCCAGCTCAGTTCCGGGATGTCCAGCAGGACATGGTTGCGGATGTCCTCCCCATCCAGGGACAATCCGAATGCGCCCAGCCCTACTCCGTTTTTCTCCAGCGCCCGGAGGATGCGCTCTGTGGACACGGTCTCGTTGCCCTCCACCTGATAATCCCACACGAAGAAAGAGCCTACGAACAGCCCCAGTCCACAGGCCACCAGGCCGGTCACCAGGGCCGTCCGATGGCGGAACCGTCGGAGGAAAAAGGGCGCCCCCTCCCGGCCCACCACCGTCAGCTCGCAGTCCAGCTTTTCCGCCGCCCGGCGGAGCTTCCCGTAGTCGCTCCGGCTCAGGCGGCAGGTGAAGGCCGTGGGGGATTCCCACTCCAGGTCCCAGAAGGCCAGGTCCCTGGCGCCGCACAGGTTCAGCACCCGTTCCGGAAAGGCGCATTCCGCCCGGATCCGCACCTGTCCCCGGAGACGGTTGATGATGCCCGTCAGCATTCCTCCGCCCCCAGCCACTCCACGGCGGCGATATGGCCGCCGATCCGCAGCTCTCCCGCCGTCATAGCCAGCAGGGTCAGATCAGACCCCCGGATCCGCATCACTCCGGCGGAGGTGTTGGCGTCCACCTGGTCCTGACTATACGCCAAAATGCCGGTGTGGTGCTCCAGGTAGAGCTGGCGGCTGCCGATCAGCTCCAGCCGGGGCAGGCCCGCCACCACGTCCGCCGGCAGGTCAAACAGCTCCGCCACAGTGCTGAGGACGCCGCCCTCCTTATCTCTCCGATTCCGTTCCATATTCTTCACCTCTGCTGCAACTCTATGACGCGGCAGTCCTAAACTTGCCCGGCGGCGCATAGAAATCTTCCGGTGATATGATGAAAAAACGTATGGAAAACCGTTGGAGAAGGGACGCCTGTCTGGTTCTCTGCGGCTTACTGCTGTGGCTCCTGCGGGACGCCCAGAATGTCCGGGCATCTGCGGCCCGGGCCCTGGCGCTCTGCGCCGGGACAGTCATTCCCGCCCTGTTCCCCTTTCTGGCGGTGTCCAGCCTGCTGATCGCCCTGGGCTTTGGAGAATGGCTGGCTCCCCATCTTTCCGGACTGATGACGCCTTTGTTCCGCCTGCCGGGGCAGGCCAGCGGCCCTCTGCTGCTGGGGCTGGTGGGCGGCTATCCCATCGGTGCCCGTTCCGCGGCGGAGCTGTACCGGCAGGGGCTTTTGACAAAGGACGAAGCGGAGCGGCTTTTGACCTTCTGCAACAATTCCAACCCCGTGTTCCTCATCAGCGTTCTGGGGAGCGGCGTGTTCGGCAGCGTCCGAACCGGGGTGTGGCTGTGGCTCATCCATTTGCTCTCTGCCCTATTGACAGGCCTGTTGTTCCGGGGCGGCAAGCCCCCTGCCCGCCAGCGGGCGGCAAGGGCTGTCCCTTGCCGGGCCGTATCCTTTCCCGCCGCCCTGGTGTCCTCCGTCACCTCCGCCGCCAGCGGGATGCTGTCCGTCTGTGCCTTCGTCACACTGTTCTACGTGCTCATCAGCCCCCTGGCGGATCGGGGCGGTCCGCTGGCCGCCATCCTGACAGGCGCTGTGGAGCTGTTTTCCCTGACGTCTCTGATAACACCGGACATTTTCGGCTTCGTCCTGGCCGCCGCCTGCGCGGGCTGGGGCGGGCTGTCCGTGCTGTGCCAGACGGCGGCGGTACTGGACGGTACCGGCCTGCGTCTCGCCTCCTGCGTTTGGGGAAAAATCCTTCAGGCCCTTCTTTCCGCCGCTCTGGCCCTGGCCCTCTCCGGCTATGTCCTTAGCTGACAAAATTCCCTCCGCCGCTGCATTTTTTGCGACAGAGGGGATTTTTTCTTTTAAATATTACCGCAAATTGCAATAACAAGTTGGACACCCCGTGGTAAAAACCTTGCTCACGGATG
>CAMAZB010000023.1 GCA_945862785.1 uncultured Clostridia bacterium | reverse complement strand
GAAAGTTCTGAAATCTTAAGCAGCTTGTCGAAAAGACTTTTTCGACAAGCTAAGGCAGACGCTTCCGCGTCTGCCTTTCCTTATGCCCCGCGTCGCTCACATCAGCGCCACGATCATCCAGAGGAGGCCCATAGCTCCCGCGCCCATCAGGGTGTAGACCGCCGGACTCAGTTCCCGCCACGCCCGGCTGAGCCTCCCGTGGTCGCCTCCGGCGTAGTTCCGGGCCACCCGCCGGGCCTCCTCCACCAACTCCCTGGATGTGACGCCCTCCCCGGCGGCGTCGTTCCGCACGATAAAAATAGCCTGCTCGAAAAACCGCTGATCGGGGGAATCCACCACGACCACCCGCCTGGAAATACCTTTCACCATGGTCCATGCCTCCTGCGCGTTTAATATTTTCATTTTTCCGCGCCGCCAGCTCCTTTATACCATGTGCCCGAAAAAAACTCCTTTCACACCTCCTGTTTTTCCTCCGTCCGGTACAGTACCTGCACGCCGCAGTCGTCCTGGAGCTTCTCCCGCCGGATGCTCTCCGACAAAATCAGCCCCGCCAGGGCCTGGGGGTCCTCCCCCGCCCAGCCCGTCAGCAAGTCCTGGAGCCACTCGTCCCGGCCCGGGTCCGCCACGCCGTCGGAGATCATCACCGCGAAGCCGCCGGGCTCCAGCCGCAGCCGGGTCACATCCGGTGCCGCCGGGGTGCCCCGCAGCCCCGCCGGCAGGCTGGCCCCGGTGACCCGCCGCACAGTCCCTCCCTTTTTCATGTAGCTGGGGGCCGCGCCGTACTTGTAGAATTCCAGTTCCCCCGTGGCGGGCCGGAACACGCACAGGTCGATGGTGGTGAAGCTGCCGGTCTCCGCCCCCCGGAGGGCCATGGCGGAGTTCAGGGTCTTCATGGCCGCCTCCGGGGCGATGCCCGCTTCCAGGAACTGCTGCAATAGCCGGCAGGTCAGGGCAGACTCCTTCCGGGCAGACTCGCCGCTGCCCATGCCATCAGACAGCAGCAGGCACCACTGTCCCGCCTCCGTCTGGAAGGAGGTCAGGGTGTCCCCGCAGACGGTCTCCCCCTCCTTGGGCCGAAGGGCGGCCCCTACCCGGCAGGCGAAAGCCCCCTCCCCGGCGGCAGGGACGGCCTCTCCCAGTCCCGCAGCGGTGGCGGTCAGCAGCTCGCTGAGCTGGGCGTACTGCCCCTGAGCGCTGCGCCGGGTCTCCTCCAGCTGCCGCCGGTACTGCCGCCGCAGCAGGAATGCGGACAGCTCCCCGTTCACCGCCGTAATGAACTCCGTCAGATGGATGCAGCGGTCGGAAAAATACTTGGGGAAGTCCTTGGCCATGACCCGCCCCCGCTCCAGCATCACAGGCGTGGCGTCGTTCATGGCGTTGAAGGTCCCGGTATACTCCCGCTGCCAGCAGAGGCCGCACAGGGCGCAGCCCCGGCATACCCGCTCCGCCGCCCGGTCGAAGATGATGGCGGGATTCTCCTCGCTGGACCTGGGTGCCCGGCCCATGCTGTCATACAGCTCCCGCAGCGCCCCCGCCGCCTTCGTCAGCCGCTCCTTCAGCTGCTGCCCGACGGAGGCCGGGTTAGCGGCCTCCTGCCGTTTCACCCGCTTCCCGCCAAACAGCCTCCCGGGCAGAGCCAGGAACAGTCCCGCTCCCAAAGCGCTCTCCAGCACCAGTGGCTCCGCCAGCGGATCTGTGGAGGGCAGCAGGCTCACCAGCGCCGCAGCGAGAAAAACCAGCGCGGCCTTCACCCGCTGCCGGCCCGCGCATTTGCCCGCCAGCAGCCCCGCCAGGCCCAGCCCGGCGGTGAACATGCCGCTGCTCGTCCCGGCGTAAAGGTCCGCCGTCAATCCCAGACCCAGACCCGCCGCCGCACCCACCGCCGGTCCCCGCTCATAGGCGGTGCAGGCCAGCAGCACGCACAGCAGCGTCCGCCCCACGGAGACTCCCGCCACTTCCAGGTCCGTCAGGCCCAGCAGCATCGCCGCAGCCAGAAACAGCAGCCCATCGGGCGCGGGGCGCCCGTCCTCCGGGCAGAGTACCTGCCGGAAGAACCAGGCGGCAGCCCCGGTCAGTCCCGCCGCCGCCACGCAGGGCGTCAGGTGCCGCAGAGGCGACAGGGACTGGAGAACGTAGATGCCCGCCACTGCCAGGAACAGTCCCGCCGCCGTTACCGCCACGGCCCCGGGCCGGGTCAGCCGCTGGCTCCCCTGAAAGGCGGTGGCGGCGGTGAGGATCAGCACCCCCACCGCCAGAAAGGGCAGCGCGTCGGCGAAGTCCAGGAACAGCAGTGCCCCCAATCCGGCCCCCGCCAGGGCGGCGGCGCCGTTCATCCCAGGTCCCGCCGCCGCCACCAGTCCCAGGGCGAAGGGGGCATAGCCCCCCGGCGTCTGGCTGGCGGTCAGCGCCGCCGCCAGGAAAAAGCGGGTCCCCCAGCCCAGCAGCCGTGCCGACTGCTCCTGCCCCAACATGATCTGACCGTGTGCCACAGCCTGTCCCTCCTGTAAAGATGATTTTCCATCATTTTACAGGATAGCCGGAAAAAATCCCGTCGGGAAAAGGAAACCTGGGAAAAGGTCCTTCCCCGGCATGCCGCAGGCGTCCCAAAAACGCGCAGGCAAAACAGGCGGAGGAAGATCCTCCCCTCTTGCCACCCCGCGGAAACCATGCTAAAATAACGCCATCAGAAAGAAAACGGAGGGCTGCCAATGGACCGTATCAGTAAAGAAAATTACTATCTGGACATTGCCGAGACCGTGCTGGAGCGGGCGACCTGCCTGCGCCGGGTCTACGGTGCCATCATCGTGAAGAATGACGAGATCATCTCCACCGGCTACAACGGCGCCCCCAGAGGGCGGGCGAACTGCGTGGATATGGGCTTCTGCTCCCGGGAGGCTGCCCAGGTCCCCAGAGGTGAGCGGTACGAGCTGTGCCGCAGCGTCCACGCCGAGGCCAACGCCATCATTTCTGCCTCCCGGCGGGACATGGTGGGCGGCACCATCTACCTGGTGGGACGGGATGCCCGCACCGGAGAGCTGCTGAACGACGCCACCTCCTGCATGATGTGCCGCCGCATGGTCATCAACGCGGGTTTGGAAAAAGTAGTCATCCGCCGCACCAAGACGGAGTTTGAGACCGTGCCCGTATCCGAGTGGATCGCGGAGGACGACCTTATGATCCCCCGCCCTCCTGTGATGGACCTGAAGTGATTATACAGGAAAGGAAGTCTCTTTTTGAAAGCAGGGCTTGTTACCTTCTACAACACGAATCAGTCCGGCCCGCTGCTGCGGGCCGCCGCTCTGGAGCGGGCAGCGGAAGCTCTGGGCGTATCCTGTGAGATCATCGCCTACCAGCCGGACGGCCAGTCCGTTCAGTCTCCCCGCCGCAAAAATACCTCCGGCGGCTCCCGGACCGGCCCCCGGATCTCCGGGCACTGCTTTTCCAGTCTGGAGGAGCTGCAAAGCGCCGAGCTGCCTTATGACGTGATCCTGGCCAGCGGCCCGGTCTGGGACCCCAGGGCTTTCCCCGGCGGAAAACAGGACCCGGTCTTTTTCGGCGCTTTCTCCCGGCGGCGGAAGATCGCTTACGCCCCCTCCTTCGGCGGCAGTCGCCCGGAGGAGACGGAGGAGCTGGGCCGGTATCTGGCCGCCTTTTCCCACCTGTCCGCCGGCGGATACCGGGATAAGGCCGTCATGGAGGCGCACACCGGCCGGACCGTGCCGGTGGTGCTGGACCCCCTTTTGCTGCTGACCGCCCAAGAGTGGGCGGATACCCCCGGGGGGTATCCAGAAAATACCCCGGAGGGGTATTCCTCATATACCCCCGGGGGGTATCTCTTGTGGGACTGCGCCGGGCGGCCCGGCCCCCTGGCGCCCTATCTTCGGAAACTGGAGGAAAAAACCGGCCTGCCGGTGGTCCGCCTTTTCGGAAAAAGCAAGGGCCGCCGCACGGAAACACCCGGCCCGGCGGAATATCTGTCCCTGGTAAAAAATTCCGCCTGGGTCTGCACGGATTCCTTCGCCGGAGCGGCACTTTCCATTGTTTTCCAAAAGCCCTTTTTTGCCGCCGTAACGGCGGCGGAGCTGGCCGCACCGGAAACTTCCCCGCTGTTCGGCCTGCTTTCCTCCCTGGGGCTGGAGCGCCGCATCGTTGGCAAGGGCGATGTGGACGGATTGGATGACACCATCGACTGGGAGGCTGTCTCCAGCCGTCTGGCGGCACAGCGGGAAGGCTCCTTGGCCTTCCTCCGCGCCGCTCTGCAAGGGGAGGGAGAATACCCGGAGGACATTGTGCCCCAAGGGGTCGAGACGGACCTGCCCCGGCTGGCTCCCCGGTACCGCTGCACCGGCTGCGGTGCCTGCGCCAGCGGCTGCCCCAAAGACGCCATCACCATGACCCGGGACAAGGAGGGCTTCTCCTATCCCGTCATTGACCCGGACAGATGCGTCCACTGCGGTCATTGCACTTCCATTTGCCCCCTGCTGTGCCAGCGGGAGCCGAATCCCCTGCCCGCGGCCTTCGCCGCCTGGAACCGGGACGAGCAGATCCGTAAGGATTCCACTTCCGGCGGCGTGTTCACCGCCCTGGCCGACTATGTGCTGGAGGGCGGCGGTGTGGTATTCGGCGCCGCCCTGGACGGCAAGCAGCACCTGCGCCATGTGGCCTGCTTCCGCAAGGAGGACCTGTGGCGGCTCCGGGGTGCCAAGTACGTCCAGAGCGATCTGGGGGATACCTTCCGGGAGATCAAGCTAATTCTGAAAACCAGGCCCGTCCTGTTTTCCGGCACTCCCTGCCAGGTGGACGGCCTGTACCGCTACCTGGGCTGCCGCCCGGAGAACCTGACCACCTGCGACCTGGTGTGCCACGGCGTGCCCTCCCCCGGCGTATGGGAGGATATGGCCCGGTCCATCGAAAAGCGCAAGGGCAAGGGCCTTCAGGCCGTTCGGTTCCGCAACAAGGTCACCGGCTGGAAGAACAGCCACTTCACCACCGTCTACGATGACGGCACCGTGGACACCGCGCCGCTGTTCAGCACGGAATACGGCCGGGCTTTTGGCCGGGCGCTGTTCCTGCGGCCCAGCTGCCACTGCTGCGCCTATACAAATCTGAACCGCCCCGGCGATTTTACCCTGGGCGATTTCTGGGGTTTGAAGGACGACGAGCTGCCCGAGCAGCAGAAGAAAGGCGTCAGCCTGCTGCTGGTGAACACCGCCCACGGCAGCCACATCTTTGACAAGCTGCCCCTCAGCCGGCAGGTGTTCCCCGTGGAGCGGGCGGTGGCCGGAAACCCCCGGCTGGCGTCCCCCATCCAGCAGCCTCCGGACCGGGCGGACTTCTTCTCCGCTTACACCCTGGAGCCCTTTGACCAGGTCCGAAAGGCGTTCTGCGGCCTGCCGCCCCTGCCGGTGCGGATCGCCAGCAAGCTGCTTTCTCCGGAGGTCAAGGAAAAAATCAGGAAAAAGCTGCGTTAACCGGGGAAATGTTGCATATGCAGCAGATAGTTCTTTTGTGAAGGCGTATGATAATCCCATCCAAAGAACATGATGGGAGGCTTCCAATATGAAACAGTATGAGTGCAAGCCCTGCGGCTATATTTACGACGAGGCAGCTGGCGATCCCGATAACGGCATCGCTCCCGGCACCAAGTGGGAAGACCTGCCCGCTGACTGGGTGTGCCCCATCTGCGGTGTGGGCAAGGAAGAATTCGAGGCCCTGTAAATGCGCAAAAAAGCACCGGAAACCTGCTGGTTTCCGGTGCTTTTTTTGTGGAAAAGAAAGTCAGGCGGCACGACGGAGGGCAGGGACCTTATCCAACGCCCGGAGCAGCAGCGTGCCCAGAACAAAGCAGGCGATGGCCTCGCCCAGGCCCACAGTAAAAGCATTCAGCGCGTAGGCGGGCCAGAAAGCTGCGCCGTCCAGCGTGGCAAAGTAGGCGATCTCCGCGCCCACGATAACGGCGTTACACACCACCGGGGGCAGAGGGGCCAGCCAGCGGTTTTTCAGCTTGGATGTCCAGATGGCCGCCAGCAGAGTGGCAAGCGTGCCGAAGACCCAGTCCAGCACATAGGGAGAGCCCAGCAGATTTGCCAAGAAACAGCCAACGGCCAGGCCGGGTATGGCCTCCGGGATGAGGAAGGGAAGGACCGTCATGGCCTCGGCCACACGGAGCTGCACGCCGCCGTACTGGGGAATGGGCAGCAGCAGGGTAAGGCCCGCGTAAACGGCGGCGATAATGCCGGCGGTAGCCAGCTGGCGGGTGGTGAATTTGGATTTGGGCATGAAAAAAGACCTCCTTGAAATGGGGTGGAGGTCAGGAAACACGCAGAAACATACCTGCGAAAGGCGCGGGCGACCTCCATTTTTTTGTTTAGAGAACGGCCAGCCGAAGCTGCCGAACGAACACCGGAAACCCGGTGCTTGGACAGGGAGATGGCACCTGTCAAGCAGAGAGTATATCATGTCCGTGATAGGATTGCAATAGGAAAAAAGGACCCGCCTTTTCAGGCGGATCCCGCTGCTTATTTGGAGAGAATCACCAGCACCAGGTCCGTGGTGGGGTCGATGCCCTCTTCTCTTTGATAGGAGAAAGACGCGTGTTCCAGCTTGGCCAGCAGCGCTTCGGCCTCCCGGGCCGTCAGCTCGTATCGGACCTCCGTGCCGCTCTCGGACACGGGTGTATCATCCGCCATCAACTCCGCACCCTCCGGGGGCAGGGTCAGGATGAAGGCGTACACGGTCCCCGAGGCTGTATAGGCGTACGGCCCTGCCGCCTTTTCCGCTTCCTGCGGCCCGCCGTACTCGGCGGGGGCTGCATGCTCCGTGACGGCGCCGCTATCGAAGGTAATTTGCCGATCCATCATGGCCGCGGGCTCCTCAGCAGGGGCATCGGCGGTTTCTTCCGAGGCGGATTCCGTGGTCATGGCCGGGGCGGCGGCTGCGTCGGGGGCGGCTTTCATTTTGGCGCCGCCGGAGAACATCGGGGCCGCCAGCAGTACGATGGCACAGCAGGCCGCCAGGGACGCCAGCGGTTTCAGCCAGGGGCGGGATGTTTGCTTATGAGCGGGTGTGGCTATCCCGGAAGATGCCTCTGTCTGGATGCGGGCCATGACGCCTTCGGCAAAGCCCTCCGGGACTTCCGTTTCCTCTACGTCCGGGAATGCGGCGCGGATAGCCAGGGCGTCGTCTACATAGGCGCGGCAGGCGGGACATTCGTCCAGGTGGGCCTGGACACGGGCCATCTCGTCGGGAGTCAGTTCACCGTCAACAAACGGGTCCAGCAGGGCCGCGAAGTCTTCACAGTATTTCATTTGCAGCCCTCCTTTTCTGATTGTTTGGACGCAGGAGGGGCGGAAAAGTTCCCGCTTTCCAGCAAAATTTTTCGCAGCCGCTTTCGGCCCCGGTTGATGCGGGACTTCACCGTGCCGAGATCCAGGGCGAGGATTTCCGCGATCTCATCGTAGCTCCGCTGGTGCATCTCCCGCAGGATCAGCACCTGGCGGTAGTCCTCCGGCAGGGCGGAAAGGGCCTCTTCGATCTGCTGCCGCAGCTCCGCCCGCTCTGCCAGGGCGTGAGGAGAGGGGGCGTCGTCCGCCACGTCGATGACAGTCTCCTCGTCGTTGAGGGAGGGGCCGGCGGCGGAGCGGTGGCGGCCCTCCCGGCGGAGAACATCCACGCAGGCATTGGACGCCAGGCGGTACAGCCAGGTGGAGAAGCTGGACTCTCCCCGGAAGAAGGCCAGCCCCTGCCAGGCGGCAAGGAATGCCTCCTGGGCGGCCTCCTCCGCGTCCGCCGGGTTTTTGCACATGCGGAGCGTCAGGGCGTAGACCCGCTTCTCGTACAGGCGCACCAAGGCCTCGAAGGCGCTCTGGTCACCCTTTTGGGCAGCGGCGATCCAGTTTTGTTCCTGCCTATCCATCATGCAAGATCCCTCTTGATGCCCTTTGTCACCTGGTATACGTCCTCCAGGGTATTCATCTTCACGATCTGTTCCTTATAGTAGCCGGAGTGGGACACGCCCTTCAGATACCAGCAGTAGTGGCGGCGGGCCTCCAGCACGGCCACCCGCTCGCCCTTGTCCGCCGCCGCCAGTTCGAACTGGCGCACGGCGGTGTCGCACCGCTCGGCCAGGCTGGGCAGGGGCGGGACGGGCTTCCCCTCCAGCACGGCCTTCGCCTGCTGGAACAGCCAGGGATTTCCGAAGCAGCCCCGGCCGATCATGGCCATGTCCGCCTTGGTATGCTGCAAAATGCGGGCGGCGTCCCCCGGCTTCCAGATGTCGCCGTTGGCAATAACCGGGATGGAGACGGCTTCTTTCACCTGGCGGATGCAGTTCCAGTCGGCGGCTCCGCCATAGACCTGGGCCCGGGTACGGCCGTGGACCGCCACGGCGGCGGCACCCGCCTGCTCCAGAGCCTGGGCGAACTCCACGCAGTTGCAGCTGCCCATGTCCCAGCCGCGGCGGAACTTCGCGGTGACAGGGGTGCTCGGCAGGGCCTTCACCACCGCCTCCATGATGCGGGCGGCCTTGTCGGGGTCCTTCATCAAAGCGGCGCCGTCGCCGTTATTGACGATCTTGGCCATGGGACAGCCCATATTGATATCCAGAATGTCCGCGCCGGTATATTCCATGGCGATCTGGGCGGCCTCCGCCATACAGACAGGGTCGCTGCCGAAGATCTGGACGGCGGCGGGATGCTCCCCGGGGAACTGGGTCAGCAAGGAGAAGGTCTTTTTGTCATGGTAGCACAGGGCCTTGGAGGAGATGAGCTCCGTGCAGGTCAGGCCCGCGCCCAGTTCCGAACAGATCTGGCGGAAGGCCACGTCCGTGACGCCGGCCATGGGTGCCAGGGCCAGCCGGGAATCGATTTCAACATTGCCGATACGCATGGACGGCGCTCCTTTCACCGGCGGGATGTCCGCCGTTTTTCCGGTATTGTATCATGGAATACAGGGCTTGTCCACCAGGTGATCCATGAGAAACCGGCGGCCCTCGTTATGAAACGGCCACCGGTCCTGGAATAATGGCTGCCCGCCGGCAGAGCGGCGGGGCCGAAAATTCAGGCCATTACCGTGGCCCGGACGGCGATCATCTCCGCGGTGACGGACACGGCAATCTCCTCCGGCGTCTCCGCGCCGATGGCAAGGCCGATGGGGGCGTGGACCCTGGCGTACTCCTCCGCCGTGAAGCCCGCCGCCAGCAGGCGGTCCCGGCAGAAGGCCAGCTTCTTCTTCGAGCCGATGCAGCCGATGTACTTCGCGCCGCTGCGGAGGGTCTGGGTCAGCACCTCATAATCCGCCTGGTGGCCCCGGGTCATGATGACCACATAATCGTCAGGTGTCACCTTGATTTTCTCCGCCAGTGCGGTAAAGGGGCCGCAGAGGACGGCCTCTGCCCGGGGAAACCGGACGGGGTCGGCGAACTCCGGGCGGTCATCGTAGACCACCGGGCGGAAGCCCACCGCCGCGATGGCGGGCACCAGCGCCTGGGACACATGGCCGCTGCCAAAGATATACACCTTCCCTCCCCGGACGGCGGGCAGGGCGAACCAGCCCTCCCGGAACGCCGCACGGCTCTCCAACAGCCCGGCGGGGACATTTTCGATATATTTCGTTCCGGTGCGGTCCGCCAGGCCCATGGCGGTGACGGCGGCATCGTCCAATTTGCGGACCAGCCAGGTGTCGGCACTGCCTGCCGTGGCATCCAGCAGGGCGCGGAACACGGCGGCGGTATGGCTGTCCGATGCATCAAGATAGTGGAAATGCAGCGTCACGTCGCCGCCGCAGACCATGCCCAAGCTGGCGGCGTCTCCCTGGACGAAGCGGAAGTCACGGAGGGCGTTCTCCCCCGTTTCCAGCAGCTTTGACGCCAGTTTCTGGGCTTCATATTCCACATTTCCGCCGCCCACAGTACCAACGCCGGTCCCGTCCGGGAACACCGCCAGTACCGCCCCGGCGCCCCGGGGCGTGGAGCCGGCAGAGGCCAGCACCGTCACCAGTTCCGCATCCTGTCCCCTTTCCAGGCTGTGTACTACCTGCCGCAGCAATGCGCGCATACGCAGCGCCCCCTTTCTTTTTGGTTATTGTACCACACGTTTTGAATTTTTCACATATTTTTGAAGAATTTGACCGGGTATTACCGTATGATAAGTGTTAGATGACTGCGGGAGGTGAGACGGTGTGTCCGGGATGACAAAGGAGCAGTTTTCGGAACTGGTCCATCAATACGAGCGGCTGGTGTACACCGTTTGCTTCCAGCTGGTGCGTGACGGTCCCGCCGCCGAGGACCTGACCCAGGAGACCTTCCTCTCCGCCTACCTCCACCGGGAGTCCATCCCAAAAGGCTATGAGCGGCAGTGGCTGGGCCGCATCGCCGCCAATAAGGCCAAGGACTACCTGCAAAGCGCCTGGAACCGCCACGCGGTGCTGCCGGGAGATGAGGGGATGCCGCCCGGGCTGTCCCCGCCTGCCGAGGAGGTCGTGCTGGAGCGGGCCGGGGCCGACGATATCCGGGCGGCTATCGCGGAATTGAAAGAGCCATACCGCCCGGTGTGCAGGCTGTGTTTACTGGAGGAAAAATCCCCGGAGGAGGCGGCCCTGGCCCTGGGCAGGCCGGTGAAAACGATACATACCCAGCTTTCCCGGGGCAAACGGCTGCTGCGGGAGCGGTTGGAAAGGAGTGAGACACATGGACCTTTTTCGACATGATGGACATCTGACGGACGAGGCGCTGGCGGCGCTGGTTACCGGGATGCCTCTGGATGAGACGGCCCGGCTGGAGATGGCGGAGCATCTGGCCTATTGCGACCTGTGTCTCCAGCGGTACACCGACGCCCTGGCGGGCACTCCCCTGCTGATGCCGGAGCATTCCTGCCGGGAGAGTCTGTGGCGGCGGGTCCGGGCACGGACGGTACGGATCTTTACCAGCCGGTATGCCGCCGCGGCGGCAGGAATCGTCCTGGCTCTGACCCTGGTCTGGGGCAGCGGATATGAGGGCTTCCGCCTGCCCGAGCTGCCGGAGGACCGGCCTACGGTCTCCGACGGGCTGCGGAAATGGAACGAATCCCTGGACAGTGCCATGTCCGGGTTGAATGAATTTTTCGACGGGCTGGGCCGGCAGGCTCCGCCCGCACAGGGAGGTAATTGAACCATGAAACGCAAACACGGATTTTTGCTGTTTATCGCGGCCTGCATCCCCGGCTGCGGCGAGATGTACCAGGGATACATGAAGCGGGGCATCTCTATTTTGACGGCTTTCTGCGCCGTCTTTGCCCTGGCGGTTTTTCTGGAGATCGGCGCTCTGGCGGTTCTGATGATCCCGCTGTGGCTGTTCTCCTTTTTTGACAGCTACAATCTGCGGGGCCAGACTGACACCCAGGCGGAGGTCAACCCCGACGCATACCTGTTCGGCCTTTCGGACATGGACAGCCGCCGGATGAGCGACCTGCTGCAAAAGCGCCACAGTCTGGTGGGCTGGGGACTGGTGATTTTGGGCGTCTATGTTCTGTTCGAGACTGTGGCGGGCCGCCTGCTGAATATCATCTGCGACTATCTGGGAGACTGGTGGCTGTATGAGATCGTGATGCGGGACCTGCCCCGGCTGGCAGTGACGGTGGGCATCATTGCGTTGGGCGTGTGGTTCATCCGGGGGCCGAAGAAGGAAAAAACGGAGGATATTCCGGCTTTCACGCCGCCGGAGGATGAGCCGGTGGGGACAGAGAGTAATGAAGGGACCGCTGAGCAGGCGGAAACCGCAACAGAGGCGCCCCTGGCGGAGGGACAGGAGGTCGGGCATGGAGACGAATGAGCGGCAGCGGCGCGTCGGCACATTTACCCTGGGCGTGGTACTGGTAGTCTCCGGCGCTTTGATGCTGGCATCTATGTTCTGGCCGCAGCTGGATTGGGAATGGGCGCTGAAGTGCTCCCCCCTCATTCTCATCGGGCTGGGCGTGGAGACGCTGATTGCCGCGAAGGGCGGCGGAAAGGTTAAATACGACTGGGTGGGCATGGTGCTGTGCTTCGTGCTGGTGTGCGCGGCGCTGTGCCTGTACGCCTTGGCGTGGTGGTTACTGTACGAGCCGGAATATGGCTTTGCCCTATAAAAAAGAGGTGGACGGAAGTCCACCTCTCAGCTTGTCGAAAAAGTCTTTTCGACAAGCTGATTAAGATTTCAGAACTTTCAAAAAGTTCTGAAATCTATTGATTTGAATGGCGCAGGGCACCCTTCCTGGGTTCCCCGCGCACACCCTTCCTTCCCGTTTTCCTACATTTCCGGGTTTATCGACAGCCTGAGAGGTGGACGGAAGTCCACCTCTTTTCTTATTTTGCCTGGCGCATGGACAGGCTGATGCGTTTTTTCTTCTCGTCCACTTCCAGAACGACTACCTTCACCACGTCGCCCACGGAGACCACCTCCGAGGGGTGCTTGATGAATTTATCCGCCACCTGGGAGATGTGGACCAGGCCGTCCTGATGGACGCCGATGTCCACAAACACGCCGAAGTCGATGACGTTGCGGACCGTGCCCGTCAGCGTCATCCCGGGCTTCAGGTCCTTCATCTCCAGCACGTCGGTGCGGAGAATGGGGGCGGGCAGGTCGTCCCGGATGTCCCGGCCCGGCTTCATCAGCTCGCTCACCACGTCCCGCAGGGTAGGCACGCCCACGCCGATGGCTTCGGCGGCCTTTTCCTCGCCGTAGGCCTTCACCTGGGCAGGCAGGCCGCTGAGGTTCCCGGCCTTCACGTCCGCCAGGGTGTGGCCCGTCAGCTCCAGGAGCTGCTTGGCGGCGTCGTAGGACTCCGGGTGGACGGCGGTGTTATCCAGCACGGACTTGCTCTCCGGCACCCGGAGGAAGCCCGCACACTGCTGGAAGGCCTTGGGGCCCAGCTTGGGCACCTTTTTGAGCTGTGCCCGGGAGGTGAAGGGGCCGTTCTCCTCCCGGTAGGCCACCACGTTTTTGGCGGTGGTAGCGTTCAGGCCGGAGACCCTTTGCAGCAGGGACGGGGAGGCGGTGTTCACATCCACGCCCACGGCGTTGACGCAGTCCTCCACCACGCCGCCCAGGGCCTCGTCCAGCCGCTTGGGGGGCATATCATGCTGATACTGGCCCACGCCGATGGCCTTGGGGTCGATCTTTACCAGCTCCGCCAGGGGGTCCTGGAGCCGTCGGGCAATGGACACGGCAGAGCGGAGGTTCACGTCGTACTGGGGGAATTCCTCCGCCGCCAGGGGACTGGCGGAGTAGACGGAGGCGCCTGCCTCGGAGACGATCATATAGCTGACGCCCGCGCCGGCGGCGTTCACCTGGCGGATCAGCTCCACCGCCATCTGCTCCGTCTCCCGGCTGGCGGTGCCGTTGCCGATGGCGATGTGCTCCACATGGTGCTTTTTAATCAATTTGGAGAGAGTCGCGATGGCCTCGTTCTTCTGGCGCTCGCCGTAGGTGGGGTACACCACGGCGGTATCCAGCACACGGCCTATGCCGTCCACCACCGCCACCTTGCAGCCCATACGGTAGCCGGGGTCCAGGCCCATGGTGACCTTGCCCTTGACAGGAGGCTGCATCAGCAGGGGACGCAGGTTCAGGGCAAACTGGCCGATGGCGCCCTCGCAGGCGGAGGCAGTCAGCTCGGACCGGGCCTCCCGCTCCAGGGAGGGGAACAGCAGGCGGTCATAGGCGTCCTCGGCGGCGGCCTTGACGAACTCCATGGCCCGGCTTCCGGGGATGACCACATGGCGGCGGACGGTCCGCAGGGCCAGCTCCCGGTCCAGCTCCACGCTGACCTTCAGTTTTTCCTCCTTCTCGCCCCGGTCGATGGCGAGAATTTGATGTCCCTGGAGCTTGGAAAGAGCACGGGAGAAGTCGTAATACAGGCGGTAGACGGTGTCCTCGTCGGTGGCGGCCACGCTGCGGAGGAGGCCGTTTTTCGCCAGCAGGTCCCGGAGCTTCTTACGGAGGTCGGCATCATCGGAAATCTGCTCGGCAATGATGTCGGAAGCGCCTGCCAGGGCGTCCTCGGCCGTCTCCACACCCTTGTCGGGGTCGATATATTTCTCCGCTTCGGTCAGCGGGTCCGGGCAATCGGGAGCCTGGGCAAACAGGAGCTGGGCCAGGGGTTCCAGGCCCTTTTCCCGGGCCACGGTGGCCCGAGTGCGGCGTTTCTGCTTATAGGGGCGGTACAGGTCCTCCACCTCCGCCAGAGTCTGGGCGGCGTCGATAGCGGCGGAGAGCTCCTCTGTCAGCTTGCCCTGGTCCTCGATGGACTTTTTCACGGCATCACGCCGCTCCTGAAGGCCCCGGAGGTAGTTCAGGCGCTCCTCCAGGGTGCGGAGGGAGGTGTCGTCCATGGCGCCGTGGAGCTCCTTGCGGTAGCGGGCAATGAAGGGGATGGTGTTGCCCTCGTCCAGGAGCCGGACGACGTTGGCGACGTGCTGGGGCTGTTTGTCCAGTTCCTGGGCCAGAAGTTGAATGATATCCTGCATGGAAATGTTCCTTTCAGAAAAAATGCCGCCCAGCGGGCGGGAAAATCAGGGACGGGCATTGCCCGCCCCTGCGGTTTGCAGCTTACAGCTTCTCCGCCATTTTTTCGGCCTTGAGTGCCTCCAGATGGGCGGCGGCCTCCTCGGCGGCGATGTCGTCCTTTCCCTTGGGGATCAGAACGTTCAGCACGATAGCCAGCAGCGCGGCGGGCACGATGCCGCCGCCGCCGAACACCAGGTTCAGTCCCGTGCCCAGGCCCGTGATGGCCCCGGAAGTAACACCCAGGCCATAGCCAACGCCCAGAGATACGGAGACGATGGTGATGACCCGGTTGGTAATGCCGTGCTTGGTAATGAGCTGGATACCGGAGATGGCGATGGAGGAGAACATCATGACGGCGGCGCCGCCCAGGACGCTCTGGGGCATGATGGACACCACGGCGGCCAGCTTGGGGCTGAGTCCGCAGAGCACCAGGAACACGGCGCCCACCGCCAGGGCAAAGCGGTTGACTACCTTGGTCATGGCCACAAGGCCCACGTTCTGGGAGAAGGAGGTGTTGGGCAGGACGCCGAACAGCGCCGCGAAGGAGGAACCCAGACCGTCGCAAATGACGGCGCCGGACAGCTCCGTATCCGTGGCCTCCCGGCCCATGCCGCCCTCGATACAGCCGGAGGTATCACCCACAGTCTCCACAGCGGTGACGATGAACATGATGCACACGGGGATGATGGCCGCCATGTCAAATACCGGCTTCACGGGCAGCAGCGCCGGGATGGAGAACCAGGCGGCGTCGGCGATCTTGCTCCAGTTCAGGACCCATGCCTTGGTGTACTCCACACCCTCGGCATTGACGGCGGTGTGGGGCAGCACCAGTCCCAGAACAGCACAGAAGATATAGCCGAAGATGATGCCGAACAGGATAGAAGAAGTAGATGTAATGCCCTTGGTAAAGTGCTTTAGCGCTACGATGACGATGAGTACCACCGCGCCTACCGCCAGATTCTCCAGAGAGCCGAAGTCCTTGGCACCGGAGCCGCCGGCGAAGGAGTTGACGCCCACGGAGATCAGGCTCAGGCCGATGGCCAGCACCACGGTGCCGGTGACCACCGGGGGAAACAGCTTTCTCAAAGGCTTGATGAAAAAGCCCAGCACCGTTTCAAACAAACCGCCGATGATGGAGGCGCCCAGAATGGCGCCGTAGGCGATGACGCCGCCGCCCATGGAGGCGGCCACGCCCTTCATGACCCCCAGAAAGCCGGAGCTGGTGCCCATGATGATGGGGACCTTGCCGCCGATGGGGCCGATGGCGTAGAGCTGCACCAGGGTCACCAGACCCGCCACCAGCATGGCATTTTGCAGCAGCGTCACGTACAGTGCCGGGTCCTCGGCGGCGATGCCGCAGGCGCCGCAGATGATGATGAGGGGCGTCAGATTGCCGACAAACATCGCCAGCACATGCTGGATGCCCAGGGGGATGGCATGCTTCAGGGGGATGCGTCCTTCAAACTCGTAAGGGCTGGAGTAGGCGCGGGTCTTTTCCTTGTTCATAGTCGTCTCCCTTTCTCTGTTCAATTTGGCGGCGGAGCGTCTCCGCAGGGGCGGGGGGATATCAGTTCGCGGAGCGGGCGTCCGCCTTACTTATGATACAGCTTTTTCGTTTCGTACCGGGGCTCGCAGCTGACGTTGATGCCCAGGCGCTTCAGCAGCTTTTCATCCACGTCGCTGAGGACCACGGTGAAGTGGGCGTCACAGCCCCGGAGCAGGGGGAGCTGCTGCTGGGCCAGGTCCGCCAGAGGATTGGTCAGGGCAGAGATCGCCAGGGCCATCAGCACCTCGTCCGTATGGAGGCGGGGGTTCTTATGGCCCAGATAGGCCGTTTTCAGGCGGCAGACGGGCTCCAGGACCTGAGAGGAAATCAATTCAAACTGGTCGCCAATGCCGCCCATGGCTTTCAAAGCGTTCAGCAGCAGGGCCGAGGCCGCGCCCAAAGTGTCGGAGGTCTTTCCGGTAACCACCCGACCGTCAGGCAGGACCATGGCGCCGGCGGGGCCGTTGGTTGCCTCCGCCTTCACCAGGGCGGCGGAAACCGCCGGGCAGATGTCCGGGGTCACGCCCGCCTGGTTCATCACCAGTTCCAGCTTGCGGACCGGCTCGTCATCGCACTTGCCCTGGAGCTTTTCCACGCAGGCGGTATAATAGCGGCGCAAAATCTCCTGCCGGGAGGCGGCGCAGCAGACCGCGTCATCCACGATGCAGTTGCCCGCCATATTCACGCCCATGTCCGTGGGAGAGCGGTAGGGAGACTTGCCCTGGATCTTCTCGAAGATGGCGTTGAGCACCGGGAAGATCTCCACGTCACGGTTGTAGTTGACGGCGGTCTTGCCGTAGGCCTCCAGGTGGAAGGGATCGATCATGTTCACATCGTCCAGATCCGCCGTGGCAGCCTCATAGGCCAGGTTCACCGGATGCTTCAGGGGCAGGTTCCAGATGGGGAAGGTCTCAAATTTGGCGTAACCGGAGGAGATGCCCCGCTTATAATCGTGATAGAGCTGGCTCAGGCAGGTGGCCATTTTGCCGCTGCCGGGGCCGGGGGCCGTCACCACCACCAGGGAGTGGCTGGTCTCGATGTAGTCGTTCTTGCCAAGGCCCTCGTCACTGACGATATGCGGCACGTCGGAGGGATAGCCCGCGATGGGATAATGCCGGTAGCAGCGGATACCCAGCGTGGTGAGGCGCTTCAAAAACGCATCGGCGGCGGCCTGCCCGTTGTACCGGGTCAGCACCACGCTGCCCACGAACAGGCCCAGGCCCCGGAAGATGTCGATCAGGCGGAGGACGTCGTCGTCATAGGTGATGCCCAGGTCGCCCCGGACCTTGTTCTTCTCAATGTCCGCAGCGTTGATGGCAACGACGATCTCCACATCCTCCTTAAGCTGCTGGAGCATCCGGATCTTGCTGTCCGGCTCGAAGCCCGGCAGGACCCGGGAGGCGTGATAGTCGTCGAACAGCTTGCCGCCAAATTCCAGGTACAGCTTGCCGCCGAACTGGGCAATCCTCTTTTTGATCTGTTCGGACTGGGTGGTGAGGTATTTTTGATTGTCAAAGCCAATGGCTGCCATATGTATCTTCCCCTTTTCGCCGGTTTATCAAACACTTGCAGTATATCATATCCTCCGGGATTTGGAAAGACTGTTTTCGACACGAACCGCTCCCGTTTGACACCGCTGTGCCCGGGCGCTATAATGGGTTCCACACAGGCTGGGCGAAACACCGCCCGCCGTCAAGTTCTTCCGCCTGAAGGAGACCGCTATGCCTGACATCATCGAGATCAAGGACTTTTCATCACCCCAGCTGGACGTCTTTGCCCGTCTGACGGAGGGACAGCTCCGCTCCCGGCTGGAGCCGGAGAAGGGCATTTTTATCGCGGAGAGCCCCAAGGTAATTGAGCGGGCCCTGAACGCGGGGTACGAGCCGGTCTCCCTGCTCATGGAACGCAGACATATCGGCGGCCAGGCCAGCGGCATCATCAGCCGCTGCGGGGACATCCCCGTCTACACGGCGGACCGCGCCCTGCTGGCGGAGCTGACCGGCTATCCGCTGACCAGGGGCGTGCTGTGCGCCATGCGCCGCCCCCCGCTGCCCGATGTGGAGGAGCTGTGTACCGGGGCACGCCGGGTGGCCGTCCTGGAAAGTATTGTGGACCCCACCAATGTGGGTGCCATCTTCCGCTCCGCCGCGGCGCTGAGCATCGACGCCGTACTGATCACGCCCACCTGCTGCGACCCGCTGTACCGGCGGGCGGTGCGGGTCAGCATGGGCACCGTCTTTCAGGTCCCCTGGACCCGCATCGGCAGCCAGCCCTCGGACTGGCCTCAGCCGGGCATCCAACGGCTGCGGGAGCTGGGCTTTCGGACCGCCGCCATGGCTTTGAGCGACACTGCCGTCAGCATTGAGGACCAGCGTCTCTGCCAAGAGGAAAAGCTAGCCATCGTACTGGGTACGGAGGGCGACGGACTGTCTCCCCGCACCATCGCCGACTGTGATTACATCGTCCGCATCCCCATGTCCCACGAGGTGGACTCCCTGAACGTGGCGGCGGCCAGCGCAGTCGCCTTCTGGCAGCTCAGGGCCAGGTAAGGGGCGCGGTTTACCGTTCAAGCCCCGTTTATGAGGGGCTCCACCCGGCAGGGCAGCGTTATGGCTTTCAAAATAGCAAGAGCAAGCGAGCATGCTCCGGCATATATCAATGAGGTAAGACACTATTAGAGAAACAGCCTTTGAAGGGAAAAGGTGTGTGCGGAAAAACCGTTCAGGTTTTCCCGCACAATTTTGATCAGCCCGCCGCAGCGTCCCTTCTGACACCGGCAAAAGGGAGGAGGAGACAGGCATAGCCTGTCTCCTCCTGTTGGAAAGCGTGAACACTTTCGAGGTACAGGCCTTCAAGTCTACACCCAAAACCAAATCACAACCCAGCGCAGCGGTTGTGATTTGGAAAGGAGGAGCAGCGAAATGA
>CAMAZB010000022.1 GCA_945862785.1 uncultured Clostridia bacterium | reverse complement strand
ATGTGGGCAATGATTGAAAAATTTCGAATATTGGCTTGTTTCGTCATATTTTGGATAACCTCCGTAGGCAAGTCTCACTGCTCCGTCAGGCCGTTCAGCCTGGCGTCGGCGGTGCTCAGCACCTGGGTCATGCTCTGGCAGCGCCCGGGATATGCGGCGGTCAGGGCGTCGGGTGACAAGTCGGGGAACTCCGCCTTCTGGGCCTCCTGGTCCCGCAGGGCGTGGACATAGCGCAGTTCCGCCAGCTTCCGGTCCGCATCGGACACATCCATGGCACAGTCATCGCTATTCAGGGCAAAATAGTCCTCATTAGCTCCGGCGGAGCGGTACAGGTGGCGGTAGAGCTGGTACACCGCGCCGCCCAGGTAGTCCGCCGCGGCGTTGATCGCGGCTTTGTCTCCCAGTTTACCCAACAGCCCGAACAGCACACCCACAGCGCCTGAGAGCAGCTTGCTCTGGAGAGTCGCCAGCACGCTGCCCTGGAGGATGTTCCCTGGCTCGGCGGCGTTCAATACCTCCTCGGAGGTCAGCATGCTGCCCTCCCGGGATAATGTCCGCCCCAGAATGAAGTCGGCGGACACGTTGTAATAGTCGCAGGCCTTCACCACGAAGCTGAGGCCCGGCTCCCGGACGCCGTTCTCGTAGTGGCTCAGCAGCGCCTGAGAAATACCCAGGTCCCCGGCGGCAGTCCGCTGGGAAACGCCCCGCTCCTTTCGTAGCAGAGACAAAGTGCGTGAAAATTCAGATGTGGAAGCCATTTTCTTCTCCCCTTTTACTCTTTCTAAATACGCAGGGTATAGTTTAGCAGAAATGTTACCATTTGTAAAGTGCCGAAGATAAAAATCAAACTGCCGGGCAAATGCCCGGCAGCTCTGTTCAAAACAGTCCCACCTGGTCCGGCAGCACATCGCCGCCGATATTCCGAAGCTGGCGGCTGTTCTCCTCCCCCAGCCGGTCCACGATGGCCATCTTGCGGATGATGTTCTTGGCCGTCAGATCCAGGGCAGTGTTCTCGCTGTAATCCGCCGGGAAGATGAAATCCACCCGGCCCTTGGCCAGCAGGTCCTCCACGCCCATGCGGTTGGCCTCCTGGTACACGGCAATGGCCTGGCCGCCGTAAGCCCGCATCATCTTCATGCAGGGCACGTCGGAGAGGCCGTCTCCGATATAGATCATGTTGGTGAAGGGCACCCGCTTGCTGTCGTCCGGCATGGAGTCGTTCAGGGTCTTGTCATCGGACACGTCCAGCACGCCCTTGTTGATACGGTAGACGAACTGGGTCTTGGCGGTAAAGTTGACCGTCAGCTTGGGCCATACCGGCCGCCCTTCGCCGTCATAATAGAACTCGCTGGCGTAGATCTCCTTGAACTCCCCGCTGATAGCGGAGCCCTCAATGATCTCCCGCAGGCCGGAGGAGATGACATAGTGCTCCACCTGGACGCCCTGCTCCTCGCCGAAGGCGTTGATCCGCCGGAACCATCCCTCCACACCGGGGAACAGAACGATATCCCGTCCCATCTCCCGCAGGCTCTCCCGGGTGAAGGGCAGATCCCGCTTTTCTGACTCCTGGATCATGGTGTACATATAGGCCAGAATGCCGTCCATCCGGTTTGCATGGCCGAAGCCGTTGGCCAGGGCCCAGAACTCCCGGGGCGTCATACCCAAGCTGGGAATGAAGGCGTAGTCCTCCATATCTGTAGTGCAGAGGGTCTTGTCAAAATCGTACAGAAACGCGATGATGGGCTTTTGCTTGTCCATAGTGTTCCTCCCGGAAAAAAAGCGGCTCTTTTGAGCCGCTTTTGATCATACTTCTCCGTTATAATTGCGGCCGAACTTCAAATCGTCCAGGTCGATGCGGCGGGTGGCGTCCAGATCCTCCGGCCGGGCGAAAGGATTGCCCTCGGGATACGGGTCAGCGGGCGCTTCCGGCTCCTGCTCGCCCTCCTCCGCGGGAGTCTCCTTAAAGGTAGCCAGAACCTTTTCCTCGATCTCCTCCACAGGGGCGGCCGGCTCCTCCGTGGGAGCGGACTCCGCCACAGGCAGCTGGGGAAGCTGCTCCAGGAAGCTCAGCTCCTTGTTGCAGATCTCCCGGCTGGCGGCGATGAACTTGGACAGCTCCAGCTGACCCTGCCGCAGGCGGTCCTCCGCCTCGCTCAGCTCCCGCCGGTAGTTTTCGATCTTCTCCTGGGCGTCGCTCTGGGCCTGGGCCAGGATCTCATCCCGCTTGGCCTCAGCCTCATGAACGATGGAATCCGCCATTTTCTGGGCGGTCAGCAGCGTGGCCCGCATGGCGTCCTCCGTGGAGCGGTATTCCTCCACTTTCTCCACCAGGACCTTCAGCTTGGCCTTCAAAGCCGCGTTTTCCTTGTAAAGTGCCGTATAGTCGTCGGTAAGCTCGTCCAGGAACTCATCGACCATAGCCATGTTGTAGCCGCCCAAAGGCGCCTTGGTAAAGGCGTGGGTGGAAACTTCCTGCGGTGTCAGCATATCTGTCTATCCCCCCGTTAGAAGTACAAGCCGTTATTTTCCAGCTCGTCAATCAGGTCGCCCTCGATATCCACATGGTAGGGCGTGATGATGTAGGTATTGGCAGCCACCTTTTTGATCTTGCCCTCGCCGGCGTAGGCCACGCCGGACAGGAAGTCGATCAGCCGCCGGGCGATATCCTTGTTGGTGGACTCCAGGTTCAGCACCACCGTCCGCTTGTCTTTCAGATGGTCCGCGATCTCAGAGGCGTTTTCAAACCGCTCCGGCTTTACCAGGACCACCTTCAACTGGGTGGTGGCGTGGATATTGACCACCTTGTTGCGGCGGTCCTCCGCCTTGACGCGTCTGTCCTCAAACGCATCCTTGCGGGGCGCTTCCTCAAACTCCTCGAACTCCTCATCCTCGTCCTCATAGGGATGGGTCAGCTTTTTCAGTTCGTCGATCAAGCTCATATTTCAAAACCTCCTTGAGGAATAATCTTCTCAGGTATAGTGCCGGGCGCCGAAGATAGCGGTGCCCACCCGGACCATATTGGCGCCGCAGCGGATGGCATCCGCGAAATCGCCGCTCATGCCCATGGAGAGATACTTCAATTCATTATGGAACATTTTTCTATCAATGTCAACATAAAGTGCCCGTACTTCCTTAAAATACCGCATATTGGTATCCCGGTCGGCATTGGCAGGCGGAATGGTCATCAGCCCCAGGACCCGGACATGGTTCCTGGACAGGGCAGCTTCCGCCGCGGCCTCGGTATCGGCAGGTGCAAAGCCGCTCTTGGCCTCCTCGCCGCCCACGTTGACCTCCAGCAGGATGTCCTGCACCAGTCCCCTGTTTGCCGCCGTCTTTTCGATCTCGTCCAGCAGCTCCAGGGAGCCCACGGACTGGATCAGGGCCACATGGCCCACCACCTGCTTGACCTTGTTCCGCTGCAAATGGCCGATGAAGTGCAGCGGAGCCCCATCGTAAGCATTCTCCGCCAGCTTGGCGGTCATCTCCTGGACCCGGTTCTCGCCCAGGGCGTCGATGCCGGCGGCAATGGCCTCCCGGCAGGCGGCGGCGTCGTTCATCTTGCTGGCGCCCACCAGTGTGATCTCTTCCGGTTTCTTTCCCACTTCTGCGGCGGCTGCGGCGATCTCCTCCCGCACCCGTGCAATATTTTCCGCGATAGACATTGCGATACGCCTCTCTCTTTCTTAATTTCCGTTCTTCTGCCCGACGACCTTTCCGTCGTACAGGTCATTCGCCGTAATAATGATTTCGTCTCCCGGCCGCAGCCGCAGATTCTCCCTGTCCTCGGGAGCGTTGGCCCGCACCAGCAGGAAGCCGTTTCCGTTGTAGAGCACTTCCACCGGCTTGAACCGGGCCTCCATGCCCACGATGCAATACAGCCCCTTGACTCGCGTCTCCTCCGTAGTCCCATCCTCGTGTTCCACTGTGCGGGTGTCCACCCGCAGGGCTTCCTTGGGCACCCGGATGCCCTCCGCGCCGCCCCAGATGATCTGGGCGCTCTGCTGGCGCAGCAGCGTGAGCTGAGGCAGATAGGTCTTCCCCTCAAACACCGCCACCCGCCGGCCATCCTCCTCCGGTCCCAGATAGGACACGGTCACCGGCAGATCCCGCTCCACGCTCTTGGCAAAGCGCAGGATCAGACTCTTTCCGGCCTTTTGCAGCGTGTCCGACGTCTCCTTCAGTTCCTCCGCGTCGGCGGCGGGCATGGAGGCGGCGTAGTACCAGGAATCACCCAGGATCAGCTTCCCCACGCTGGAGGAAACCGCGCTGTCCGCCCGGACAGCGCTGAGCTGGGAGGGCGTCATATCCGTCAGGCTCTCCGGAGTCAGCACATTCTCGTAGCCATCCACCACGGCGGAATACAAGCCCGACGCCGGCGACCAGATCGTCCGCACGGAGCCTGCCGCCCGGGCCTTCAGCTCTTTGAGCTGGGCCTGGAGTTCCCCGATCTGGCCGGAGAGGTCCTCGTTTTCCGTATAAGTATAGTCCCGCTTCAGTACCAACGCCCGGAGCTGGCCGCCGCAGGTCTCCGCCTTGGCCAGCCGGTCCGCCGCCAGACACCGGCGGTATTCCAGAACATTCTGCATGATCTGGGTATCCAGCTTCATGGATATCTCGGAGCTGCCCGCCGCGTCCTGGGCATACTGGAGCTGCTCGATGCGGGTCTCCAGGGCGCCGATCTCCGTCTGCCGGTCCAGGGACGCCTGATCGGCGTAAACGGATGCCACAACGCCGCCGTTGCTGACGCGTTCACCCTCCTCCCGCCGAAGGCGCAGCAGACCGCCGCTGTCGTCCGCAAGCACCTGCTCCTGCCGCACCACATAGCCGGACAGGTCGATGCTGTCTTCCACCTGGTAGTTGTAGGCCAGGGTTGTGGTCAGGGGGTCCGCAAAATAACGGTAGCCCTGCATCCCAAAATAGGCCAGTACCGCCAGCGTTACGGCGGCCATCAGCAGCTTCATTCCCAAAGAGTTGTTCTTCATGGAGATCCCTCGCTATGTAACGCGCCCGCAGGGGCGAAAGCGCGTGGATTACGTCGTTTCTTCCGTCAGGTCCACCGCCCGCACCGGCGCGATGGTGGAAATCGCATGCTTATATATGACCTGCTGCTTGCCGCCCCACACGATGCTTCCCATCGTGCGGGGACCCCGCATGGAACTCAGATCGCCAGGCACAGCCCGGCGATCTCAAGGTTTTGCTCCGCAAAACGCTTGGCGCCGCTTTGCGGCGGCTCGCTCACGCTCGCGCGACGGCAAGCTCGTCCTCCGTCAGGTCCACCGCCCGCACCGGCGCGATGGTGGAAATCGCATGCTTATATATGACCTGCTGCTTGCCGTCGCTGTCCAGAATGACCACGAAGGCGTCAAACCCGGTGATGATGCCCCGCATTTGAAACCCGTTCATCAAGAACATGGTCACCGGCAGCCTGTCCCGTTTCGCCCGAAGAAGAAAAATGTCCTGTAAATTTGCTTTGTTGTGCATATCGTCCGCTCCTTTTTCTGTTTGGGTCGGACGATTTTTCCTTTTTTCGCCCGCCGGGACTAGGATACGCCCTCAGCGGTCAGGATTTCCGTCGAAATCTGTAAGGCCTTCGCAAAATCCCGCTCTTTTTCCCATTCGATCCAGTGAATGGCCGGATTCCGCCGCAGCCAGGTCAACTGGCGCTTGGCGTACTGCCGGGAGCGGAGCTTCACCTCCGCCAGGGCCTCTGCCTCGGTGGCGGTGCCCTCCAATACCCCTAAAAACTCCTTGTAGCCGATGGCCTGGAGAGCTGTGGCATTCCGGGGCAGGCCGCTTTCCAGCAGCGCCCGGACCTCCTCCACAAGGCCCTCCTCCGCCATTTTGTCCACCCGGCGGTCAATGAGTGCCTTCATGTCCTCCCGGTCGGCAAACCGCAGGCCGATCCAGATAGCATCGTACCGGGGCGGCAGGTCCTTTGTCTCCGCGTTGTGGGCGGAAATGGTCTTTCCTGTCTCCAGGTATACCTCCAGTGCCCGGAGGATGCGCTTTTCATCCGCCGGGTGCAGCCGTTTCGCCGTCTCCGGGTCCACCTGCCGCAGCTCCTCCAGCAGAGGTTCGATACCCTCCGCCTCCATCCGCTTTTGCAGCGTTTTCCGCACCTCGCCACCGGCGTGGCCTCCGGCGAAGCCGTGACCCTTCACCACCGCGTCCAGCCACAGCCCGGTGCCGCCCACCAGAACAGGCAGCTTTCCCCGGGCTAAAATATCATCGATGATGGGGATGGCCGTTTCGGCATACCGGGCGGCGGACCACTGCTCCGCCGGGTCCGCCACCGCCACCATGTGGTGGGGCACGCCGTCCATCTCTTTTTCGGTAGGGGCAGCGGTGCCGATGGTCATACCCCGGTAAATCTGCATGGAGTCGGCGGAGACCACTTCTCCATGAAATTGTTTCGCCAGCAGCACACCCAGGGTGGTCTTGCCGCAGGCCGTGGGGCCTACAACGCAAACGATCTTCGGTGCCATAGGCCCCCTCCTCTCTCAATGCTCATGTAAATATCGGTATTCCTCTTTCCAGACGTATTCCGTATAGATTCCGCAGGCGTCCAGCGGTTCCCTCTCCCAAACGGAGGATGTCTCATACCGCTCAATATCCTGCGGCATCATATTCTCGTCAAAGGTCAGCTCCTGGACATAATAAGTATGTTCCCGCGTGACGCAGTGGGTGTCGTCCGGTTCCATAGCGGAATAGCTGCTCACCAGCCGCACGCTGGCGGGGTTCCCCGCCTGCGTGGTCTCGTAAAAATCCCGCCAGAGTTCCCAGCCGCTGACCACATCGCCGTCCGCAAAGGCCACGCTGTTCCCTTTGGCAGCCTGTTCCGCCATCGTTCGGACTTTCTCCTGGTGCTTGATCCAAATCTGGCCCAAGCAAATCGCCGCCAGCAAAACAACGATGCCCAGCAGGATCCTTTTTCCCGTTTCATAGTCTCCCCCTGACGAACATTATGCCCGCTTGAACATCTTTTCCAGCTCATATTTGGTGAGTTTCACCGCTACGGGCCGTCCATGGGGGCAGTAGCGGACCTCGCCGCTCTGGACCTTTTCCACCAGCACCTTCAGTTCTGACAGGTCGCTGGTCCAGCCGCCCTTGATGGCGGCCTTGCAGGCCATGGTGTGCAGCAGGTTCTCCCGCTTTTCCTCCAGGCTTTTTCCGCTGCGGAGGTTCTCCGCAAACTCCTCCAGTGTGGAAACGGTATCCCCGGCGTCAATGTCCGCCGGGACCTCCCGCACCAGCACCGCGCCGTCTCCGAAGTCCTCGCAGGCGAAGCCGAACTGCTCCAGCAGGCTCAGATTTTCCAGCAGCAGCGCGCCGTCCTCCTTCGTCAGCTCCGCCGCCACAGGCTGAAGCAGGGTCTGCCGCATGGGCGGCGTTTTAGCGGCCTTCAGGCGGTCGAAGTTAATGCGCTCATGGGCGGCGTGCTTGTCGATGAGCCATACGCACCCGTCTTCGCTCTCACAAATGATGTAAGTATGCAGCACCTCCCCGGCAATGCGCCAGGGGGCCTCTTTCGGCGGCTCGATGGTGGTCTGCCCGGGTAAATCCAGTCCCTGCTGCTCCGCCGGGATGGCGGGCACAAAGGGCCGTTTCGCCACCTCCGGTTTCACGGGGGTCTCTTTTTCCGCAGGCGCTTCCGCTTTCACCGGCGTTTCCCTGACAGGCGCCGCCTCCCGGCGCTCCGTCACCGACGCGGGGGGCTTTCCGAAAGCCGTCCCGGCGGGCTTTTCCAACGGCCGGAAAGCCTGGTAGCCGCTCCGCTCCGTCTGGCTGTCCGCCACCTTTGCGGCAGATTTCCACTCCGTATTCCAGGCGGGCCGGGCCGGGGCCGCGGGACGCACCGGAGGCTTCTCCGCCGCCTTTTCAGCATTCTTCGCTCCCTGCTCCCGGAAGGTCTTGGCATCCATGGACCGGAAAAAGTCCTGCCGGGGATTCACCACCCGCTCTGCGGGCTTCGGGGCCGCCACAGGCGCGCCCCTGGCGTCCAGACAGTCCAGCACGGTGTGATACACCGCGTCGAACACCTCCCGCTCCCGGGCGAATTTCACCTGGGTCTTGGCGGGATGGACGTTCACATCCACCGCCGTTACCGGCAGCGTCACGCTCAGCACGCAGCCGGGGAACTTCCCCTTCATGATCTGGTTGCGGTAGCCCTCCTCCAGAGCGGCCGTCAATAGCTGGGACTTGATAAACCGCCCGTTGACGAAGAACGCCTGCATGGACCGGGACCCCCGGCCCAACAGGGGCGCGGTGACGAAGCCGCTGACGGCGATGTCGCCGCCCCGGCCCTCCACGCTCACCAGTCCCCGGGCAAAATCCCGACCCAGAGCGGCGTAGACGGCGGACTCCAGCTTCCCGTCACCGGGGGTGTGGAGGCTTTCCGTGCCGTCCTTGATGAACTTGAAGGATACGTCAGGGTGGCTCAGCGCCAGATGCTGCATCAGCCCCGCCACAGCGGCGGTCTCGGCGCTGTCCTTCCGCATGAATTTCAATCTCGCCGGGGTATTGTAGAACAGGTCCCGGACAGCGATGGTAGTACCCTCCGGGGCGCCCGCCTCCCCCACCTGACCGGGCACGCCGCCCTCCAGGTGCAGGGCCGCGCCGCAGCCCGCGCCCTTCTGCCGAGTGACAATATCCACCCGGCTGACGGCGGAGATGGCCGCCAGAGCCTCGCCCCGGAAGCCCAGGGTGCCTATCTTCCCCAGGTCTTCGGCAGAGCGCAGCTTACTGGTGGCATGGCGCAGGAAAGCCGTGGGCAGCTCGCCGGGGGCAATGCCGCAGCCATTGTCCGTCACCCGGATCAGGCTCATGCCGCCCCGCTGGATCTCTACCACCACAGCGGAGGCCCCGGCGTCGATGGCATTCTCCACCAGCTCCTTCACCACGCTGGCAGGCCGCTCCACGACCTCGCCGGCGGCGATCAGGTCCGCTACATGGGATGCAAGTTGTTCAATATGAGGCATTGTACGCACCTCCGCATTTCCAAAACTCTTACAGCAGCACCGACACCACCGGAATGGTGATGATGGATATCAGGGTCGTCAAAAACGTGATCTGTGCCATGCACTCCGTATCGCCGCCGTACTCCATACTCAGCATGGAGCCGTTCACCGCCGTGGGCATGGCCATCAGGATGACGGCGACCCCCGCCACCACGGGCGGCTCCACATGCATCCAGCCCAGCACCGCCCACAGCAGCGCGGGCAGGCCCAACAGGCGCAGCGCCGTCAGCGCCCACAGGCGGGGCGACGCGAACACCCGCCCGATCGGCAGGCCCGCCAGCAGAGAGCCCACCACCAGCAGGGACAGCGGGGTGGTGATGCTCCCCACGAATTCCACGCACTTCCCCACGATCACCGGCAGGGAAACGTGTCCCAGGGCCACCACCAGGGCGGCCAGAGAAGCCAGGATGCAGGGGGAGATCAGCTGCTGCCAGCGGAATTTGGCCCGTCCGGCCAGCATCAGCGGCCCTAGGGAAAACGACAGCAGATTGAACGGCAGTGTCAGGATGACAGCGTAAAACAGCGCCTCCGGGCCGAAAATAGCCACTGTCACCGGGTAGCCGATGAAGCCCATGTTGGGAAACATGACGGCATAGCGCCACACGCCCCTCTGCCGCTCCGTACCGCCCAGCAGCCGGGGTGCAACAGCAGCCACCAGCAGTTCTATTCCGTAAAATACCACCGCCACCTTCAAAACGGACAGGATCTCCGCCGCGCCGGGCAGGGTGTCCCCATTGGCCACAGACGCCACGATCAGGCAGGGCATGGTGATATTCAAAATGATCTTGGATAATTTCTGATCGGTCTCCCCGCCCAGATAGCCCAGCCGGCGGGCCAGATAGCCCAAGGCTATGCCAAACAGGATGACCAGCATTTCGTTCAGTACGGCAAAATAACTCACGAAGCTCCCACTCTCTTATCTCTTTGGATTTTCACAGCATCGCCCACACGCTCAGGGCGTTGACCGCGGCATGAAGTCCGATGGAGGCCCACAGTGTCCCGCTGTGATCGTAGGCCCAGGCCAGTACCAGGCCCGGTACCAGATATTGGATCATCAGCAAAAAATAGGTGACATCCTGCTTTACCACGGCGAACTGCCACACGTGGAGCAGTGCGAACAGCAAACAGCTCACCACATAGGCCAAGGCCCGGCTCCTGCTCTTCAGATTACCGAACACCAGCCCCCGGAACAGCACCTCCTCCACGAAAGGCGCCAGGAAAATGACAATCAGCAACGTCATGTGGGGCGCGTCGTCGATCTGGGCGGAGATGGTGGTGTCGTTGAGGTTGGTGCGGTTGGTGAAAATCAGGTTCGTCAGCCGGTACACCAGCTCATTCAGGCCATACAGCCCCACCAGTCCTGCCGCCGCCGTCTTGCAGGCGCCGCCCAGATTATCCATCAGGTGCCGGGAGGTCCGGGCCAGGAAGCCGTGGAAAATAATGATCGTCACGGCGAACAGGATGTAGTAGTACAGCACATCCCGCATGGCGGCGGAAATAGACACTGCCAGCAGGCGCCCGGCCAGATCAAACAGCGGGTTAGTGACAAACGGCAGCACCAGCAGGTAGATGACGAAGAACACCACCCCAGCGATCTGCTCTCCGTAAGTCATATAAGTTGTGGATTTGCGTTTTGCCATAGAAACCTCCTATGTATGCCGGCACCTCCGTGAGGGATGCGCCCCCCATTTTCTTTTGTCTTGACAAAAGAAAACGCGCCGCGCCCGGTGTAAAAGAAAACCACTCTGCACAAAACCGGCGCCGCTGGCGCCTCAACTTGTCGAAAAAGTCTTTTCGACAAGTTGCTTAAGATTTCAGAACTTTCAAAAAGTTCTGAAATCTATTGATTTGAATGGCGCAGGGCACCCTTCCTGGGTTCCCCGCGCACACCCTTCCTTCCCGTTTTCCTACATTTCTGGCTTTATCGACAGCCTGCGGCGCCGCTGGCGCCTTATTTGCTTGAAACGTGGGGTCCCAACAAGAAACATTGGGCAGTTGAGGCAATCTCCTGCGTTGGGCGCGGTCCTCGTCCTCGCAATCTCCATATCCCTCGCTTTCGGCTTGCGCCGAAAGCTCACTCATTCCGATGCTTGTCCTCTCCTCACGAAAACCGCTGCGCTGGGTTTTCGTGGGGGCCCCTACTTTGCTGAAACTTGCAGGCGTGCAGCCCGCGACGAACTGCTTTCATGCGTCGGGCTGCAAGACTGCTTTGACTTTCTTCTCCCATCCGCTGCCGCTCCCTATGATCTCCCAGGTAGCGCTAAGTGAAGCGAGGAGTGCGGAAAGAGAAGCAATGTCATGCGACGACCACCCCGAAAGCCCCTCCGCACCATCAAATGCGGGGAAGCACCTTCTCTGTTTCCGAAGAGTATAGCGCACCCGGCACAAGCCCCCAAATCTCCGCCGCACGGTCTCGCACGACCCCCGCACCTGTCCAAACCTGCCCGAACGGGCAGGATTTGGACACGAAAGCGCCTTTTCTTTTGACCGTGAACGGCCGTTTGTCTTCGCCTAAGAGCCGCCGCTTTGCGGCGGTTGGCTCCGACACGCGCCTGCGGGCGCAGTCTTTTCGGCGCAACCGAAAAGAAAATGGAGGTTCATTCCCCGCGCCGCAAAGCGGCGCAGCTCCCGTCCCGCGCCCAAGGCGTGGAATCCCCGTCTCCGCGACCCGCAGGCCGCCCAACTCTTACTTCAACTTCTGTTTCAGCTCATAAAGAAGCGACATCGCTTCAATAGGCGTCAGCGTATCCGGCTGGCGCGCCCCACCGGGCAGGCCCGGCGGGGCCCCCGCATTTCACTCAAACCGCCAGGCAAAGCCCGGCGGTTTCAAGGTTTTGCCTTCGGCAAAACGCTTGGTGCGCCTTTCGGCGCGGGGGCGCCGCTGCCAGTTCTCTCACTTCAGCTTCTGCTTCAACTCATACAGCAGGCTCATGGCCTCGATGGGCGTCAGCGTATCCGGCTGGCACCGCCGCAGCGCGTCCAGCACCTCGCCCTCGCCGATGGCATCCAGCGACACCTGCTCCGCTTCCTTCCGTGCCGCCACATACTGGACGCCGTTTTCGTTCTCCAGTTCCGCCAGCACCGCCTTGGCCCGCTGAACGACTTTGTCCGGCAGTCCCGCCAGTTTGGCGACCTCGATGCCGTAGCTCCGGTCCGCCCCGCCGGGGACGATTTTCCGCAGGAAAATGATGTCCTCGCCCCGGGCCTTGACCGCGATGGAGTAATTCACCGTGCCGGGCAAGGTGTTCTCCAGCTCCGTCAGCTCATGGTAATGGGTGGCAAACAGGGTCTTGGCGCCCAGCAGCTTCTTGTCGGCACAGTATTCCAGCACCGCCCGGGCGATGGACATACCGTCGAAGGTGGACGTACCCCGCCCGATTTCGTCCAGAATCAGCAAAGAGTTCTTTGTGGCGTGGTGCAGGATGTCCGACACCTCCGTCATCTCCACCATAAAGGTGGACTGTCCGGCGCTCAGGTCGTCAGACGCGCCGATGCGGGTGAAAATGCGGTCCACCACGCCGATGTGGGCAAACTTCGCCGGGACAAAGCTCCCCATCTGTGCCATCAGCACGATCAGAGCCACCTGGCGCATGTAGGTGGATTTGCCCGCCATGTTGGGGCCGGTGATGATAGCCACCCGGCCCTCCTTCTCCCCCATGAACGTGTCGTTGGGGACGAACAGGCTGTCCTTCAGCACCCGCTCCACCACCGGGTGCCGGCCCTCTTTGATCTCAATGACCCCGGATTCATCCACATCGGGGCGGCAGTAGTTGTTCCGCACCGCCACGGCGGCAAAGGACGCCAGGGCGTCGGCCTCCGCCACGGCGGCGGCGGTTTTCTGGATACGGGGCGCGGCGGCGGAGATTTCCTCCCGCAGCGCCGTGAACAGCTCATATTCCAGTGCCACTACCCGCTCCGAGGCGGTCAGGATCTCATGCTCCAGGTCTTTCAGCTCCTGGGTGATGTACCGCTCGCCGTTCACCAGGGTCTGCTTACGGATGTATGTCTCCGGCACCTGGTCCTTGAAGGAGTTGGACACCTCGATATAGTATCCAAACACCTTGTTGTAGCCGATTTTCAGCGTCCGGATGCCGGTGGCCTCTTTTTCCTTGGCCTCCATCTCCGCCATGACGCTCTTGCCGCCCTTGAGGATGTGCCGCAGGCGGTCCACCTCTTCGTTGAAGCCGTCCCGGATGAAACCGCCCTCCCGGACGGAGAACGGCGGCTCGTCGCAGATGGTATCCGCGATGCGCTGCCCAATGTCATCCAGGGTGTCCAACTCCGCCGTCAGCTCACTGAGGCGGCGGTCATTCAGCGCCGCCAGCTGCTCCTTGACAGCGGGCAGTTTTTCAATGGCCGCCCGGAGGGACGCCATGTCCCGTCCGCCGGCGGTACCGTAGACAATGCGGCCGATGAGCCGCTCCATATCGCCCAGGCCCGTCATGGCGGCAATCAACTCTTCCCGCTGGATGGTATTGTCCACCAACGCCGCTACGGCGGCGTTTCGCTTGCAGATGGCCGTCACGCTCAGCAAAGGCCGCTCCAGCCAGCTCCGCAGGCACCGGGCGCCCATAGGGGTCTTGGTCTTATCCAAAACCCACAGCAGGCTCCCCTTCTTCTCCTTGCCCCGGAGGGTCTCCGTCAGTTCCAGATTCCGCCGGGCCGTCAGGTCCAGTTCCATGAACCGGCCCTGCTCGTAGTAATCCAGGTCGTTGATGTGGCTCAGATCGGTCTTTTGTGTCTCGTATAAGTAGTTCAGCAATCCACCCAGAGCCATGGCCGCCGCCGGGTTTCCGGCGGGCAGGCGCTTCTGGGCCTCCTCGCCGAACTGCCTGCGGATATTCTTCTCCGCCTCGTTCAGGAGGAACCGCCGCTCCCCGCCGTTCTCCACCCGGCAGGAGAATTTTTCCCGCAGAACGTCCACCAGAGCGCGCTCGGCGTAGGCGCCGTCGTTCAGAATGGCCTCCGCCGGGCTGAACCGCCCCAGTTCGTTGATAACGTGCTCCACCCGGTCCTTCCCGGAAAAGGCCGTCAGATGGGCCTTGCCGGTGGTAATGTCGCAGAACGCCACACCGGCGGACCGGGAGTCCATGTAAATACCGCAGAGGAAGTTGCTGGACTTGTCATCCAGACACGCGGCGTCGATGACCGTTCCCGGCGTCACCACCCGGATGATGTCCCGCTTCACCAGCCCCTTGGCGGTGGCGGGATCCTCCATCTGCTCGCAGATAGCGACCTTGTAGCCCTTGGCGATGAGCCGGGCGATGTAGGCCTCGCTGGCGTGGTAGGGGATGCCGCACATGGGCACCTTCTCCTCCGGTGCCTTCTTGGGGTCCTTGTCCCGGGAGGTCAGCGTCAGGTCCAGTTCCTTGGAGGCCAGCTTGGCGTCGTCAGCAAACATCTCATAGAAGTCGCCCAGCCGGAAAAACAGGATGGAATCCGGGTTGTCCCGCTTGATCTCTAGGTATTGCTTCATCATGGGGGTCATTTCCGCCATGTGGTGTCACCGTCTTTCTCTCAAATCTCCACAATGCTTCCGCCGGTCATGGGCCGCAGACGGTCCCCCAGGATGGCGCGGAGCTTTTCATAGGCATAGTCCCCGGTGCAGTGGCCGGTGTAGTACACCGTGTCCCCCTCCAGCAGCGCCCGGCCCGTCTCCTCGATCAGGCGGCCGCTCTCCGCGTCCGCCGGGTCCAGCTCAAAGAAGTGGAATCCCCCGAACACCGCGTCGGGCAGACGGCCCAGCCGCTCCCTGGCCCCCGCCAGAATGTTGACGATACCCCGGTGGGCGCAGCCCGCGAACAGCGCGGACTTGCCCCACGCCGTCACCAGCAGGTTCTGCTCGTGGGTGAAAGGGTCAGGCCGCAGGCCGTCCGGCGTCTCTACATGGAGCTTGGCGCTGGCCGCCAGAGCGGGAAACACCTCCGGCTCGTCGGAAAACAGCGTCAGCTCGTCGTCCAGCTTCACGAAGTCCGCCGTGGGGATGACGCGGCTCTCCAGCTCCCACAGCTCCGGGTCCAGGCCGATGTAGCGGGGCTCCTTTCCCTTCTCCAGGGCGTAGAAGTTGCCGAAAGCGTCGGTATGGATGAAGATGTCCGCCCTGCTGTTGACCTCGCAAAAATCCCGCAGGCCGCCGCCGTGGTCATAGTGGCCGTGGGACAGCACCGCAATGTCCACGGCGCTCAGGTCCACGCCCAGCTTTTCTGCGTTGTCGATGAAGCGGCCATCCGGCCCCATGTCGAACAGGATTCTGTGTTTGGGCGTCTCGATGTAAAGGCTCAGCCCGTGGGCGGCGCACAGCCCCGCGTCACAGGCGGTGTTTTCCATTAACGTCACGATCTTCATACACATTCTCCGTACAGCGCCCAGGTATTGCTGCCGGTGATCTTCACGTCGATGAACTTCCCGATCAGGCTCTCGTCTCCCTTGAGCCGCACCAGCCGGTTGCCCTCGGTACGGGACGCCAGGGGAAAGCTCTCATCGTCGCTCTTTCCGTCCACCAGCACCCGGACGGTCTTTCCGATGTAGGCGGCATGAAGGGCGGCGGACTGGCCGTTCTGTACCTCCAGCAGCTTATCAAACCACTTCTGCTTCTCCTCCCGGGAGGCCGGGTCGGGCATTTCCGCCGCCCTTGTGCCGGGCCGGGGAGAGTAAATGAACGTAAACAGGGCGTCAAAGCCCACCTCCTGCACCAGGGACACCGTATCCATGGCCTCCGCCTCGGTCTCGCCAGGGAAGCCGATGATGATGTCGCTGGTCAAAACCAGCCCCGGCATCACGCTCTTGGCGTAGTTCACCAGGTCCAGGTACTGCTGCCGGGTATACCGCCGGTTCATTTCCTTCAGCACCCGATCGTTGCCGGACTGGACGGGAAGATGGAGCTGCTTTGCCACATGCCGGCTTGCCGCCATGGTGTCAAACAGCTTTTTCGTGGCGTCCTTGGGGTGGCTGGACATGAACCGGATGCGGTATTCTCCCGGAATTTTGTCAATGTCCGCCAGCAGGTCCGCGAAGTCGTAGCCCAGGTCCAGGTCATTGCCGTAGGAATTGACGTTCTGGCCCAGCAGGGTGATGTCCTTGTACCCCGCCTCCACCAGTTCCTTCACTTCCTGCAGGACGCACTGGGGGTCCCGGCTCCGCTCCCGGCCCCGGACGTAGGGCACAATGCAGTAGGAGCAGAAATTGTTACACCCGTACATGATGGACACCCAGGCCTTCACGCCCTTCTCCCGTACCACGGGGATGCCCTCAGCGATGGTCCCATGCTCGTTGTCCACCGCGAACACCCGTTTCCGGGTCTCATAGACCTGCCACAGCAGCTCCGGGAACTTCCAAAGGGCGTGGGGGCCAAACACCAGGTCCACATGGCGGTAGGACTCCTTCACCCGCTTGCTCACCCGCTCCTCCTGGGCCATGCACCCGCACAGGCAGATGACCTGCTCCGGGTTCTCCTTCTTCGTGTGGGTCAAAAGGCCCAGGTTGCCGAACACCCGCTGCTCGGCGTGCTCCCGCACGGCGCAGGTATTCAGGATGACCAGGTCGGCCTCCTTGGGGTCCTCCGTAAAGGTGAAGCCGCACGATTGCAGCATTCCCATTAGCTTCTGACCGTCAGCCACATTCTGCTGGCACCCAAAGGTGTCCACGCAGGCCACGGGATGGGCCTCCCGTGCGGCGAACATAGCTCTGATCTTTTTCTGAAAATCCCGCTGGCGGTCCAGCTCCGCCGGGGATATCAATACTTCCTTGCGTTCCAAAACCAAGTCCTCCGATGTATATACTTTAACTAAAATATCATAGCATAAAAGTAAAAAAAGCACAAGCGGAAAACCATCCCACTCCCGGCCCAAACCGTGAAAGCGGGCAAAAAAAGGAAGCGCAGTGGTGGCAGCCACCGCGCTTCCTCTTACGGGCCTTTGCCCGTTATGCCATTTTGTCGACCAGCTTGCTGAAGCTGCGGGGGTTCACATTGTCCTCCGCCACAACGGAGGCCCGCTTGCCCACCAGACTCAGGATACCCAGCAGAGAGCGGGCGTCCAGCATCACGGTATCGGTGCTCAGCCAGACCTCATAGGGTGCCTTGCTGGCCAGATCGCTGATCTTCTCAGCCTGTTCCTTCGTCTTAATATCAATCACTTTCGTCATAGTTATCCATTCCTTCTTGTCTTGCAGAGTTTGCTTCCGCCGTTCCCCAGCGGACGGCATCATCTTAGCAGGCCCCCTCCGGAAGTTCAATCTCTATTTTTATCATATTTGTGCTAGGTAATCGATTACTTTTTGTGCAAATATCAAATTACTTCCTGAATCCTGCTCAGTTCTTGCTGAATAATGCCCATCTGTTCAATAGGAATTCGTGCCAAAAAAACGGCATGGAGCATACGCCCCATGCCGCAGCTTGTCGAAAAAGTCTTTTCGACAAGCTGCTTAAGATTTCAGAACTTTCAAAAAGTTCTGAAATCTATTGATTTAAATGGCGCAGGGCACCCTTCCTGGGTTCCCCGCGCACACCCTTCCTTCCCGTTTTCCTTCATTTCCGGGTTTATCGACAGCCTGCGGCATGGAGCATACGCCCCATGCCGTCTCATGCGCTTATCCCCGCTTCCGCAGCTTGTCCAGCTGCGCCTGAAACTCCTCCGTCAGCGGGCAGGCCAGCTCCACAGGCTCCCCCGTCCGGGGATGGATAAACCGCAGTCCCACAGCGTGGAGGCACTGCCCCCGGAGTCCCGGCACCGCCTTTTTGTTCCCGTACACCGTGTCCCCCAGAATGGGATGCCCGATATAGGCCATATGCACCCGGATCTGGTGGGTCCGCCCGGTCTCCAGGCGGCACTCCACATAGGTGAATCCCTGGAACCGCTCCAGCACCCGCCAGTGGGTGACGGCGGGACGGCCATTCGCCACCACCGCCATCTTCTTCCGGTCCACAGGATGCCGCCCGATGGGCGCGTCCACAGTCCCCGCGTCCTCCCGCAGATTTCCAACAACAACGCAATGATATATCCGGGCCAGGGTGTGGTCCTGCAGCTGGGCCGCCAGCTTTTGATGGGCAAAGTCGTTCTTCGCCGCGATGATCAGCCCGGAGGTATCCCGGTCGATGCGGTGGACGATACCGGGCCGCAGCTCCCCGCCGATACCGGAGAGGCTATCTCCGCAGTGGTGGAGCAAGGCGTTCACCAGGGTCCCGTCGGGGTGTCCCGGCGCGGGATGGACCACCAGCCCCTTGGGCTTGTTCACCACGATGACGTCTGCGTCCTCGTACACCACATCCAGCGGAATGTCCTGGGGCACCACATCCACCGGTTCCGGCTCGGGCAGGGCCACTTCCAACGTCTCCCTCCCCGTCAGCTTGTAGTTTTTCGCCAAGGGCTTCCCATCGCAGGTCACCCGGCCCTCCTCCAACAGCCGCTGGGCGGCGGAGCGGGTCACGTCCTCCAGGTTCACCGCCAGCCAGGCGTCCACCCGCTGTCCGGCGTCCTCTTTATTCGGTTGGAGTGTCAGAATCTCCATTACTGACTTCCTTTTTGTCGTATTTTTCATAAAGCCACAGGTAATAGACAGCTCCCATGATACAGCCGCAGACGATGCAGCAGTCGGCGATGTTGAACACCGGGTAGCTGATGAACTGAAGTTCAAACATATCCACCACATAGCCCAGCCGCACCCGGTCGATGATATTCCCCAGCCCACCGGAGATAATGAGGAATCCGGCAGCCACACCAAAGGGATGCCGCACGGTTCGCCGGATCAGCGCCGCGGCCACCGCCAGTACGATACAGCAGGTGACAGCCACCAGCAGCCACCGCATTCCGGAAAAGCTGGACCAGGCCGCGCCGTAGTTGTGGACGGTCCGGAGCTGCATGAAGCCCGGCAGGAACGGCCGTGTCTCCCCCAGGGGCAGGTTCACCGTGATCCAGTGCTTGAACCACTGGTCCAGGGCCAAAAGCGCCGCCCCCAGGGCGGCAAAAATCGCATACAGCATGAGGATTCTCCTTTTTGTATTGCAATGATATTGTTCAGTGTACACGCTTTCCCCCGGAAATGCAACCAAAACAGCCCGGAAGCAGATGCTTCCGGGCCGTT